>JAKABA010000065.1 GCA_021802115.1 bacterium | reverse complement strand
AACAGCCCCACCTCCACCACCCTGACCCGGATCAGGATCCGGCGCCAGTATTCCCGATAGAGGCGGCGCCAACGGGAGTCGACGGTCGACTCGTAGAAGAGGCGCCGGGAGCCCTCTTCCCCCCCCATCAACCTGAACAGGGCGGCCAGGTTGTCGGTGCCATCTCCTTCCAGGGCCTCGGCCTCACCGCGAAGGAGAACCGGAGGGCCGCTGCCGTGGTAGCGCAGCAGCGCCACCCGGGGGTGCAGCCTGATATTGCGCACCTTGGCCTGGAATCCCACCGTGGTGGATGTCCAGACCTCGCCCGCGTGCGGGAGCAGGCGAGCCCCGGTCGCCGCCAGCGACGGCACCCCCCAGGGGTTCACGGTGGCCAGATCCCACTGCAGGAAGCGATCGAGAGCCGCGAGCTCCTGGATGTCGGCGAGATCGGCCCTGCGCATCTCCCTACCGTACGGGATATCCTCGGTGCGCCACATGGACATGTTCGCAGTCGGCGATGCCTGAGGTCCGCCATCGGGTTGTGATCCCAGTGCCGCCCGAGACCGCCTGGGACTTCATCGCCGACGTGCGCCACGCCCCCTCGTGGATGTTCGGGGTCAAGGAGATCAGCGGCCCGCTGTCCCCTCCCCTGCGGCCGGGCGACAGACTTCACATCCGGTTGGTGGCGGGGGGGAAGTTCGCCGACAGCCAGTGGGTCATCGGCGACTGCGAGCGCCCGTCGCTGCTGAGCAGCCGGGGCCACGCGATGGGGGCCACCGCCGAGTTGAGGATCGAGTGTCGCGCGGTCGGCGAAAGTGCGACCGAGGTCACCCAGCAGCTCACCTACCATCTCCCCGGGGGAGCGCTCGGCTACCTGGCGGGACGCTTCGGCGTGAGCGGGATCCTGGAGATGCAGGCCCGCCGGTCCCTGCAGGCCCTGTTCAACCTCCTGGCACCTGGCTCCGGAAGGCAGGGATGGCGGGCGGCCGAGATGGATGCGGAGGCGGGGGAAGCCGGTCCCGGGTGAAGCAGCTGGGTCGGGTGCCCGACGGTTGGAGCGCCCGCTTCGACGAGCCCCGCTCCGAATCTGACCCGGTGGTCGCCGGTGCCGCGGCGCTCGATCTGGTCCCCGCTCGGCCGGGGGAGGTCCTGGTCATGCCCCTCCTGACCGCCCGCGGGGTGACGGTGGGGCCCGCCACCGCCCGCCAGCCGGGGGTGTTGGCGGCGCTGCGCGCGGTCCCGGACCTTGGCGAGGTGAGGCTGAGCCCGATCGGAGGCACCATCGGCCCCGGCGGCCCTGAGTGGCTGAGTCTGCTGATGGTGGCGCGTCTGCCACAGCCGCTGGCTCGACCGCTGGATGTCCTGCTCGCCGTGGTCCGGGGAACCCTTGAGCGGAGGCTTCGTCGATACGGCCTGGAGCTGATCCCGGGTAAGGTCGCCGGGGCGTGGTGCCCCGGCTTCAGCGATCTCTCGGTGGGAGGCAGGAAGCTGGTGGGGGTCGGCTTCAAGCTGACCCGGGAGGCTGCCCTGATCAGAGCGGTCGTGGGTCTGCGGCGGCCCGAGACGGCCCACCTCCGCGCCCTGGATCTGGCCCACCGCGCCTTCGGCCCCGGGATCGCGAGCGACCGCCTGACCTGGTTGGGGGAGTTGACCGGAATGCCTGGGCTCACCCAGTCGGAGGCGATCTCGCTCGTCGCTGGTGCTGGGGACCCACAGCCTGAGAAGATCTGGGGATGAAGCCGTCCCTGCCCCTGCATCTGGTCACAGACCCGGCTGCGGTGCTGCACCAGCGGGCCAGGCCGGTCAGAGCCTTCGACAACCAGCTGCGCCGGCTCGTGGACGAGATGTACGTGCGTTGCGAGGAGTGGAGCGGGGTGGGGCTGGCCGGGCCGCAGGTCGGGCTCAACCTTCAGCTCGCGGTGATCGTCTACGAGGACCGCAAGTTCGCCATCTGCAACCCCGAGCTGCTGTCGGCCTCAGGCGAGGTCGACGCGATGGAGGGCTGCCTGTCCCTGCCCGGACGGGCGGGCCTGATTCGCCGGTTCGAGCGAGTGACGGTGCGCTACCGCAACGTGCACGGTCGAGGCGTGGTGCGCTCCTTCGAAGGGTGGCTCGCCCGCATCGTCCAGCACGAGTCGGACCACCTCCAGGGGATGCTGTGCCCGGAGCGGCTGGCCCCGGGGGCGGCCTTCCAGGAGGTGGTGGACGAGGAGGAGGAGTCGGCGAAGGCCGGGGCCGGCTGAAGCCGGGGCTGAGCCGAACTCGGCCCAACCCCAGCTGCGGCTCCCCGGCTCAGGCGACCTCGTTGGCCTCGGCGTCGATGGAGATCCTGATCTCGTCGCCCACCAAAACTCCCCCTGTCTCCAGGGCCACGTTCCAGGTGAGCCCGAAGTCCTCACGGCTGATCTTGGTGGTCGCCTCAAAGCCGGCTGCCCGGACGCCGTAGGGGCTGGTCTGGAACCCCAAGAAGGTGACGTCGAGACCGACCGGGCGGGTGGTGTCCTTGATGGTCAGGTCTCCCTCCACCCGATAGCGGTCCCCGCCCAGGGATTCGACCTGACGGCTCTGGAAGACTATCTCGGGGTACTTCTCCACGTCGAGAAAGTCGGCCGAGACCAGGTGGCCGTTGCGCTGCGGCTCTCTGGTGTCGATACTGGCAGCTTTGATCACGGCCCGGACGGAGCTCTTGGTGAGATCCTCAGGGTTGATGTCGATGTCTGCCGCGAACTCCTTGAAGTTCCCCTTGACGGTGCTGATCATCATGTGTCGTACTGAGAACTCCACCGCCGAGTGAGCCATGTCCAGTTTCCAAGCCATCTCTTGCCTCCTAATCCGCTCCACGAAGACTCCCCGTGAGTCATAATTGCTCGTACAATTAAATCCTACCACTAAGGTACTTGCTTGTGCAATCACAATCGACGACCGAGACCACTCCCGTCCTCAACCCGGCAGCCCAGGCCGCCTGGCAGGCATTCCTGCGCGCTCACACCCTGGTCGTAAGGGCGCTGGAGCGCGAGCTGATGGCCACTCAGCACCTGCCCCTGGCCGAGTACGACGTGCTGGTCCAGCTCAGCGCGGCACCCGACGGCCGACTGCGGATGGCCCAGCTCGCCGACCGGGTCCTGCTGAGCCGCAGCGGTCTCACCCGGCTGGTGGAGAGGCTGGAGGCCGGAGGGCTGGTCAGGCGCGAGGTCTGTCCCAGCGACGCCCGCGGCGCCTTCGCGGTGCTGACCGAGACTGGGAGCTCGCGGCTGAGGGCCGCTTCGCGCGACCATCTGCGCTCGGTGGGAGCGCATTTCGGCGATGTCCTAGACTCAGAGTCGATGGACCACCTGCGCACCGCCCTGGAGCAGGTGGCCGCGGCCAACGCGGGAGAGTCGGACGGGGGCTGTCCCGGGCTGCTGGAGCCGGTTCGCGCCCAGGAGGAGGGACGGTCGTGACGGAGCAGGACGGGCCCAGGTGCCCCTTCCCCGGCGCGGCGGCGGATTCAGCTGCCGGCGGGCCCGGAGGAGCCCAGGGCCAGTGTCCGGTGCCTCATGACCACGCCTCGGCCGGGTGGGACATGGAGGCTCACGTCGAGGCGATGCGCAGAGCGAGGGAGGGGGCGCCCCGCAGCCACCTGGCCCCCGAACGGGCGCAGGAGATGGCGGTCAGGGCGGCCGAGCAGCGCGCCCAGCGCAAGGGTGTGGACGAGATCGGCAGCGCTTTCATCCAGAGCCTGGGCAAGAAGCTCGGCTACGGCCATCCCCTCAGCGACCGAGGGAACCTGCCGCAGTTCACCTGGACACCGGAGGCCGAGCAGCGGCTGGCGGAGGTTCCCGAGTTCTGCCGGGAGCTGACCCGGTGGCGGGTGGAATGGACCGCCCACAAGCACGGGCTGGGGACCACGATCACCCCCGAGATCATGGAGGTGAAGTACCAGATGTGGGGCGAGGTCTCCCACCGGATCCAGGACCGCCACAGGGACGGCCTGCCCTGGACCGATGCCGCGCTCCGCCGCTTCGAGCGGATCCCGGACTTCGTCAAGGGACAGGTCCTGGAGGCCGTGGAGGGGAACGCCCGCCAGGACGGGGTGGAGGTCATCGACGACGAGGTGGTCGACCGGGTCATCCAGCGGTGGTCCACGACCGGGGACTTCCACGAGGGCCTCTACGGCTTTCGTTGATCCCGTCCGGTCAGGACTGCTCCAGGAGCCTCCGGGCGGCGTCGGCGACATCCACATCGCCGCGGGCGACCGCCTGCAGCAGATCCAGGGGGCTCTCCGGCGCCGGTGCTGGACCCAGGTCGATGCCCAGGCGGTTGAGGACCGCGTCGAGGCGGGCTCGAGCGGTGGGATAGCTGACTCCGAGCTGGCGCTCGAGCGCCTTCATGTTGCCCCGCGAGCTGAGAAATATCTTCAGCACCGCGCGGTCGTCGGCGCTCAGGGAGCAGAACTCACATGATTCGAAGTCACCCGACAGCTCGGTGCCGCACTCGCGACAGCTGAGGCGGGTCACGCGCAGGATCTCCCCGCACACCGGGCACGCCCGGGGTGGCCGCCGCTCGATCACCCCTCCTCCACCCATACCGCCCCGGTGGTGGCTTCTATGTCCAGGCGCGCGGTCCCGGCCCCGATCACCTTCTCGTGCACCTCGCCGCCCATCGTCCACCCCTCGACCAAGCCGGGGGGGTCACCCGGAAGCGAGATCTTGCCCAGGGTGCTGCGCGCCACCACCCTGACGCTGGACCCGGCCTCCAGCCGGACCTTGACCGTGCCCGCCTCGCACCGGATGCGGGAACTCCCCGCGTCCAAAAGACCACGCACCGACACGGTGCCCCAGGTGACGTTGAGGTCGATGGGCTGGGAGAAGCCCTCCACCTTGGCGCTGCCGGCCTGGATGTCCGCCCGGATGGGGCCCCGGACCCCCTCCACCGTGAGTAGCCCCGCGGCCATCTCCACCTCCAAGGGAAGACCGGGGTTCATGCGGATCAGAACCGGCCGCAGCGGGCCACCGGACGCGCCCTGCCCGAACGGAAGCCGGTCCGGCCAGCGGAAGGAGAACCAGCCGCCGTCCTCGTCCGAGGGCATCCCGGTTATCACCATGGCGTCGCCATCACGGGCGGCGCGGTGGGGTCCCTGCACCACCGCGTCCTTGATCTGGGGATCGCCAACGATCTTGGTCGGATGCACCAGCCCGGTCACCCGGATCCTGCCCACCGGTTGCTCTTGGAGTGCGACGGCCGTCTGCTGCATCTGGGCCACCCGAGCGGCCGCCTCCTCCGGGGATATCGTTCCCGCCGCCACCTGCTTCAGGAGCTCCTGGATCGCTTCTTCGTTTGCCACGCGCACATCTTTCCTCAATTCAGCACAATATGTCAAGTCAAGCTTGAAGAATAGAAGAAGTTTCTCGGAATGAAGCAGCCTCAGCGCCCTGCTCGGGCGAGCCCCACGCATGGCCGCAGGATCGTTAGGATGCGGAGGTGACCTCCCCACCCGAGGGACCCCCGGAAGACGACGGCGAGCAGGCGATTCCACCAGTGCCCCGGCTCACCCGCACCGAACGCGCGGTCTGGGCGGTCTACGCCGCCGTCGGAATCGGGCTCGTGGTTGTCCCCGTTTTCACCAGGAGCTTTTCGCTTGCCAACCTGGCGGCCTTCGTCCTCCTGGGAGGAGCGGTCGCGATGAGCTACGCATGGTTTCGAAGTGGCGAACTCAGAACCGAGGAATGGCTTCCGGAGGCTGAGTACGTGGAGTTTCTGCACCGGCTGCACGCCCCCTTCGAACCTCCGGAAGACTCTGACTGACATCGACCCACACCGCGCGGGCGGCCGCCAGGCCAAGGGAGGTGTGACGGCGGGCGCGGGCCACGGTGATGGCGCCGGCACCGGCGGAACGATGCACGCCGACCATCTCCCCCAGGTGCAGGCCCTCCTGGTCGAGCAGGCGCAGCAGCTGCGGCGCCTCGTGCTCGGCCACCTCCGAGATGCGCGCGATCGGCGCCACCACTCCGGGGCCAAGCTCGGCCAGGGAGACCAGCTCCCGCGGGGGACAGCCGGCGCCGGGGATCTCGTTGCCGTGGGGACAGGTGGTCGGTCTCCCCAGCCGCTCGAAGAGCCGGCCCACCAGGTCAGCTGAGAAGAACTGGGCGATGCGGCCGGCCTCATGATCGGCCGCCGCCCAATCGAGGCCCATCTCATCCGCCAGCCAACGCTCCACCACCCGGTGCCGGCGCACGATGTCGGCGGCCGCCGCCTCCCCCACTTCGGTCAGGGACAGGCTGCGATCGGGCTGGATGACCAGGTAGCCGCGGTCACGCATGCGCTGGACCACCCCGGTGACGGTGGGAGCCTGAACGCCCAACCACTCCGCCAGCCGCGACGGTCGGACGGGCTCCCCCTCATGGGCCATGTAGTAGATCGCCTCGAGGTAGCGGGCGGAGACCGCTGACAGGTCCGGCACCGAATTCCGACTTGACGGCACGGATTTAGCCCTCTAGTCTTAGGCTCTGCTAAGCATCCGGTGCGCCGAGGCTAACCGCTGGCCGCACCGCCTTTGTTGGTATCTGCTCGAGGAGGATCCACGGTTGCTGCCCACCTTCGTCATTTTCCTACGCGAAGGTGTGGAAGCGAGCATGATCGTGGCCATCCTGCTGGCCTATCTGGCCCGCAGCGGTCACCGCCAGCACTTCCAGGACGTCTACCTCGGAGTCGCCGCAGCCCTGGTCTTGGCCTTCGGCGGCGGAGCCGCGGCCTTCCTCGTGATCCACACCTACGAGGGTTCGCGGGTGCAGACGATCTTCGAGACCGGCACGTTTCTGCTGGCCTCCGCCGTCCTGACCTACATGACCTTCTGGATGCACTCGCACGCCCGGTCACTGTCCGCCGAGTTGCGGGCCAAGGCCGACTCCGCGATGGGCAGGGGAGCGCGCTGGAGCCTGGCCCTGGTCGCCTTTCAGGCGGTCGGCCGGGAGGGGCTGGAGACGGTCGTCTTCACCCTCGCGATCTTCTTCGCCGCGTCCACCGCCCATGCCAACTTCGCCGCCTCGATCCCGGCCGCCGCCCTGGGCGCGGTTCTGGGTGCGCTGGGAGCGCTCATGATCGCCGTCGCCATCTACCGCTTGGGGCACCGCCTCAACCTGGGCAGGTTCTTCCAGGTGGTCGGCACCCTGCTGATGCTGTTCGCGGCCGGCCTGCTGGCGGATGCGGTCGAGAATCTTCAGCAGCTGGGCTGGCTCCCGGTCTTGAGCCACCCGCTCTGGAACAGCTCGGCGGTGGTGGGTGAGGCGGGAGCTCTGGGCGACATCCTGCACACCTTCCTCGGCTACGCCGCCCAGCCGACCGGGCTCCAGGTGATCGTCTACCTGGCCTACGTGCTGGCCGCGGTGGGCGGATTCTTCTGGATCTCCGGGCGACCTCATCGGGCCAGGATGTCGGCTCCCCCGCCGGCCGGCGCGGTCACTTCCTAAACTTCTTCCCGGGACTTGGGTCGCGGTCCGGGCCGGTGACCGGCGCCACGGCTGCTTGACAAGGAGTTGGGAGGTGACTCATGGCTGCTCGGTCGGATGCGGCGTCCGGAACGGCACCGATCCCACTTTGGGAGCGCCGCTTTCGCGGGCCGAGGCTGGACATGCCCAGATGGGCCCGGGAGCAGCCGGAACGGGTGGTGTACAGCTCCTCCCGAGGGGGTAGCTGGCAGGGCTGGACGTGGGATATGGCGGTGGGCAGGCACCGGCGCCTGACCAAGGGAGCCGTTGGCAACCGCAGTGCTGACATCAGCCCTGACGGCGAACATGTGATCTGGTTTGACGACGAGACCGGGGATGAGCTGGGCCACTGGCGGATCGAGCGCTTCCCCAGTGGAGGGGCGGCGGAGCTCATCCCGGGAGCTCCGCCCAGCTGGGAGTGCGGCCTGGTGTGGGGGGGCAGGCGAGCCCTGGTGGGGCTCGCTGACAACTCGGGCTTCTCGGTCTTCGTCACCGGCACCAACGGGGATCACCGGCGAATCCTGCACCAGCCCCAGGAGACGATGGCGGTGGCCATGAGTCTCGATGACCGCTACGCGCTCATCACCAGCGCCGACCAAGGTGACTCCATCCACCCAGACCTCAAGGTGCTGGACGCGGAAGACGGCAGCCTGGTCGGGGAGCTGGAGGCCAAGCGGTCCCGTCACCTGAGCGCGGCAGGATTCCAGCCGGGCGCCGATGCGCCGTGCGTGGCCGTGAACGATGACCAGCCGGGGCACACGCGCCCCTACCTCTGGTGGCCCCGGCAGCGCCGGCTCCGCGCGCTGCCGACCGGTCTTCGTGGCGAGGTTGAGGCGGTCGACTGGTTTCCCGATGGCCACGAGCTTCTGCTCCGGCAGCTCCTGGCGGGTCGGCATCGCCTCTGGCGCCTCCGCCTGGATGACATGCGGGTGACTCGGGTGACAGCGCCGACCGGCACCATCCAGGCCGCGGTGCGTCCCGACGGGAGGATCTGGGCCCTCTGCGGCAGCGCGGCCCGACCCGGCCGGCTGCTGGAACTGCCCGACGGGCATGAGGTCATGCGGGTCCCGGGGCGGCGGCCGCCACGGGCGGCGGCGCTGCGGAGCTGGCGCTTCGAGACCGAGGGTGGGCGATCGATCCACGGCTTCCTGGCCATACCCAACAGCCCGGCTCCACATCCCACCGTGATTTGGGTGCACGGGGGCCCGCACTCCCATCTGGACGACTCGTACTCCCCCGCGATGGCCGCCCTGGTGGACCACGGCCTGCTGGTGGCCGCTCCCAACTACCGCGGCAGCACCGGCTACGGACGGGAGCACATGGACCTGCTCAACGGCAACCCGGGATTCCCGGAGGTCGAGGACGTGGTCCACGGAGTCGCCGACCTGGTTGCCCGTGGTCTCGCCGACCCCGGACGGATCGTGCTGATGGGTGCCTCCTGGGGAGGCTACATCACCCTGCTGGGACTCGGCCGGCATCCGGAGCTTTTCGCGGCGGGGGTGGCCAGGGTCCCGGTGGCCGACTACGAGCTCGCCTTCTTCGAGGAGTCCGAGCCGTTGCAGGCGATGGACCGCGCCCTGTTCGGGGGGGATCCGCTGGAGGTCCCGGAGCTCTTCAGAGAGCGCTCACCGATGACCTACCTGGACCGGGTGCGGGCCCCGGTTCTGATCCAGGCCGGGGAGAACGACAGCCGCTGTCCCTACCACCAGGTGGAGGTCTACGTCCAGCGGATGCGGGAGCTGGGCAAGCCCGTCACCTTCCATCACTACCCCGCGGGCCACAGTGCCATGGTGGTGGAGCAGGACGTGGCGCTGACCGCCCAGGCTCTGGACTTCCTCCAGCCGTTCCTCGCACCGCCCGGCTGACGGACGCTCGGTCAGCTGCCAAGAGCAGGCGGCCGCTTGTCCACCAGGTAGGTCCCGGACTCCGCCACCTCCTTGATGCGCCAAGCGGCGTCGTGGACGTCGACGAACCTGGTGGTGGGGGCGGCCAGTCCGAGCCGGAGCCGGTCGGGGGCCCGGAAGTCAGCCACCACCGACCCCTCCTCGATCAGGGAGCGGCAGATCAGGCGGGCATCCGGGTGGCCGAGGCAAACCTGGGACCCCCGGCGCCCAGGGTCTCCCGGGGTCATCAGCTCGAATCCCAGGGGGGCGAGCCAGGCGGTGAAGCAGTCGATGAGGAATCCGGTGAGGCCGATGCTCTTCGCCCGGATTCGGTCGATCCCGATCTCCGCCAGCAGCCGGGCGCCCTCCTCCACCAGGGCTATGCCCACGACCTGAGGAGTGCCGCTCAGGAATCGGGCCATCCCCTCGACCGGGTTGTAGCCCTGGCCCATGGCGAACTGGTCCACCTGACCGAACCAGCCCCAGATCGGCTGCCGCAGGGACCGCTGCAACTCACTGCGCACGTACAGAAAGGCCGGCGAGCCCGGTCCGCCGTTCAGGTACTTGTAGGTGCAGCCGGCCGCCAGGTCGGTACCGGCCCGATCCAGCGCCACCGGCACCGCGCCGACGGAATGACAGAGATCCCAGAGCGCCAGAGCTCCCACCTCATGAACCGCCTGATTGATGCTGCCCATGTCCGCCAGCGCCCCGGAGCGGTAGTCGACGTGCGACAGGCTAACCAGGGCGGTGTCCGAGTCCAGGTGGGGCGCCAGGGCCGCCGCGCTGGGGCCGTCCACCTCAGGGAAGTCGACCAGCCGGAGGGTCATCCCCCGGGCTCTCGCCAGCCCCTCGAGGAGATACCGGTCGGTGGGGAAGTTGGCGCGGTCGGAGATGATGGTGGAACGCCCGGGACGGGCGTCCAGCGCCGCGCTGGCCAGCTTGTAGAGGTTCACGGTGGTGGCGTCACTGACCACCGTCTGCCCCGGGGCCGCTCCCAGAAGCGCCTCGCCCAGGAGATCGCCGACCCGCGCGGGCAGCTGGATCCAGGAATCCCAGGATCGCACCAGCCCCTGGCCCCACTCCTCCCGCAGCAGTGACTCGACCCGCTCCAGGGAACGCCGGGGCAGCATGCCGAGGGAGTTGCCGTCCAGATAGATGGGCCGGTCCGAGGGGACCAGGAAGCGGTCGCGGGCCCAGCCGATCGGATCCTCGTCGTCCAGTCGCAGCGCCTGGCTGCGCGACGGGGCTTCAGCCATCCGCGCCCGCCCGGGCCGCCCTGGGCATTCTCGCCGGGCTCACGCGGACAGCCTCTCCAGGCTGGAGGCCACATGAGCGACCGGCGCGCCTTCGCCGACCGCGATGTCGATGCGGTGGTGGAGATGGCTGCCACGGACCTCCAGGCTCCGGCGGGTCCGGCTCAGTGGCCGCGCCCGAGGAGCAACCCCCAACTGGATCAGCTCAAGGTGCAGCGACTGACCCGCCAACCGGCCCCGGTGGATCTCGGTGTATCCGGCCGGGATCGCCACCACGAGCTCCGCCTCACCGTCCTCGAAGAGCCGCAGGAAACCCAGTTCGGAGTGACTGAGAGAGCCGGAGGGAACCTCCACCGTGCGTTGCGTGAACCGGATCAGGGCACGGTCCGGGATGGGTTCCAGCTGGAGGTCTTCCCGGTACTCGAAGCGGCTGCCCGGATCCCAGAGGCCGACCCCACGCCCCTGCCAGTGTCCCATCAGGAACAAGAACGGTTGCAGAATCCCCTCCAGCCCAGCCTTCGGCATGCAGGTGACCTTAGGGATGGCGGGCGATCGCGTCAAGCGTGTGCCCAGGTCCGCTCCGGTTCGAAGGGGGCAGGCCAGCGGAGAGCCAGCCCGGCCCCGGGCGCGGATCGACGCGTCGGCAGAGTCCGAGTTCAGCCGCCGGGGCCGGCGGTGGCAGGGATATACCCTGAAGAAGTGCAAGTGAAGGTGCCCACCCGCTCTGACCTGCTCTGGTTGCTGGCTTCGGGGTTGCCCCCGCCCGGGCCGTTTCCGATCTCGTCCACCGAGACCGACCCCGGGCTGTTCGGCCCCGGGACCGTCACCTGGCGGGTGATGCGGGAACCGATGCTGCTGCTGGGGGCCTCGCGCGCGCTGCTGATGCAGGTGGCCCATCCCCTGGTGGCGCAGGGAGCCCTGGACCATAGCGACTTCACCTCCGATCCGGTGGGACGCTTTCAGCGCACCGTGGCCTGGGTGACCAGCGTGGTCTTCGGGACGCGGGAGGAGGCCCTGGCGGCTACCAGGCAGGTGAACCGGATGCATCGCAAGGTCGAGGGCACCCTCCCGGCCGATCACGCCACCACACGCTGGTCCGCTGGGGCTGCCTATCAGGCCCGCGATCGCGACCTCCTGCTCTGGGTGCACGGCACCCTGGTGGACTCGATGCTCGACACCCACGACCAGATGATCGGAGGGCTCAGCCAGCGCCAGCGCGATCGCTTCGTCCGCGAGTGGGACGCGGTGATCAAGATCATGGGGGTAGCCGAGGGCACGGGCTGGCGGGGAGTGGCCGACATGCGCGGCTGGATCAAGACCCAAATCGAGTCAGGTGTCGCCCTGCCGGGAGCGGGCTCGCGGTCCGTCGCAGACGTGATCCTGGTGCCCCGCCTGGGCATGCGCGGACCAAAGGGGCTGGCGGAGCTGACCGGGTTCATCACCGCGGGGCTCCTCCCGGAGGTGATCCGGCGCCACTACCGGATCCGCTGGAGCCCCGCCCACGAGGCCGCCCACCGGGGCCTGCGGGTCTGGCTGCGGTCCGCCAAGACGGTCTTCCCGAGGCCGATGCGGGTCTCACCGGTCTACGAGTTCGCGGTGGCGCGGACGGCGGGCGAGCTGGGCAGGCGCCCGGCACTGCTGCTGGACCTGGTCAGGCAGCCCCGTCTGGCCTGAGGCTCAGGTCAGGTCCCAGCTCGCGATCGCGGGCACTCCGTGCTCTTTCCCCAGGACCGAGACCGACGCCACGGTCAGGACCAGGTGACGGCAGAACCCGATCGGCACCCCAAGATAGGCACAGGTCACCGCGCGCAGGATGTGACCGTGACCGAACAGCGCCGAGTCGTCCTCCGCCGGCAGCGCCAGTTCGGCCAGGAGCGCCTCGGCGCGATCCCGGGCCCGCTGGGGAGTCTCCCCGCCGGGACACCCGTCGCGCCAGAGATCCCATCCCGGGTCGATGGCCTCGATCTGCGCAGTGGTCAAACCCTCGTACTCCCCGTAATCGAACTCTCGCAGCAGCGGAGCTATCTCGAGCCGATCACCGAAGCCGGCGAGCTCAGCGGTGTGCCGAGCGCGCCGGAGCGGGCTCGCCACCACCCGGCGGAACTCCACCCCCGCCAGCCTGGAGGCCAGAGAGAGCGCCTGCCGCTCGCCTTCAGCGGTCAGGTCCACGTCGGTGGCGCCGGTGTGACGATGGGAGTCGGTCCAGGGGGTGGCGCCGTGGCGGATGAGATAGATCGACATCGTCCATCAGTCTAGGGAGCCCAGGTTGGCCAGTTTGCTCGCCGGTATACTGGGTCCTCGCGGGAAGTAGCTCAGTCAGGTTAGAGTGCACGGTTCGGGACCGTGAGGTCGGCGGTTCGAATCCGCCCTTCCCGACCAAGACCTTCACAAGGCCTTCATTGGTCCTGGTTTTTTAGATCGGCCGGACCGTTTTTGTGGCTCCGCCAGCGGATTTGACACCCTATCGGTTTCGGATGCACCTTCCAAACGGCTCTGGGCAGCCAGCGCAGCATCCCGGCGGAGGGAGTCGGTGGACTTTTTGACTTTCACATGGTGGTCAGGCGGCCTCAGTCGGAACGTCCAGACGGGCTGCGGCATTGTTCCGGCTGAGCCGGTCGTGAGTGGCACAGACACCAAGGGTCACCGGAGCATCAGTTCGCCAGTGGGCTACGATCACCCCATGGCACGAGCCATCACTCAACGGCAGCTTCGGAACGAAAGTGGCGAGATCATGAGGGCATTGGACCGGGGCGAGGCCTTCGTAGTCACCAGGAATGGTGTTCCCGTCGGAGAGTTGACTCCCCTTCGGAGACGCCACTTCGTGCCTGCCGATGCTGCTATCGCCATGTTCCGCGGCGCTCCACACACGGAGTTGACCAAGCTTCGCGCCGACCTCGACAACGTTGCGCGTCAGGACCCCAGCCCACGGGCCTAATCCCCAACGTGCCCAGCGTGGGGTCATCGACACCTCCGTAGTCATCGACCTCGAACAGCTTGACGCCGCTGATGTCGGCTTCCTGGATCAGCCCTACTGTCTCGATGGTCACGCCGGTGGATTGAAACTCCCTGCCGCCTGCCGCTACGCCTGCCATGAGGAGCTTCACCAGCATCGTCGCGTATCCCCGGATGGAGGCCGGTGTGCCCGAGCGCCGATGACAGCCCTCTCCACCGCCTGCTGTCCGGCGGCTCGCAAGCTCCCGAGATCGGCGCCAGCACCAAGGCACCAGGTGGACAGCGGTGCCTCCGGTTCATGGAACGGTACTTGGACCATGCCAATCCGGCAGAGGAGGTGCCTAGCGGACCTGCCGGGGCGGGCTGGCAGATTGGACCGTCAGCCGCCGGCTGCGCGCCGTCAGGGACACCCAGGAGCCGCCGTCACGAGGCCGCTACCCGAACATCACATGATCCGGGGCGGAGCCAACCTAGACTCCGCATGAAGACCATGTCCATTCCCAGCCCAGCGCGCCAAGTGGATCCGAGCCGCCAGCCCACCGACAGAGAGATGGACACGATCCTGGGCGAGCTGTTCGAGCAGGCGACCCTGCCGATGGCCGTGATCGGCTTCGATCACCTGATCAAGCGGGTCAACGCCGCCTACTGCGAGCTGCTCCAACGGGCCCCCGAAGAGCTCCTCGGCACCCACATCCTCGAGCTCACCCACCCCGACGACCGCAGGGCGAGCCAGATCGCATCTCGGCAGGCGAGACGCGGGCGGCCGGCCCGCAGCGTCGCCAAGCGCTACCTCCGACCGGACCGGACATCGGTCTGGTGCCGGATCACGACCATCCTGCTGAGGGATCCCCGGGGAGAGCCTCTTTGTGTGTTGACCCAGGCCGAGGACGCGACCCAGGAGGAGGAGCTCAGGCGGCAGTTACTACAGCTCAGCCAGATCCAACTGGCGTTGGCCGAGAGCAGTGAGGCGATGCTGCGCGGCGGCACCGTTCCGGAGCTATGGGAGAGGACCTGCCGGATCGCGGTGGAGCGAGGCGGCCTGCAGATGGCGTGGGTCGGCAGAATCCGGGTTGACGGAACCGTCGCGCCCGACGCCCACTGGGGTTCTCGCGAGGAGTATCTGCAATCCCTCAGTACCTCGATCCGGGAGGACCTCCCCGAGGGCCACGGCCCAGTGGGGTTGGCGGTCCGCACAGGGCACCCGGCTGTGTTCCAGGACATCACGGACGATCCTCGGTTCGACCCCTGGCGGTCCCGGGCGAGCGCGGTCGGATTCCGGGGCGTGGCCGCCTTCTCCCTGCGCCACGGCGAAACCCCGGTCGGGGTGCTGGTGGTCTATGCGTCTCGTCCCCACTTCTTCGACTCCGAGACCACCGAGCTGCTGGAGCGACTGGCTCAGACTCTCGCCTTCGCCTGGGAGACATTCGACCTGCGCGCTCGCGAAGAGAGCGCGGCTCGGGAGGTTGCCGACCAGCTGGCCCGCTTCCAGCGGGTGTTCCAACACAGCAGCATCGCGATCTGCATAACCGACATGCGCCTGACCATGCTGCAACTGAATCGGGCGATGTGTGACCTTCTGCAGGGTGCCGATGAGGCCCTGGTGCAAACCAGCCTGCTCAAGTTCGTACAGGCGCGCCAGAGGGGCGAGGTCCGGCGCAAGTCCGAGCCCTTGTGCCGGGGAGACAAGGGCGAAGTCGCGCTGTTCGAGCTGGGGCTGACCACGGCCCGCGGCGAGTCGCGCCGAGTTCTGGTTTCCGCCAACTCCATGCCGGAGTCCTCCTCGCGGGAGACGTACATCGTCTGGCAGGCCCAGGACATCACCGGTCAGCGCCGGGCCGAGGTGCTGGCGGATCGGCGCACCGCCCAGCAGGCCGCGGTCGCCGAGCTCGGGCGGCAGGCGCTGGAGAGCCCAGACATCAAGGCCCTCGGCGACGCCGCCACCTCTCTGCTGGCCCAACATTTAGCCGCGGACAAGGCCTCGGTGCTGCGCTGGAACCCCACCCATAACTCCTACCTCGTGGCCGCCGGAGTGGGCTGGGGACCCGGTGTGGTGGGAGGAGCCCTGATCCCCGGGGGATCGCGGTCCTTAGCCGGATTCACCCTGGCCTCGGGATCTGCCGTGATCGTCGCCGACAGCAGATCCGAGGCTCGCTTCGATGCAACCGCTCTGAAGCGCGACTTCCATGTCAGGTCTGCGCTCGGGGTCCCGATCTGGACCGGCGACAGGTACTACGGAGTCCTGGCCGCGTTCACCACTAAGGTGCAGAGGTTCTCCCCCGACGAGATCAACTTCGCAGAGGGCGTCGCCAACGTCCTGGGCGCCGCCGTGGCTAGGTCGGAGGCGGAGGCGGCGATGCAGAGGCAGGCCCTCCACGACTCCCTCACGGGCCTGCCCAACCGGGTCCTGCTCCTCGACAGGGTCGGGCTCAGCCTGGAGCGCATGCGCCGCGATCACCGGCCGATGGCGATCATGTTCGTGGACATCGACCGCTTCAAGGTGGTCAACGACAGCATGGGCCATGCGGTTGGCGACGAGGTGCTGCGGGCTATCGCCATGCGCCTCACCAACGCCCTTCGCCCCACCGACACCGTGGCCCGAGTCGGCGGCGACGAGTTTGTCATCCTGTGCGAGGACCTCGACTCCGAAGCCGCAGCCATGGCGATGGCGGAGCGGCTCACGGCCGCGGTGGAGGTTCCGGTCCTGATCCAGGCGCGCGAGATCGTGGTCACCGCCAGCATCGGCGTCGTCATCAATGAGGACGAGGCCCAGGTCGCTGAGGTGCTGCTCCGCGATGCCGACATCGCGATGTACCACGCCAAGTCAACCGGGGGCAGGCACGCCATGCGCTTCAGCGCCGACATGCGGCACGTCTTCGGCGACCGCGTCAGATTGGAGGCCGAGCTCCACGGTGCGCTGCGACGCGGGCAGCTGGTGGTCCACTACCAACCGGTCGTCGCCCTCGCGACCGGTGCGATCGTGGGCGCGGAGGCGTTGGTGCGGTGGAACCACCCCGTCCGGGGCATGGTGCCCCCGCTTGAGTTCATACCCTTGGCCGAGGAGACCGGGGCGATCCACGAGATCGGAGCGTGGGTTCTGAGGGAGGCCTGCCAGGCGGCGCAAAGGTGGCGCAACCTCCGCCAGGGCGCCGGCTTCTCGATCTCGGTCAACTTCTCCGCCCGCCAGCTGCAGACGCCGAACCTGGCTCAACAGGTGGCCGACGTCCTGGAGGAAGCCGGCCTCCCAGCCACCCAGCTCTGCGTCGAGATCACCGAGACGGCGGTCCTGGCCGACTCCCTGACCGCGATCTCCGGGATCGCCGCGTTGCGAGAGCTGGGGGTCGCCATATCGGTGGACGACTTCGGCACCGGATACTCCTCGGTGTCCCATCTCAAGCGCTTCCAGCTGCAGGAGCTCAAGATCGACAAGTCGTTCATCGACGGGATCACCGAAAACCCCAAGGACGAGGCCATCGTCGGAGGCCTGATCCACCTCGCCCACTCGGTAGGTCTTTCGGTGGCGGCGGAGGGGGTGGAGACCGAACCTCAGCGAACTGCCTTGGAGAAGCTGGGATGCGACGTGGCCCAGGGGTATCTCATGTCGCGGCCGCTCCCCCAGGACAAGTTCGAGGAGCTGTGGGTGAGCGGCACGCGCCTCTGAACCGCAGGGGGCCGTCCGTCTGGCGCACCAGGCTGGCCCGGCTCGCGCGGTGGGCCACCGGGAGCATGGAGGGTGGAAGGTCTCAGCGGCCACCCGCTGGCCCTCTCTCCCGGCAAGACGTTCGACCCGTGCCGGGTGCCCGCGGGCACGCGGTTGCGGCCCCGAAGGTCGCCGGCTGAACTCCGGATGGTCGTCGGCCGGAGCCGCCGGTACAAGCGCCGGTTGATGCGCGGCAACCGCCGCCTCGAGGGCGGCTCGGGTCTTGGCCCGGCCCACTCACCCGCCCCACCGGCCCGGGGGGGTGCTGGAGCGGGAC
>JAKABA010000064.1 GCA_021802115.1 bacterium | reverse complement strand
CGCCGGCCGGAGCCGTGACGCCGGGGCGATCCGATCTTTCACACCAGGAACGTCCCGCCGGCAGTCGCCCGGGGGCCCCCTCAACAGAAGTCACCCACAGCCCGACCCGCCAGTCACACTCGCCAACATTTTCCCAGTTCACTAAACCGCTCTCATGGGCACTCCTGCTCACTTTCCCGCCAGCTGCTGCCAACCCCTGGCGGGATCGGTGGAGCGGGTGAGTCAAGTCCCTTCGATTGGTGCAAATTGGGGAGAGGGACTGGAGGCAGTTCATCAGGCAGCCAGCCCAGCGCTTAGAGGGTTGGTGAGCAGTTTCTGGCCGTCGCCTCGAAGCTGCATCCATGAGACCTGGGAGAAGTGGCGCTTGCCGTCCTGCCACTCGTCGTGCTGCTCTTGGAGAACCGCGGTCGCCAGCCGCAGCAAAGAGCCTGAGTTGGGGAAGATTCCCACCACCTTGGCTCTGCGATCAACCTCGGCATTGACGCGCTCGATGGCATTGGTGGAGCTGATGGATCCGTGGTGCTCCCGAGGGAAGGCGAGGTGGGCCAGGATCTCAGGCTCGGCCTGTCGCAACATCGCAGCCGCCTTGGGGACTGTGGGCTCGAGCCGCTCCAGAACCTGAGCCACCGCCTCCTTGGTGGCTTCCTGGTTGGGCTGGGCGAAGATCGTCTTCACCAGCGCCAGCACCGCCGGCGCCTCGTGCTTGGGTAGCGCAGCGACCATCCCATTCGACTTCGAACGCTGCTGCCTATGCTCCAGTGGGTGAGATGGGCGGCCGGCGCCGGGCCACCAGCAACCCAACCGGGGCGGGACTCGGAGTCGACTCCGTGTCCCGCTGTTCGTTCGTTCACGCGGAGCGTTGGAAGACGGCCCGCTCCAGTCGGGCGAGGCGCTGCGCCAAACTGGCAGCCCCTCCCTCAGCCTCGACGCGTGCCCGATCGAGCGTCCAGATGCGAATAAGCGTGGAGACGGGAAGGTTCGCCTGCTCGGCGGCGCGCTGCAGGCGAGCGTACTCGTTAGCCGACAGCCGTACCGAGACCACGGTGGGCCGTCCCAGGTTGGGGCGGCTGACCTCGACATTCTCAGGCAGCGCGCCCGGGATCTCGTAGTTCTCCGCCGCAGCACCCTCCTCGGCCAGCACCTCGTCGATCTTCTTGCTCTTCTTGCTCATCAGTCCTCCTTCCCGTAGAGACGTCGGTCTCGCGGGCTGGCCACCCAGGCGTTGCTCCCCCACCAGTCACCAGCGGGGCGCTCCGTCACATCAACATCCGCGGCCACCAAGATCACGGAGAGCGCCTCCCGCGCCGTGATCGAGTACCCGATCACCCTCCCCGATCGGCCACTACGACTCGCCGGGTCCGGGGTCAGCCAGACGGCGTGGTCGTCTTCGACAGCCTCGTCGGCCATGCTGGTTCGACGCCGTGGCGCGAGCGCACATGCTCGGCACGCTTGCTCCAATCCAGCCGGTGCACACCTACATACTACTACGTTGCACCACAGAAGGTTGGACGATCTGCCAGGCTCCGCGGTGGGGACCCGCCCCGGGGTGCCGGCCGGCTCCCGACTTCTATCCCACCAGCGTCATCAAGAAAGATGGGGGCACCCGGCGGCGTTCCCCAAAGGTGGTCCCCCAACCGCTACCGCCAGCGACCCCGAGGACTGGCTTGATCCTGTGTTCCCCAAGGATGTCCTTTTGGAGCTTGTGGGCGGCTCGTCTCGCGTTCTAGAGTCCGGGACCAACTACCGGTACCTCACCCCGGGCGAGGGCTGCGATCAGGTGACCGGGATCAGCGTCACCACATCGGGTGCGTCCCTGGCCAGGCCCCGGTCGAAGGTGGCGAGCTTCGCCTGCCGCTGCCGGGCCAGGGCGGCCAGGTAGGCGTCGGTGACCTGGGCGTGGCCGAGCACCCGGCTCAGGTCGATCGAGCCGTAGCCGATGTCATCGGGCCAGAAGGTGTGGCGCCCATGGCCGGTCAGCAGGCCGAGGACTCGCTTGGCCGCGCTGGCGTCCAGTCCTTCACGCATGAGCAGGCGGATCAAGGCACCCTGGGTGATGGGACAGGTTGCGAACGGCTCTTCCGTGGCGCTCCACCACCGGGCAGCGGCGCCGTGATGGACGTGGTCAAGGACTGCCAGCGCAACCAGGACGTTGCTGTCCAGGAGGTGGGTCACTCCTCGTCGGTCGCCGCGCGCACCATCTCGGTGGTCACCAGGTGGCCGAGCCGCACCAGCGGCAAACCAGTGGCGGGGTCTTGGGTTACCTGCTCGCCGTCGATCTCGGGGCCGAGTGCCTTTCGCAGCAGGTCACTCACGGTCTGACTCAGGCTCTGATCGCGGTCGCGGGCCAGCGACGTGGCCACCCGGTGAAGGTCTTCGGGAAGGTTCACTGTAGTCCGCATCAAACCATCATACATCATGATGCTGGAACAAAGGTGGTTCGGATGAAGACCGGTGGACCAAATTGCTCACCTCGGTCGGTGGCGGGTTCCGGTCCCAGCCATCGCTGTGCTGATCGCCACTGGAACCACGCCAGCGCCCGCAGCCGGGATCGCCGGAGAGTAGGGGCCAGAGAACTCGGGTCCCCCCAACTAGTTCCAGCCGGTGGGGAACCTAGAACTCATGTTGGCTCTGACGATAAGCTTGCTTAGCGTGAGCTGAAGGGGCTCCAGGTGGCGCTGGGTAATGCCTCAGGCAGGACCGATCGCGGCTCAGCGGAGCTTCCACCAGACGGCACGAGAAGCGGGCGGCGTTCCGCGGGACCAGGCACTTTGGCGTCACCTTCTTGGCCGGTCCGCAGTCCCAGATCACTTGCGGCGGGAGAGAGTCAAGTCCATGGAGAAGATGGGGGCGGGAGCAGTCCGTGAGCCGTCTGGTGGGTGAGACGGGTGCTCCGAAGCGGCTGCGTCGGCAGTCCGACTCTTTCCATTTTGGCCGGGCCGACATATGCTCAGTGGAAGGTGCCGCCCAGGGAGCTGCCGATGGCGGACTCCGCTAGGGGCAGGGGACACGGTCCAGCGATAGGATAGTACGTATGTTCGTGACAACGTCACCGGTCCAGCTCGATGAGGCGGCGGCGGTGCTGGCGCTGGCAGCTGCCACGAAGGGCCCGTGGCACAGGACCGCGTCTCTGATTGAGGATGCGGGCAGTGCCGTCCACATCCTGGATCGGGATTGGTCCGGGTTCGAGCTGCTGGCGGAGGGGGAGCTCGCCGCCCTGGTCGAGCGCGTGACACCCGCGGATGTCGACCGCTACCGGGCCGTCATCGAGGGCCAGCAAGCAGCTGGGGTGCGGGTGGTGACCGTGCTGGACCAGGACTATCCCGTCAATCTGCGGCAGATCTACAATCGCCCTCCGTTTCTGTTCGTGAAAGGGGAACTGCAGGAGCAGGATGCTCGGGCGATCGCGGTGGTGGGCACCCGCAAGGCTTCGGAGCGCGGCCTGGAGTTGGCGCGCCTGATCTCCACCAGGCTGGCCGGCCATGGCATCACAGTCCTCTCTGGGATGGCGCGGGGGATAGACGCGGCGGCCCATGGAGCAGCCCTGACGGCTCGGGGTCGGACGATCGCTGTCATGGGCACGGGGATTGATCGGGTCTACCCACCAGAGCACGGGGCCTTGGCCGGGGAGATCGTCGCCTCAGGAGGAGCCCTGGTCTCCCAGTTCATGCCGGGATCGGGGCCCACCCGCTTCTCCTTCCCGATGCGCAACGCGGTGATGAGCGGGATGGCGATCGGCACGGTGGTCGTCGAGGCGTCCGCCACCAGTGGAGCCAGGCTGCAGGCCCGCCTGGCGCTAGAGCACGGGAAGCGACTCTTTCTGGTGCGGCCGCTGGTCCTGGAGCAGGAGTGGGCCCAGCGCTACTCGCAACGGCCGGGGGTGAGGGTGGTGGATTCGGTCTCCGAGATCTTGCAGGCAGTTGCTGAGGTGGCGGTGCCGCCGGCACGGTTGACGCTCCGGTGACGGCTCTTGCTCACCGCTCAGGGCGTAACCGACTCGGCGGCAGGGTACCTCGCCACCGTGCCCTTGGTCTCCGACGGGGTATGCGATATCTGCCACGGGGCACCAAACGTCGGCTATCGGCGCTGCTTCAGTTGCGCTGAGACCTACGGACAAGTCGCCCACCCGGTACCGACCGTGGTCCCCATCTCGCTGTACCAGATCGGGGGTCAGTTACATCACGTTCTGCGGGGATACGAGGACAACCCCGACCCCGGCGTCCGGGCCCAGTTCTCGCTTATCGTGGCCGCCTTGCTGACCCGGTTCCTCTCTCGCCACGGCGACTGTGTGGCAAGGGCCGCAGGTGCGGCCTGGGAGGTGGCGACCACCGTGCCTTGCAGCCGCAATCGGCCGCTGCCCCACCCGCTGGATAGGGCGATCCAGCTCTCCCCTTGGCTGCGGGACCAATGCCATCCCCTGCTCGCCAGAGGAGCAGGGGATGTCCGGCACAACCAGGCCGGTGGGCGGGCCTTCATGGTCACCGAGGACGTGCGTGGGCGACACCTCCTCCTCCTCGACGACACCTTCACCACGGGAGCCGCGCTGCAGAGCGCGGCGTCGGCGCTGGCCGTGGCCGGCGCCCAGGTGGTGGCGGCGGTGGTGGTGGGCCGGGTCATCGACCCTGGGTTCTCCGCCCCGGCGTATGAACTGTGGAGTAGCGCAGCGACCATCCCATTCGACTTCGAACGCTGCTGCCTATGCTCCAGTGGGTGAGATGGGCGGCCGGCGCCGGGCCACCAGCAACCCAACCGGGGCGGGACTCGGAGTCGACTCCGTGTCCCGCTGTTCGTTCGTTCACGCGGAGCGTTGGAAGACGGCCCGCTCCAGTCGGGCGAGGCGCTGCGCCAAACTGGCAGCCCCTCCCTCAGCCTCGACGCGTGCCCGATCGAGCGTCCAGATGCGAATAAGCGTGGAGACGGGAAGGTTCGCCTGCTCGGCGGCGCGCTGCAGGCGAGCGTACTCGTTAGCCGACAGCCGTACCGAGACCACGGTGGGCCGTCCCAGGTTGGGGCGGCTGACCTCGACATTCTCAGGCAGCGCGCCCGGGATCTCGTAGTTCTCCGCCGCAGCACCCTCCTCGGCCAGCACCTCGTCGATCTTCTTGCTCTTCTTGCTCATCAGTCCTCCTTCCCGTAGAGACGTCGGTCTCGCGGGCTGGCCACCCAGGCGTTGCTGCCCCACCAGTCACCAGCGGGGCGCTCCGTCACATCAACATCCGCGGCCACCAAGATCACGGTGAGCACCTCCCGCGCCGTGATCGAGTACCCGACCACCCTCACCGATCGGCCACTACGACTTGCCGGGTCCGGGGTCAGCCAGACGGCGTGGTCGTCTTCGACAGCCTCGTCGGCCCATGCTGGTTCGACGCCGTGGCGCGAGCGCACATACTCGGCACGCTTGCTCCAATCCAGCCGAGGCACACCTACATACTACTACGTTGCACCACAGAAGGTTGGATGACCTGCCAGGCTCCGCTGTGGGGACCCGCCCCGGGGTGCCGGCCGGCTCCCGACTTCTATCCCACCAGCGCCATCAAGAACGATGGGGGCGGTGGCGGGTCTGGACCCGATCGCTTGCCTGGCCTCAACCAAGGCTGGTCTGGCCGCCTGGCTCAGCGCTCAGTCGCTGGGGCCGGCCTCATGGGCTTGCGTGCCGCCTGGGTAAACCACCACCGTCTTGGTCGAGAAGGGGCCCTTCTCGACCATGAGCCGGGGACCGACCGGGTGCGGCAGCCCCGCCGGAAGTATGGGCGGGGCATCGACCGCGGCCATGGTCGGCGTCGTTGCTGATCCTGATTCGCCTGCTTGATCGGTCGCCATCTCGGTTCCCATGCCCCAAATGTACCTCTGCTGGCGGCCCACGCCAACCAGTTGGTGATGACCAGGCTGGAGGCGCCGACCAGGATGGCCGCAACCAGCGCCACTTCTCCCCGAGCCAGCAGGTGCGCCTGCCAGCGCAGGGCGTTCCGATTGAATGAGACCGCGTCCTGGAGTGCGCATTCTGGTTAAGCGGCCACCTACATCTGTGCTCGCAGCGCGGTCTAGGTGGTGGCGTACGCTGAGGGCCCGCAAAGTGGTGAGCATAGCTCGGCCAACTTCGCCAGCTGCATCTGTGTCTCCGGCATCGGAACCTGAGCGGGCTCCCTATCTACCGATCAAGGTCAGGACAAGACCTTGACGTCCTTGAACCGCCACTGAGGCAAGGGCAACACCAACCGCTCCGTGCCCATTCTCGGCCGCTGCATCCCCGGAGTCGCGGCGGAGGACGGAAGGGGACCGTTGGATGGGTGAGGTCTCGGCACTGCCCCCCAAGCCGGGCCGTCAGCCGACTGGAGAGCCCTGTGCGCCGCGCTCGGCACCAACCGGCTGGGTCGGTACCGGCTCCAGCGGCTCCAGAGTGATCCGCCGTCCGAGGAGGCTGGCGTAGCGGACCAAGCTGCTGTGCTTGGGATCTACTCCACCACGCTCGAGACGAGCCACGTTGGGCTGCTTGGTACCCAGAGCAGCCGCGACCCGCTCCTGGCTGAGGCCCTGCCGTTCCCGCTCGGCAGCCAGTTCAAGGACCAATCGGCGGGTCTCCAACTCAGCTTGCAGCAGCTCGGGGAAGTCGGGATTCATCGCGGTGCGGGCAGCGATGAAGGCGTCCAGGTCGTCTCTCTTGGCCATCGCGTGACGATGGTACCATATCTTCCACGATATGGTGGCTCGGGCTCGCACATCACTTGGGCGGCGGTGCCGTGGTCGACCGAGACGGCGCCCGCCGTGACCCTCTCTCCCGCCAGTCTGCCAGTCGTTGCTCGGCCAGCTCGATGTGGCGGCCCTTCGCCTTCTGCCACTTCTTGTTGACCACGACCAGGGCCAGGAGAACCTGGTGGTAGCGGCCTTCCTCTGCGAAGAAGAGCCTGTAGATGGCGGTGCGTCCAGTGATTTCGATCTGCCAGATGTCGCCCCGAAGGTGGTTGACGTCGGGATGTGCCCGGCCCGCGTGGCGCACCTCGGTCATGACCGAGGCGATCGCGGCCGCATCCTCGTCGGGCAGGTGCCGGTCCCAGAGGAAGTCCCGGACCGGCTCCTTTCCGCTGGCGGTGCGGTAGAAGCGCCACTGCCTGCGGGCCTGACGGGAGTCTTCGCTGGAGGAGCTACTCGCCACTACTTGCGGCGTCGGTCAGGGCGACGGCCTCCAGGAACCGAGCCAGTCGGCGCGCCTCCTCCAAGGAGAGGTCAGCCGGCAACTTGAGCTCGGCGAACAGGTCCTGTCGCACCGGGAACGGATACACGACCAATCTGGCAGCAGCGGTGGGCGGGTCAGGGAACGGCCCAGCGGCCTCTTCAGGACCAGCCTCCGGCTCTTCCATCCCCTTGCCCTTTGGCCGTGTCCGATCCCCGCGTGAGGGGTTCCTGCGTCCCCGGGGTTGGTACGAGGCCGGGTTATCAAGATAGCTGACGTATGAGGCCAGGGCCGAACGGAATCGGGACTCGTAGGTGCTGAGGCTGGTCGGGGAGAGAGACGACAGGTTTCGGAAGCGCGAGATGAGGGCGTCGACATCGAGCCCTTGCACTTCGAGGTCCTCCCAACCATGGTCTATCTTGAGGATCTGGGACACGGCAGCTCGATAGGCGCGAGCCGTGGCCGGTGGCATGAGGCCCTTCTCGGCCACCCAATCCCAGTGCTGGACGAACGCCAAGCCAGTTCCTCGTTGCGGAGCGGACGGTGGTTGATCATTCATGATCGGATTATATCACAGATAGAACATTCACATTCCCGGGTATGAACCGGCCGCAACGGGATGGGGGCTGCCAGCCCCATGGGCCCTTGGCCAGAGCCGACCCAGCCGTCGCGGACAAAGTCCCTTGGTACCTGGCCCCATCTCGGGCAGGGAAGATCACTCGACAGCTCAGGCTGCCGAACCCGCTCCGCCGGGGCCCAGACACCCTTCTCCGCCGCCCCAGATCAGTTACGGCAGGAGAGAGCCAAGTCCATGGAGAAGATGGGGGCGGTGGTGGCATTGGGGTCTGACAATGGCGAACTGGAAGCAGGCGGCTGGGGGCGGGGCGCGCCCGGTTGGGAAGGCCGTAGCATCTGCGACGTACCCCGGACGCTTCCGGTTCAGGGGAGGCGCAGTGCATCACAGCGACGGCCAGCTGGTGGTTGGTCCGACTGACCTGGTCAACTTCCTGGAGTGTCCGCATCTCACCGACCTATCACTGCGGGTGATCTCGCGGGAATTGGCAGAGCCGCGAATGGAAGGTGTCGAGGAGACAGCCGCGCAGCGCCGTGGGCTTGCGCACGAGCGCTCATATCGGCTCTCCCTGGAGATGCGGGGCCAAGAGGTCATGGCGATAGACGCCGGGATCAACCGAGCCGCGAGGGTCCAAGCGACCATGGCAGCCCTGGCGACTGGGGCGGACGCGATCTATCAGGCGGCCTTCTTCGACGACAGCCATGGGCCGGTGGCATGGGTCGGCTACGCCGACTTTCTGAGCCGCGTGGAGACCCCGAGCTCCCTCGGCCCTTACTCCTATGAGCCCGAGGACACCAAGCTCGCTCACCACGTTCGGCCGGGAGCGGTTCTGCAACTGTGCTCCTACGCCGAGCAACTGGCCAGGTTGCAGGGACGAACTCCCGAGCTGGCCCACGTCGTACTCGGCGATCATCGGCGGGAGGCGCTCCGTCTGGTCGAGTTCAGCGCCTACTTTCGTAGCGCCAAGGCTCAGTTCCAACAGGCTCTGGCCGAACGAAAGGCCACCTACCCCAATCCCGTTGAGCACTGTGCCGTCTGCTGGTGGCGGGAGCGATGTGACGCCTGGCGAGCGGCCGACGATCACCTCTGCCTGGTCCCCGGCCTGTCCACGGAACAGCGTCGCCGGCTCATCGAAGGGGCCTCGATCTCGACGGTCACCGGACTCGCCGCCTTCACGGGGACCAGGGTTCCTGGGATCTCCACCCCGGCGCTTGAGAAGCTCCGCAGGCAGGCAGGTCTCTTGGTCACCCGGCGGCTCAACCCCCTCGAGCCGCCGCCGTACCAGCTGCTGCCGACCACCGAGCCGGGCCCGGGGCTGGCCGCCCTCCCGCAGCCGGATGGGGGAGACCTCTTCTTCGACATAGAGGGCGATCCGTTCGTGGACCCCAGTGGCCTGGAATACCTGCTCGGGGTGGGCTGGGCGAATGCCGAAGGAGAGTTCGAGTACCGAGCTTTCTGGGCCCACGACGAGGCCTCCGAGAAGTTGGCGTTCGAGGACTTTATTGACTTCGTGGTCGAGTCACGCACGCGATGTCCCGGGTTGCACGTCTACCACTACGCCCCCTATGAGCCCGCAGCCCTCAAGCGGCTCATGGGGCGCCATGGAACCAGGGAGAGGGAGGTCGATGACCTCCTGCGCGGCCGGGTGCTGGTCGACCTCTACCAGGTGGTGAGGCAGGGCGTGTGTGTCGGAACCCCGTCCTATTCGTTAAAGAAGCTGGAGTCGCTTTACATGCCACCTCGCACCGAGGCGATCACCGATGCCGGCTCCTCCATAGAGGAATACGAGAGGTGGCTGGAGTCGGGCGATCAGACCATCCTGGACGAGCTGGAAGCCTACAACCGGGTGGATTGTGACTCCACCCGCCGCCTCCGAGACTGGTTGGAAGTTCGGCGCCGTGAGTATGAGCAGGCATTTGGGACCGCTCCTCCCAGACCCCTATCCCCTGACCGGGAGATCGAGGGAGTCCCGGACGACTACGAGTCGGAGACAGATCAGCTGAAGGCCCTGCTGGATGCTGGGGCGGACGGGTCGGACGGGGCACTGGCCGTCGCCACCCGTTTGCTGGCGAATCTTCTCGAATGGTACCGCCGGGAGGCCAAGCCGATCTGGTGGCAGTTCTTCCAGCGCGTCCTGAACTCCGACGCCGACGACCTGTGGGCTGACTCAGACGCCATCGCCGGTCTCGTCTATGAGGGCGAGGTCGAACCGGTGAAGCAGTCCGTGGTGCATCGCTACCGGTTTGACCCCGAGCAGCCGCACAAGCTCTCGCCCGGAGAGACAGTCAAGGATCCCGAGGCCGAGCGGCTGGCGATGGAGCAGGGTGTGAAAGCTTCCAGCCCGGGCAGCCTGGTAGGTATCGATCCGGTCGAGGGGACCCTCGATCTCAAGCGAGGCAGGCGATCCGGAGCGCCCCATCCCAGCCACCTCATCCCCGGAGATCCCTACAGCACCTCGGATCAGCGGGAGGCTCTCCTCAGGCTCGCCCGGTCCGTGGTCGAGCACGGGATTGACGGACCCGGTCCCTACCGCTGCGTGCGCGATCTGTTGCTGCGAAGACCGCCACGGCTGAGGGGTCGGGTCGATCAGGAGGGCCTGCTGGCTGCGGGTGAGGCTGCCGACGTGGGGGCGGTGAGGCTGGCCACGGCCCTGGACGCGGGGTGTCTGGCCATCCAGGGGCCCCCGGGGTCGGGCAAGACCAGCACCGCGGCAAAGATGGTGGTCGAGCTGGCGGCGTCCGGTCACACCGTGGGGATCACGGCCAACAGCCACGCCGTGATCTCGCACCTGCTGGAGGCGGTGCTGACCGAAGCCAGGCATCAGGGGCTTAAGCTCCGAGCCTCTCAGAAGGCTGATCCCGGTCAGGTGGCCACCGACCCCGGGGTGACACGACGAGGCGACGTGGCCGGACTACTGGTTGATCTCGACGATGGCGTCAAGGTGATTGGGGGAACGGCCTGGGTCTTCTCCAGGCCTGAGCTGGACCAGCGCCTCGACTATCTGGTGGTCGACGAGGCGGGCCAGCTCTCTTTGGCCAATGTCTGCGCCGTAGCCACCTCCGCGCGCAACCTGGTGCTGGTGGGCGATCCGCGCCAGCTCTCCCAGCCCTCTCAGGGCACGCATCCCGAGGGAGCCGGGGTTTCCGCCCTGGAGCACGTCCTCGAAGATGCTGACACCATGCCACCTACCCTGGGCGTCTTTCTGGACCACACCCACCGCCTGCACCCCGCCATCTGCCAGTACATCTCGGAGATCTACTACCAGGGGCGCCTGCAATCCCTTGCCGGGTGTGAGCTCCAGACGGTCCTGGGGTCGGGTTGGCTCTCTGGGTCCGGTCTGCGCTGGGCTCCCGCGGAGCATCAGGGCAACGCGGCCTCGTCCACCGAGGAGGCGGAGGCCGTAGCGGAGATCGTGGGGGATCTGCTGCGCCGGACCTGGGTCGACCGGCGCGGTGCCGAGCGACCCATCGGGCTAGATGACATCCTGGTGGTGGCTCCCTTCAACGCTCAGGTCGCGCTGCTGGTAAAGAACCTTCCCGCCGGCACCCGGGTGGGGACCGTCGATCGCTTCCAGGGCCAGGAGGCGGCGGTGGTGATCGTCTCGCTCACCACGTCGAGCGCTGACGACACCCCTCGTGGTCTGGATTTCCTCTTCAGCCGGGAGCGGCTCAACGTCGCGGTCTCACGCGCCGAGGCGCTTTCGGTCATAGTCGGGTCCCCGGCGCTGCTCCGGACGCGCTGCCACACGGTGGGCCAGCTGCGCCTTGTGAACGGGCTCTGTAGGTACGTGGAACTCGCCGCGACCGGTGGCGACACCACACAAAACGGGGCGTAGCTGCTCGGACCCGGCAAGCGGCCGTCACTGGTTGCCTATGGGATGCTCGCTCGGGCCTTCTCCGCCGACAGCTGCCATCAGGGTATGAAAACGGCAACGGGGGAGCCATAATCGACAGGCTCGTGAAGATGGCGACCCTGGAGATGGGGTGCGTCACCGACCGACCGCCATGGGGGGGGTTAAGGACGCCGATCAGGCCCGACCCGACCGATCACGTCTGCCCGGTAGCCTGGGCAGACGCACACGGCCTGCTGGATGACTCGCCGATGGAGCGGAGCTGGTGTCTCTCCTCTTACCGCGATGTTCTGCTCAGTCCGAGGGCCCCGGCCGCTGTGAGCCCACGGCTGAAGCTGATGGAGCGCAGCGGGATTCGGGTCAGCTATGCGCCCGTGGACTGGGTCAATCGGGCAGCCCACGTGGTGCTCGTGGGCATAACCCCTGGCCGATACCAGGCGACCCAGGCAATCGCCGAGGCCCGGCGGTGCCTGCTGGCGGGGCTGTCGAACAATGCCTCCCTGCGCCGGGCGAACAAGGTGGCCGCGTTCTCGGGACCGATGCGCCGCAATCTGGTCTGCATGCTCGATGGCATCGGTCTCCACGATGGGCTGGACCTTGACTCCACTGAGCAGCTCTTCACCAGCCACCACCGGCTCGTCGCCTGTGTCTCCGCCATCAGCTACCCGGTCTTCTTCCGCGGCCAGAACTACACCGGCCATAGGCCGCCTCTCACCAAGACTCCCCTGCTCCGATCTCTGGTCGTGGCCAGTCTTGGAGCCCAGCTTGGGATGGTGCGCGATGCCCTGGTCATCCCCCTGGGGAGGGCGGTCCAGGATGCCGTCGAACTCCTGATCGACCTGAATCTCGTGGAGGAGGACCGCTGTCTTCTCGGATTCCCCCACCCCAGCCCTGCCTTCGCGGGCCGCGTGGAACAGTACCGCAGGAACAGGCGTAGGCTTGCCCGGGAGGTAGCGGCATGGTTTCCCTGAGCCAATCCTCGCAGCGGGAGGGGCGGGCATGCCCAGCCATCTGAGCGGCGCACCCCGAGAGCTGGCCGTTGAGATCATGTGCTGCCCGATCTTGGCCGCGTGCCTGGAGGAGAGCGGGTACCGCCTCGCCTGCTACGACGTCGCCGTGGATCCGGGTGTCTGCATCAAGGGCGGTAGGGGAACGCCTTCCCCTCCAGTTGTCGCTCACTAGCCAACCGGGGGGGCCGTCATGCGACGGGCGGTCCGGGTACGTGCCCAGCCGTTGGGTCCCACTGCGGGGGGGGGATGGACGAGACCCGCCTCTACCGCCCACAATGATCCGATCATGGCCACCCCCAGGCTACCCACCCATCGGGAGCTGCTGTGGCCCACCCTGCAGGTTGTCCGCCGGCTGGGGGGATCGGCCGCCAACGACGAGATCCCAGAAGCGGTCATCGCCCTTGTGGGATTCGACGAAGCTCAGCGCTCCGTCCTTCACAAGAACGGTCCGAGAACGGAGATCGAATACCGCCTTGCATGGGCCCGGACATCGCTGAAGCGCATCGGGCTACTTGACAATAGTAACCGAGGCGTCTGGGCTCTGACTCCTGCCGGACAGCGATTGCTGGAGGTTGACGACCGCGATTCCTCGGGCGCGGCGGCGGTGCTGGCACTCATTCAGAAGAGGAGTGTCGAATACAGGCGTGAGCGACGCGCAAAGAGGCAGCAGTCTGTCGTCGCGGAGACCGACGACGACGAGCCCGGTAATGAGGGGCATGTCTCCTGGAAGGACGTGCTGCTGGCGGTGCTGACAAAGATGGATCCAGCGGCATTTGAGCGTTTGTCCCAGCGCCTGCTCCGAGAGGCCGGCTTCGTCAGCGTGACCGTGACCGGCCGAAGCGGTGACGGAGGTATCGACGGCCTCGGCGTGTACCGGGTGTCGTTGCTCAGCTTTCCGGTGTTCTTCCAGTGCAAGCGCTATCAGGGAAGCGTTGGCTCGTCAGCGGTGCGCAACTTCCGGGGCGCGATGGCGGGCCGGGGTGACAAGGGGCTCCTGATCACCACAGGGAGCTTTACATCCGACGCCCGGGACGAGTCGACCAGGGACGGGGCGCCGCCAATTGACCTTATCGACGGTGATCGGCTGTGCGACCTCCTCAAGGAGTACCGGCTCGGAGTGACTTCACGCCAAGTTGAAGAGGTGGAGGTGGATGCGGAGTACTTTCAGCATTTCTGAGCACCGGCCCGCCGGCGCTATCCCCAAGCGGGAGAGTAGGACGGCCGCCCACAGTCAGCTCCTTGACGCGCGTGAACCGTGACCTCCATCTGGCATAGATCTTCAGCCGGCTGGGCCGTATTGGAGCCCACGGGCTTCGCTGCGGAGGCGGTGCTCCACGATCTGGTCGAAAGCGCTCCACAACTTCTGCCCCTTGCCGGATCCCCGCCCCTCGTCATCGTGGGCCGGGAAGTGCACCTGGGTTCGGGATACGCCGACTTGCTGGCCATCGACCCGACCGGCGACCTCGCCATCATCGAGCTCAAGCTCGCCTCCAACGCGGAGGCTCGGCGCGCCGTGGTGGCCCAGGTGCTCTCCTACGCCGCCTTCCTGGACCATATGGCCTACGACGATCTGGAGGAGCGAATTCTGGGCGACCATCTTCGGCGCCGGGACTTTACCTCGTTGGCAGCCGCGGGCCGCGCCGCGGCCCAAGGCCAATTTGACGAGACCCGGTTCCGGGAGGCGGTCGCCAAGAACCTGTCGGAGGGCCGATTGCGCCTGGTGTTGGTGTTGGACGCCATTCCTCGTGAACTGCCTCGACTCGTGAGCTACCTGGAGGGGATCGCCCCCAACCTCCTGATTGACCTGGTGGCCGTGGGAAGCTACAGCGTTGCCGGCGAACTCGTTGTCGTTCCCCATCGCGTCGAACCGGAGCGTAGGCCGGCGGAGATCGCCGCCACAAGCGCTGCCGGGGGCGCTACGATCGACGAGGATGGGGCCGACGCCTTTCAGCGAGCGGTGGAAGCGGACGGCACCCCGGCCAGCCGGGAGGCCGGTGCGCGGTTGATCAGTTGGGCGCGCGCCCTTGAGTCCCGACGGGTGGCCAGGCTCGTATCTGTCCAGAGCAGCGCGATGCACACGCTGCGCATCTACGTTCCCGGAGATATGAGCCTGGCTTGCCTCTTCCTCGATGGCACCGGGCCCCACCTGTCCCTGTATCGATCGGTGTTCGCCAGACGCGCTCCGCGGACTCTCGGTGAATTGGACGCGCTCTTGGAACCGAGCCGAGTAGGACAAGGTACCAACGCGGACGCTCGAGACGATGTCCTGTCACTCGTGGGGCGGGGATACGACGAGGCGGGGCAAGGGGGACTCGTCACCGATGGCCCGGACCAGGGTGACGGTGACGGGGATGTGTAGGCGACCATGGCATTGAGGTTGCGCGACCGTACCGGGTGGTCCCAGCCACCCCACGCGAGGGGACGGGCAGCTTCCTGGGCCCAAGACGGAGGCACAGGCAGGCAGCGGCCAGGTGGCCGAGGAATGACCACCTTTATCGACGATGACCGTGGGCACCTCGTATGGCTGGCCCAGCACCCGGGAAGGTTTGTTCTGAACACCGATCGCAACCCCACCTGGGAGTGCCTGATCCTGCATCGGCGACCTGTCCGAGGATCCTCGGATTGCCGAGCAAGGGCGAGTTCTTGACCGAGGACTTCATCAAGCACTGCGCGGAGCACCGGGCGGAGCTGAGCGGCTTCGCCCGAGTCGAATGCGGGGTGGGGCGCAGGACTGTGGGATGTGCCAGCCGTGATCCCGTGCCCTGGGTCGGGTCTGCATGGTGGGAACAAATGTGGTCGCCTGCCCTCTGGTTCCTGCGGAGCGGCGCCAAGGTGTGGTCGCAGCGGGAGGGATCAGCAGGCCCAGCCATCTGAGCGGCGCACCTCGAGAACTGGCCATCGAGATCATGCGCTGCCCGATCTTGGCCGCGTGCCTGAAGGAAGGCGGGTACCAGCTCGCCTGCTACGACGTGGCCCTTGGTCCGGGCGGACCGCATCAGGGGCACTGGGTGCCCGACCCGTGGGTCGGCCACCTCACCGAGGCGCCACTCCTCTTCGTGAGCTCCAGCACGGCTGGGGGATGGGACGCAACTGGCGACCCATCCGGACCCAGCGTGGACTCCGAAGACGAGGCAATTCTGGACTGGGAAGACGGTGGCTTCGATGAGGGCCAGCGGCCCGGTATCGCCAAGGGTGTGTATCCGGTGGACAGCCAAGGCAAACTGGGCAAGCCGGTCCGGTACTGGGAGTGGGCCAGGGCGCGGGCGGAAGAGGTCCTGCCCGGGCGGGTGGAACCAGGGGTGGGGTACGCACTCACCGAGGTGGTCCACTGCAACAGCACTGGCGAGCCGCAGGTCTGGTCCGCCCTGCGCACCTGCGCGACTCTGTATCTGGAGAGGGTGCTGGCGGCCTCCCCGGCTCGAGTGGTGGTCGTGGTCGGATCTGTGGCCAAGTGGGCCTTCCAAGAGCACATGGGGCTGGAAGTACTGGAGCACCTACGGGGGCCGGTCGAGGTGGCCGGCCGGGAGCGCTTGGTAATCGCTGTCCGCCACCCCAACAGCCGCGGCGGGGTGAAGTCGTTCCAGGGCCAGCTGTCAGACGCCCAGCTCGAGCAGGTCAAGGGGGCCCTGGCCGCCACCACCTCGTGAGCGGGCCGCCCCCGGCCACCCCCAGCCGCTGACCCCGATAAGTTGCGGCGGGTGGGGGAAGGGCGTCCCCTGCCGACTTCGGAAGGCAGATCGCCTCGGCCCTGTAAGGAGTGGTCGCGACCGGGCAGACGCGGGCTTCAAGTCACCGAAGCCCCTCATAGGTACTGTCGTTGACAGGGCCCGGCGACGAGGAGCAAAATCTCGCTCGATGAAGGTGATCGGCCGGGAACACTCCTCTTGAAATGCACTCGGTAGTTCTCTGCAGACTTCGGTCCGCCATAGTGCATCGCTAATGTCTGCAACACAACAGCTGTGGCGCAAATCCCCATGGCACACGGCGAACCTTCTATACAGACCTCAAAAGCGAAGCACCATCTTTCAAGCATTCGCCCGTTTGGGGTCATGGACTTCGCCGTCCTTTGCATGGCGTGGGATTCCCGATGTGATGTACCCGGTTAGGACGACCCAAGCCCGCCACATGGGGTTGGTGGCAGGCGGGGCGCCGACGTCTGTTGACGCCGCTTCAACTCACGCTCGCTCTTCCGCCTCAGATCCCACATGCGACCTTCTCAAACGAGCACGTGCTCATCGGGCTCAAGTCGTGGATCCCCACCTCGGCGACTTGGCGTTGCTTGCCCTGTTACAGCACTATGGGGCACCCACCCCCCTGCTCGATGTAACCACCGACCCTTTCGTCGCACTGTACTTCGCCTGCCGCCACTCTCCCAACTCAGATGGTGTCGTAGTTGCGATCGACTCCAAGCCGAGTAGAGTTTCCAAGTTCGATACAAATGAAATGGGCGAATGGGCCACCCTGAAGAAGTCACTCAGGGCGAAGAGCCTCGGCTTGTACGTCCCCCCTCTGGTTGACCCGCGGATCGCGGCGCAACGCGGAAGATTCATCTTCGGCAAGTCTGAAAGCTCCGATAGTCCTTTGGGAATACTCTCCGGTCTGGCAACTGACCCATACGATTGGGAAAAGTACTTTGAGTCAGAGCCCGAGCCCAAACCTGGTCAGCCGAGTACGCCACGCGGTGTCGCAATCTTGATAAACAGCGGCCTGAAGTTGGATCTTCTCGGAGCCCTCGAGCAAACGTTCGGGATCAATTCGGATTCACTCTTTCCCGATGTGGCCGGATTCGCGGGGGTCGAGGCAGGTCGTCTGTAGCGATCAGACGACCTTGCAAGTAAGCTACTAGTAGATGTGAACCCTCCACGGACTTGCCGCCGGCCTAGATCAGATGCGGCGGGGGGGGGGGGGGGGGGGGGGGGCAAAGGCTC
>JAKABA010000369.1 GCA_021802115.1 bacterium | reverse complement strand
GGAATCGGTGGGAGATCGTCCGTTCTCGCCTCGCCCGGCGCCGCGGACGCGGGGCCGGAAGGAGGCGCCGATGACAACCTCGGCTGCGCCGGCGTCGAAGGATCGGCGGAGGCTGGGGCACCGGGGGGCTCGTCCTTGGTCTCGGAGGCCGGGGCCGCCTGGGCTTTCGGGGGTTCCACCTTGGCGGCCTGGCCCGCGGTCATCGTCGACGACTGCGGCCTCTGCCCCTTTCCGGGCGGTGCCACCGCCGGTAGGGGGGCAGACCGGGTATCCCCGGGGACGTCGTTGGTCGGCGTCGAGGCCGCCATGGGGCGACCGGTTCCCGGAGCGGGGGGCCTCATGGCATTGACCGGGGCAACTCGTGCCGGACTGGCCGCCACATTCGGGACGGGTGCGCCAGGGGGCACCCTGGGAGGGTTGCTCCCGCTCGCAGTCGGCGCGGAGGGGACGGCGGGCGCCGAGGAGGGCCGGAATGTCGGAATTGCCGGTGCGGCCGCTCCTCCTCCCGCGGGAACGACAGCTCTTGGGCTTGGGACGGCACCCTTCGAGCCCTCTTCCTGGACCGATCGATCCGGGGGAGATGGACTCTGCGCTGCCGGCGTGGCCGGTTGCGACTTCGCGGAAGCTGGAGTCGGACCCGCGGCGGCCGACCCGAGTGACGGTGCATCCGCCTCGCTGGTGCGCTGCGCCGAGGCACCGACTCCCGGCCCCTTGGCTGCGGGGATGGTGCCCTCGCCGGGTCGCCCGACCGGACCCTTCCCCTCAGGTAGCGGGCCATGGGCTGGACTCGGAGGCTGGGGCGTGCTGGTTGCCGACGCCGGACGCGCGGTGGGGCCGATCGCCCCAGTGCCCGCGGGCTGGCCGTTGTGCTCTGGCTTCGCCGGAGCCTTGACCGCCGGCTCGAACCTGTGAAGCTCCGCCGGGGCTGGCTGGCTGGAGGGCGGGGCCTGGAACGAAGGAGCCGTAGTCCCCTTCTGCGGTTCCGGCTCGGGAGCCAGTGGGGTGCTCGGAGGGGGCGGAGCGGTCCAGCCCGCAACCGGCGGGGGTGCCGCCTGGGCGGCCTGTACCAGCATCCCCATGGCCCGCAGCTCCTCCTCGGTGGCGAGCAGCAGCAGCAGCTCGTAAATCGCCCTGCCCATCCGCCGCAGCAGCGAGGCGGCCAGCTCCTGATGGCCGGCCTCCTCCACCCTTCTGGTGATGGACCGGGCCATCTGGGTTAGGAGTTCTTCGGTCAGCTCCCGGTTGGAGAGGGTCGCCACCTCCTGCTCGATGACAGCCGGCAACTCCGGCACCTGCGGTGCCATGTCGCGGGCGAGATGGATCCACGCCTGGGCCATGTCGGAGATCCCCTGATCAACTGAGCTGTGCGCCCCAAGGCTTCCCTTGTCCATCGACATTTGCTGGAAGTGTGACAGCCGGCTGGCGCTTCTGCGTAGCGCTGAGTCAACGAAATGGTGACGGACTGCTCGAGCCGCGCCGACCCGCCTCGATACCATGGTCGCCAGTGCCCGAGCTGAACGCCGCCTCGCCCACCGCTCCGCTCAGCCCCTGGTTGGGAACGGTCGAGGAGTGGCTCTGGGCGAAGGCCGAGTTCCGAATGGTGCCGGACCTGCGGATCCCGATCCCTGCGGCCGGCTCCACCGTGGCCCAGGACGAGTCCCTGCCGGCCGTCGGTTTCCTGGGCTTCCCTTCCGACTACAGCCTGGCCATGCTGCTGGCGTTGCTGGGCGACGGCGTCCGGGTGGCGGGCATCGCGACCAGCCTGGGCGCCAATCCAGCCATCGCCGGTGAGAACGCCCTCAGCCAGATCGCCGACCACCTCCAGATCCCACTGCTGCGGCTCGCCCGGGTGAACGACTACGACTCGCTCGTAGCCCTGGGCCGCCTCCGGGCAGAGCTGTTCGTGGTCGCCAGCTTCGACCAGATCCTGAAGCGCAAGGCCCTCGATCTGGCCCGGGCTGGGTGGGTGAACGTGCATCCCTCGCTGCTGCCGAAGTACCGCGGGCCGGAGCCGATCTACTGGGCGATCGTGAACGGCGAGGTGGAGACCGGGATCAGCTTCCAGCGCGTGGCGGAGCGGATCGACGCCGGGCCCCTGCTGGCCCAGGTCAGGGTGCCCATCCGGGATGACGACACCGCCGGCACCCTCACCCAGCGGGTCAGCCGGGCCGGGGCCGGGCAGGTGGCGGCTAGGGTCCGAGCCGCCCTCGCCGGCGACCCCGGCCGGCCGATGGACCTTAGCCTTGGCTCGTACTTCACCTCGGTGGGGCACCGTCGCATCGACCGGGTGGACTCGGTTGTGACCGCGGACCGCCTGGTCCGGGCCGGAAACCCCAACATGCTGGCGGCGACCGTTTGCGGCGGCCGCGTCTGCTACGTCCTCAGAGCCCGGCGGCTGGCTCCGGGGGATCCCAGCCCCGGCCCGCGCCTCGAGTTCCCTGACGGCCAGCTCCTGATCGAGGAGACGGTCGACCGCTGCGGCTGCCACCACGGCGAGCCGGTGGGCAGCTGCCCCCACGACGAGTAGCCACCCGGGGCGTACGATCCGGGGATGATGGAGACCCGATCGCCTGCGCGCGGCCCGAAGCAACGGCTTGAGATCACCCGGCTGGAGGGCGGGCGCAGCGTTCGAGCCGGCGACGAGGTGGCTCGGGAGGAGCCCCTCCAGCTGATGGTTGACCGAGAGCCGCTGGCCATCCTGATGCGTACCCCAGGGTCGGATCTGGAGCTGGCACTGGGACTCCTGCACTCAGAGGGGGTGATCCGGCGGCTGAGGGACGTGAAGCGGGTGAGGCTGGCACCCAGCGGCCAGGTGGCCTGGCCCCGGTCCACGCTGGAACTGGAGACTGACCCTCGGGCGGAGAACCTGGTGGACGTCCACCTCCAGGAACCGGTCCTTGAAGGCCGCCTCGGGTGGCAGCGCACCCTGCCCTCCAGCAGCGCCTGCGGCATCTGCGGCAGCGCCACCCTGGAGGCGCTGCAACGCTTCCAGGAAGCGGTCGTCAGCGACCGCACCTGGCCCCTCGAGGAGATCCTCTCGCTCCCTCGCCGACTGGCAGCCGCCCAACCTGTCTTCAGCTCCACCGGCGGTCTCCACGCGGCGGGCGTCGTCGCCTGGGGTGAGCAGCAGATGTCAGTGGCCGAGGATGTCGGCCGCCACAACGCGGTCGACAAGCTGGTCGGGCAGGCGCTGCTGGAGGATCGCCTGCCGCTGTCCGACTGCTGCCTGGTGGTGAGCGGCAGAGCTGGGTTCGAGATCGTGCAGAAGGCGGCGGCGGCCCAGCTGGCCGTGCTGGTCTCGATCTCGGCGCCGTC
>JAKABA010000368.1 GCA_021802115.1 bacterium | reverse complement strand
GGATCTCCGGGTCAGTGGAGCAGGTGGCCAGCGGCCTCCACGACTTTGTCGTGGCCGGGTTCTCAGCCTTCAACTTCATAGTCGCCGAGCTAGACAGGTCGGAACAGCTGGAGCAGATCGCCACCGGGGTGATCCCGGCGCTCCGTGCGCTGGGGTGACCCGGTTCCGCGCACTGACCGGCCCGCTCGCCCCTCGATCGGCGCGCCGCTGAGAACGGTTTCCGACTCTGCCTCGGCGGCTCGCGGCCGGGCTTCCGTGCGGACCAGGCGGTCAGAGTTGCTCGCGCGTCCGGCCGGCGGCTTGTCTCGGTGCCCGGGGGATAACTTCCGGTGACCCACGCGATCATCGGTCGCAGCCCTGGCGGGCCGACGCGGCGGGTCGAGAGCAGAAGAGCGGCGCCCGTCCCTGACCCCAGATCGACCACCGTCTCGCCGGGATGGGGGTCGGCCACCGCCATCTGGGAGGCGACGCCCGCGACTTGTGCCGAAGCCGGTGGCTCAACCCAGGGAACACCTGCCATGCGTGCAGTCAGGCCGGCACCACGGCGTCTCCGCCCGCGAGTCGATTCGGGCGGCCATCGGGATCCGGGACATCGGGGGCTGGCCGCCACCGCTCTGCTCGGAACTCGGACAGCCAGCGGGAGACTTGAGCCAGGCGCCGACCTTGGTATCGGGCCGCGTTAAGGGTCGCCGCTCCCGGAACCGCTGCCGGCATGCCGGTGGCGAAGGATGTGCCGTACGGGTTCCCGCCCGCCGGATAGAGGATCTGGTCGGTGTATCCGGGCGGCACGATGATCGCGCCCCAATGGTAAAAGGTGTTGTTGATGGCGAGCAGGGTGGACTCCTGGCCGCCGTGCTGGTTGATGGCCGAAGTGAACGAGGTTGCCGCCTTGTCGGCGAGCTTGCCCGCCGCCCACATCGGGCCGGTCTGGTCCAGGAACTGCTTCAGCTGGCTGGACACGTTCCCGAAGCGGGCGGGGCTGCCGAGGGCGAAGCCGGCGGCCCACTCCAAGTCGTCCAGGCGCACTTCGGGAACGCTCCGCGCCGCCTCATCTTGGTGGGCCCGCCACGCCGGATTGGCGTCGATGGCCGACCGGGGCGCAAGTTCGGGGACGCGACGCAGCCTCACCTCCGCGCCGGTCTCCGAGGCCCCGTCCGCGAGGGCCTTGGCGATTTGAGCGACGCTGCCCGTGGCGGAGTAATAGACGACGGCGATTCTGCCGCTCATGCGGAGTCCCCCTCCATCTCGCCCGGCGCTGTCTCCGTGAGCGGGCCGGCCGTCCGCAGCGAAGCCGGCACCTGCCGTGGGAGGCTGGACGCAAAGACAGAGATCAGCCCTGTTCCGGCGACCAGATGCATGAAGAGGAGCGCCACGCGGTCGCCTGCGCCGACCCCGTGGCCGGAAAGCGGAGCGGCGAAGGAGATGGCGAGCACCGTGAACCCCGAGAGCACCCAGGCACGGCGCGGCCGCCGGGCACGCCGTTGGATCACAGCCACAGTGGCCCAGGCTCCCGCTCCGGCCAGCACGACCACAAAGGCGGCAAAGCCGAGGGGAATTGGGGTCGGCCGCTGGTTGGCCCCGAACGCTGGGGCGCTGGGGCTCAGCCCCGCTCCGTAGCGGGCGACCAGCCACACCACGAGCACCGCCAGCACCGACGCGGCTGATCCGGCCAACCGCCGCAGCCCGACCCTCGGGTGGCTGGCAACCGGCGCAGGTTCTTCGTGAGTCATGGTCGTTCCTCCTGGGTTTGGACCTCTTCCAGCGGGTCGGCGAGGGGCGCGGACGCAGGCAGACGCGGCGTCACCGGGAGGCCTCTTGGAGACCCCAGCTGATGACCTTGAGGGGATGGATCCGGATGAGCGCGCCGAGCGGCTCGCCGCCTGACCCCACCGCGTCGGTGATGACCTCAGCCCTCCCGCGGACCTCCACGGCCCGAGGGCGCCAGGGCGGCAGCACGTCGTCCACCACCAAGGCCACGTTCGGGTTGGCCGACGCATGGCGAAACTTGGCGGTCTGGCTGAGGTTTCGGCCAGTCACGTCGATCGTGTCGTGCTCGGGGTTGTACCGCCACCCCAGCGGCACGACGTGAGGCAGGCCCCTGGAGTCCACCGTGGCCAGGCGCCCCAGCCTTCGCTCACCCAGGTATGCCAGCTCGGCGTCGCTGAACACGCTCAAGGTCGCGCCCAGGAGCGACCCGCGTTCTGGGGCGGGGTCTTCCGGAGAGCAGCCCTCCGGCGCAGCACTAGGTATCTGGGGACGTTCATGCGGCCTCCTGGTTCTCGTGGCTATCGTCATCTAGAGAATGTTATTACAAGTACCATCCTCCTGTCAACCACATGCTAGAATCGCTGGGATGGTCAGCGAGGAGCGACCGGAGACACTCCAGGCCTGGACCGACCTCTGCGCCCTGGTTGACACAGTCCGGATCGCTCTCAACCGGCAACTGCAGATGGAGGTCGGGATCACCCTGGCCGAGAACCTGGTGCTCTGCCAGGTAGCCATGGCCCCGGGTCAGCGTCTGCGGATGGTGGACCTGGCTGCGCGTCTGGGCATCGCCAAGAGCGCCATCACCAAGACGGTGGACCGCCTCGAGGAGAGGGGGCTGCTCACCCGCCAGAGCGACCCCGGCGACCGGAGGACCGTCTACGCAGCCCTCACTCCGCTCGGCAGGGAGACCTTCGCCAGCGCTGCCCCGGCCTACCTGGGATCGGTCGAACAGCACTTCGGCAGTGCTCTAGGTACCGCCGAGTTGCGCCACCTTCGCCGGGCGGCGGAGGCCGTGCTGGACCGACCCCCGATGGGCGGACACCCGCAGCGTCCGGATTCCACTCACGAACCTGGGGAGCCCCCCCGATAAGGCGCCCGCCACTGGAGCGATGACCTGGTCCGTTCCTACGCAATGGAGAGGAGGCTACATCCCTCTGCCGTCACGTGGGCCCCAGCGGTCAATCCGGTGGGAGCCGGGGCGGTCGCGGTTGCCGCTCCACATTCACCACGATTGCAGGGGAACGCGAAACCTGGACCTGGTGCAGCGGCTGCGCCGGACCGACGCCACCATCAGCCACCACCTCGGTGTCCTCCATCGGGCCGGCCTGGTGCTCCGGGAGCGCGGCGGCGGTGTCAAGGTCTACCAGGTGGACCGGGCCGTGCTGGGCGCCCCTGGCCAGGGTGATCGATCCCACCTGCTGCTAAGGCCCGGTCACTCCCCTCCCTGGGGGGATGGAGAGGGGATGCGAAAAGGGGGCGGCCCCGGGGCCGCCCCCTCTCATCTCCCGGTCAGGACCGGTCTCAGTACTCCGGCATCGGGGGCGCCGCGGCG
>JAKABA010000367.1 GCA_021802115.1 bacterium | reverse complement strand
CCGGTACACATCCACCCGGACGTCCTTCTCATCGATCTCGACCTCGACGTCGTCCGGGATCTCCGGGTACACCTCCACCAGGGCGAAGGCGGTGTGACGCCGATGCTGGGAGTCGAAGGGGGAGATACGGACCAGCCGGTGTACACCCTTCTCGGTCCTCAGGAGCCCGTATGCGTTCTTCCCTTCGAACCGAACGGTGGCGCTCTTGATCCCGGCCTCCTCTCCCTCGGACTGGTCCAAAGGTTCGGCCTTGAGCTTTCGGCCTTCCGCCCAGCGGAGGTACATCCGCAGGAGCATCTCGGCCCAGTCCTGAGCGTCCGTCCCGCCCGCTCCGGCGTGGACGCTGAGCAGGGCTGGGTAGTCCGAGTACGGGTCCTGGAAGAGGAGCTCCAGTTCGCGCTGGTCGATCTCAGATCGAAGGGTGGCCAACTCCTCCTCCACCTGCTTAGTCATGGAGTCGTCCTCTTGAACCAGCTCCGCGAGGGTCACGGCATCTCGAGCCCGCACCTCCAAGCGGTCCAAGTCTGCGAGCTCCCCCCGGAGGCGGCTCAGTTTCTGGGCGGCCAACTGGGCTGCTGCCGGGTCATCCCATGCCCCGTCCGCTCCCAACTCGGCCTCGATCTCCCTGGCCCGGGCATCCTTGCGAGCAAAGTCAAAGGTGCTCCTTGAGCTGCAGGGCGCGCTGATACAGCGCAAGTGCCAAATCGCCCAGGTCGCTCACAGGCTTACCTTACCAAGCCCCTAGGACTACGAGATGGGTCGGCGCGGCCCGCACCGTCTGGAAGCCCTCTCCTCCGAAAGGCTACCCAACCTATGCGGAACGCAACGAACTTGTCACTCTCACGCCGCTTCATCCAATGCAGACTGGCGGCCATGGTCGTGCCTCGTTCCACCGCTGTACCTCCACGGCGCAGCCCCTATCCGCCACCACTGTCGATATCTTCCAACTACCTGCCGCTTTTTGCGCTTGCGGGCATCGTTGAGGTGGTTGGCTGAGTTGAGATGGCGCCCCCAGCGCCTGAGGCTGGGCCTCGGGCCGCCATGGTCGGTCTGGGCGGCCACCATGGCTTACCTTGGGGCACTGGTCCTCACCTACGCTGTCGGCACCATTGAGATTCGGCTATGGCTGAACACCTCGTTGCAGCGGACCATGGTCTTCCCAGAGCTCGCGCTCTTCTCAGAAATGGCAGTTTGGTGCGCAATAGGCGGCGCTGCGACAGCCGGCCACCTGAGGCGTCGCTGGTTGCCCCACAGGGCCGGACCCAGCAGTGCATCGACCTGGGGTGGCGGATCTGATCGTGGGGAATCACTTGAGTGAGCCCCGTCCGTCCACCTTCGGGACCCAGAAGATGGTCGCCCCGGGCCAGTCTGTCCGGTTCCACCTCAGGGCGTCAAGGCTATCCAAGAGCAACGGGGGAGTCCCATGCGTCGCCACCACGGCCCGGACCCCGTGCGAGTGACAGAAGGCAAGCAGGCTACCTCCAAAGTCCTGCCCCGGAGCACGCGTCCCATACAACTCAACGACTACCGGCAGGCGGGACATCGACACAGGGACAAAGCTGAGGTACCCGCCAGCCATGGTGAAGTACATCTGGTCGGCGGCCTGCCAAATCATGGATTGGCCCTCTTCGCCGTAGGGCAGGACCACGAGCGTCTCATGGGCCGGAAACTGCCGACGAACGGCCTGCGGGGCGAAAAGAGATGGGGTGACCACGCGAGTTAGGCGCCACGGCGCCGGCCACCATGCCAGCACCAGTACCGCCGCTAGGAGTGCCGCTGCGACCACGCGCGGCCGCCCAAGGCGAGCCAAGATGATGGCCACCGCGATCGCTGCCGTGAGCTCGAAGTACATGGCGAGGCGCACCGGGAGGATGTCCTTCAAGAACGGCAGCTTGCTGAGCAGGATCCACGGGAGGTATCCGCCGACCAATCCTCCGATGTGGAGCTTGGGGCCCAGTTCGGCCACCAGGCAGGCAATGGCGGTGCAGGCCAGTACCCGGGACCAGTTGTCACGTCGGTGGGTCCAGAGCCACCATGCCAGCAGAGCTAGAAGGGGCAGGCCGACGTAGGCTCCGTTTTCCGCCAGATTCCCACTGAAGTGGCTTGTTAGTGGCAGGCTGACGCCGCTGCCGAGCACAGTGACGGCAGTCGGGATCACGAAATTGAGGGCGTCTGCCGAATAAACCACGGGAGAATTGAGCGACGGCGGGGCCGTGCCCGCTCCGAGGACCAGGTAGTAGAGGAAAGGTAGGGCCAGGGCCATGGACGCGGCGTAGGCGGACGAGCCCCACCGCACCAAGGAATACAGCTCGCGACGCTGATCGGGCACCAGACCCCAGATGAGAAGCGCCACCAAGGCCACCATCAGCGTGAAGGTGAGATACAACTCAATGGACACGCCCAGCAGAAAGGCCAGCGTCAGCGCGGAGAGAGAGGCGTAGGCATACCCACCCATGTTGCCCCGCCAGCGGCGCACAGCCAACCACACCAGCAGCGGCACCGGGAAGGTGAACGTCAGATGCAGGTGCCCCAGCAACTGACCGCTTTCGTAGGGTCCGAACCCGAACAGCCAGCCCCCCACCAGCGCCGGCCAAATCCGGGAGGTGAGCTCCCGGCAAAGGCCGAATGCCGCAAGTGCCGCAAGGAGCGGGCTGGCCATGATGGCAACGTTGTAAGCAGGCACCGGGCCGGCCACCGCGGTGACCGGCCACAGCAGCAGCGCCACCGACGGCACCGAGGTGTCCCAGGTGAGATTGAAGCCTTGGGGAGCCCAGACCACGTGGGTAACGAACGGATTGAGCCCATGACCCACCGCGTAGGGCCACCAGCTGAGTGCCCAGGCAAAGAGCGTCGGGTCAGCCCCTATCCCGAGAAAGTGAGCAGCCGAAAGCGGGTTCACGCCCCGTGGCAGAAGCAGCGCAAGGGTCACGAGATATGCCAACAGCACCAGCATGAAGCTGGTCATCGGCCCCTGTAAGCGCCCCGCTGCTTGCGTGACAGAGTCTTCCTCCGCCGGCACCGGGTTCGGATGAGCGTCAGTCATTCCGGCTCGCTGACGCCTGGCTCTCTTGGGCAAACGGACCCCGATCTGGCCAGAATCGGCATGTCCGGGCCGCCCACCCCAGTCTCCGGCCACTTGCCAAGGATCGCTGGAACCGGGCAATAGGCTGACCGCTCCTGTGACCGCCCGGGCCCGAGCATGGGATATGGGTCCTCCTCCCCGCCCAGGGGTCTGCCGAGTCCCACGACCGTGGGCCGGGACGCATGCGCTGATTGGCCGCCATGTTAAGCGAAGATGAGACATCCACGATCGACCACACGCC
>JAKABA010000366.1 GCA_021802115.1 bacterium | reverse complement strand
GAGGGCGACCAGATGGAGCTGGACGACTCCGATCGCGGACACCTCCAAGTCGCGCAGACGAGCCTCCTCGAGGGCCCACTCGAGGGCGCGCCGAGATCCCTCGGACCCATCCACGCCGACCACCACGAGTCCCCGGCCACCGTCAGTCTCGCCCATCGCAGACCACCTCCACTCACGCTCACTCCGACGGCCCCCCGGCGCGTCTCCTATGGTGGGAGCGGGGTGGTGCCGACCGGATCCGCGGCAACCCGCGGCTATTTACGAGAGATTCCACCGGTTGCCATGACGCTGGATGGAATCGTCAGGTGGCGGCCAGGGGGGCCATCCTCAGCGGCGGCGGGGCCGCCGCTCGCCGGCTGGTGGCCGTCACCCCCCCGTGGGCTGGGAGGCGCCATGCCGATAGGGCACGCACAGGCGCAGCACCGTCCCCCCGGGGCGGGCGCTGCGGATGTGAAGGTTCCCGCCCATGGCGAGCGCCCGCTGGCGCATGGTGGCCAGCCCGAACCCGCCGGTCCCCCCGGACCTGGGGTGATCGGCGAAGCCGGAGCCGTCGTCGGCGACGAGCATGCGAATGCCGGAGCCGGAGCACACCAGGCGCAGGTCGACCCGGGTGGCCCCGGCATGCTCCTCCACATTGCGCAGCGCTTCCTGGGCGATCCGATAGCAACCCGACTCGAGATCGGGATCCCGGCGCACCTCATCCCCCTGGAGTGTGAAGTGGACGGTGACCGTCCCCCGCAAGGTGGTGTCGGCCGCCAGCTGGCGCAGCGCCGCCGCCAGGCCGAAGTCATCGAGCACCGAGGGGTGCAGCTCGTGGGCGATCAGCTGCAGGTGGTCGCCCACGGCTGCCGCCAGTCTGGCCCCTTCGCGCGAGATCTGCGCCATCTCGTTGAGGGCCAGGGTGCCCTCGGACGCCTGCCCCAACAGCCGTCGGATGTGACTGAGGGTCTGAAGCGGGTCCGCGTGGATGCGGTCGGCCAGGTGCTTCCGCTCCAGCTCCTGGGCGCGGAAGAGTCCCAGCTGATAATCGTCGGGCTCGGTCGCCGAGCCACCGCCGGGAGAGCTGGTGGCGGCCATGATGATCATCGGTCCCCGGGCACCTCGAGCGACAGCAGCCCGTGGTTGACGGCATGCACGACCGCCTCGGTCCGAGACCCAACCCGGAGCTTCTCGAAGATGTTGTGGAGATGGCCCTCCACGGTGCGCAGGCTGATTCCCAGCTCCAGGGCGATCTCCTTGTTGGCTCGGCCCTGGGCGATCAGGCGAAGCACGGCGAACTCCCGCGAGCTGAGACGGTCGGTCGCCCGGCTCGGCTGCAGCCGGATCTGCGCCAGCTTGCGGCTCAACGACGGCGTGAGCACGGTGGAGCCGGAGGCTACCGCTCGGACCCCCTCCACCAACTCCTTCCCCGGCGAGGTCTTGAGCAGATAGCCACAGACGCCGGCGGCGAGCGCCTCGCGCACGTAGTCCTCGTCCTCGTGGGCGCTCAGGATCAAGATCTTGAGCTCCGGTAGTTCCGGCATCAGCTGCCGGGTAGCCTCGATCCCGGTCAGGCCCGGCATGCGCATGTCCATCAGCAGGACTTTGGGCCGCAGCTCCCTGGTCACCTTGACCGCGTCATCGCCTCGAGCCGCCTCCCCGACCACCTGGATGTCCGGCTCGTGAGCCAGGATCTCCCTGGTCCCCTCCCGAACCAGGGCATGGTCCTCGGCGATGACTACGGTGATTGGATCCTGCATGAACTTCTCCCACAACGATAGCCCGTGTGGCGCCGGGGAAGCCCCCGGAAACCCTGCGCCCCGGCTAAGTGATTGCCGTCGGCCGCTGGGGATCGTCCACGGGCTGATCGGCCGCCACCTCCACCACCACCAAGGAGCCACGACCGGGGTGGGAGCGCAACCTGACCCGGCCGCCGAGCAGATGGGCACGCTCGCGCATCCCCAGCATCCCCAGCCCCTCCCGGCGCGCCCTCCCGCCGCTGGTTCCGAAGCCGACCCCATCGTCGCGGAGGGAGAGGCGCAGCCACCGCCCGCGCCGATCCAGGCGCACGGTGACGGAGCCGGCACCGGAGTGGCGCTCGACGTTGGACAGGGACTCCTGCGCGATCCGCAGCAGTCCCTGTTCGACCGCGGCCCGGTGGCGACCCACGGCCGGATCGATGCGGACCCGAACCAAGATCCCGGTTCTGGTTTGGAAGTTGTGGCCGAGCTCAACCAGGGCTGGTCCGAGCCCATGCTCGTCCAGAGTCTGGGACCGCAGCCCCTCGGTGAGCTGGCGCAGCCCGTCGGAGACGGCCAGCGCGATGTTGCGAACTTCGACCAGCTGCTCGGCGGTGGAGCCGCCGGCGGCGGGACTGGCCAGGGACTCCAGTTTGCGAGCCAGGTAGATCAGTGCCTGGACCGGATCGTCATGAATGTCGCGAGCTATGCGCTGGCGCTCCTGCAGCACCGCCAGGCGCTGCAGCTGCTCCTGAATCCGCAGATAGTCGATGGCGAGCGCCGCCTGGCCGGCGAAGGTATCAACCAGGGTCAGCTCGGTGGCGGTGAAGGCAGCCGCTCCGGGCGACCGCGCGAGCAGGATGGTGCCCTCGGTGCGCTGGCGGACCGTCAGCGGCACCACCATCAGCGGTCCGATCTCGACCCCCGCGCCGGCGAACCAGGCCGCCTGGGTGCCCCCCGGCTCGACCAGCCGAGGCCTTCCACTGCGCATCACCGCATGCGAGGCGGTGCCCGAAGCCGGGAGCTCCAGATGCTCCAGGCGGTGGGCCCCCACCCCGTCGAAGGTGGAGACCTCGAGCCGCGTGGGGTCGTCGGGCCGCGGCCTGACGATCGCCGCCAGCATGGAGTCGGTCATCTCGCGCGCGACCCGGACGATGGACTCCAGCAGGGTCGCGATGGAGCCCCCCGCCAGCATGGCGGTGGTGGTCTGGTGGGTGGCTCGCAGCCACCGCTCCCGCTGGGTGAGATCGGAGAAGGTCTGAGCGTTGGCGACCGCGACCCCGGCCTGTCCCGCCAGGGTCACCACCAGCCGTTCGTCGTCCTCCGAGAAGGACCGCGCGCCGGTCTTGTCGGCCAGGTACAGGTTGCCGAACACGCGGCCCCGCGCCCGCACCGGAGCTCCCAGGAAGCTCGTCATCGGAGGGTGATTGGGGGGGAAGCCCACCGAGGCAGGGTGATCCTGGATGCGCTCGAGCCGGATCGGCCTGGGGTCGGTGATGAGCAGTCCGAGCACCCCACGGCCCTGGGGCGGGGCTCCAATCGCAGCCCTCTGCTCGGCCGTCAGGCCGACCGTGAGGAACTCCTTGATCCTGACATCTGCTCCCAGCA
>JAKABA010000365.1 GCA_021802115.1 bacterium | reverse complement strand
AGTCGCCAGTTCAGAGCAGTTGGCGCAGGGATACGAGGCCCTTCGCGCTCAGTCGTTAGGGCAGCTCCCCGACCACACTCCTCGTGGCATGGCCCTGCTGCGCAATGGGGGTGTCGTCGCTTGGATGTGCGCCTGCCCGCCCTTGCCAAACCTGATGACGGCAATAGTAGTCCGGCCTCCCGATGCGGACCACGCCCCGGCCGCCGTGAGCCGCGAGCTGGTGCACTTGCTGACTGAGATGGCCTTGGGCAGCCAGCGGAGGTGGTCTACGACATGAACCAGGAGATGCATCACAAGATCACCCCGGAGCACCTCAAGCGCCAAGCGTACCTATACGTGCGCCAGAGCACGCTGCGTCAGGTGCTGGAGAACACCGAGAGCACCAAGCGCCAGTACGGATTGCGCGAGCGCGCTTTGGCACTGGGGTGGCCGCTCGACCGAATCGTGGTCATCGACAGCGACCTGGGACAGTCCGGCGCCGACAGCGATCGGATCGGCTTCCAAAAGCTGGTTGCCGCAGTCGGCCTGGGGGAGGTGGGGGTTGTGCTCGGGTTGGAGGTCTCGCGCCTGGCCCGGAGCTCGTCGGACTGGCACCGGCTGCTCGAGATCTGCGCTCTTACCGGCACCCTCATCCTCGATGAAGACGGTCTCTACGACCCTGCCCATTTCAACGACCGCCTGCTGCTCGGCCTCAAGGGCACCATGAGCGAAGCAGAGTTACATGTTCTGCGGGCCCGCCTCATTGGTGGCCAGCTCGCGAAGGCAAGCCGGGGTGAGTTGGAGGTCAAGTTGCCAGTCGGCTTGGCCTATGATGCCGCGGGCAAGGTCGTCCTGGACCCGGATCTGCGAGTGCAGGAGACCATGCGAGCGTTCTTCGAGACCTTCGAGCACACCGGCTCGGCCACCGGGACCGTGCGCAGCTTCCGGGAGCGGGGCCTGCTCTTCCCGCGCCGGCTGAACACGGGGCCACACTCAGGAGAACTCGCCTGGGCCCAGCTGCTTCACGACCGCGCCTTGTATGTGCTCAAGAATCCCCGTTACGCCGGCGCGTTCGCCTTCGGACGCACCCGCGGGCGGCGCACCGAGAAAGGGTCGGAGAGACGGGTTCGGCTGCCTCGCGACCAGTGGCACACACTGATCCTCGATGCTCATCCCGGTTACATCAGCTGGTCTGCGTACGAAGGGAATCTTCGCCGCCTTCATGAGAACGGGCAGGCCTTCGGCGCCGACCGGCGCCATGGACCTCCCCGGGAGGGACCTGCACTACTCCAGGGGCTGGCCGTATGTGGCCGCTGCGGAGGACGCATGAGCGTCCACTACTACAGGCAGCATGGCCAGCTAGTACCTGAATACTGCTGTCAGCGCGAAGGCATCCAGCATGCCCAGCCCTCCTGTCAGCGGGTCATGGGCAGCGGCCTCGACCGCGCCGTCGGCGACCTGTTGGTGGACACCGTGAGCCCGCTCGCTCTGGAAGTGTCGCTCTCCGTTCAGGACGAGCTGCGCGCTCGGGCAGATGAGGCGGACCGGCTGCGCCGTCAGCAGGTGGAGCGTGCTCGCTACGAAGCCGAGCTTGCTCAGCGCCGCTACCTGAGGGTCGACCCCGACAACCGCCTGGTGGCCGACTCCCTGGAGGCAGAGTGGAACCACAAGTTGCGCGCTCTGGCCGCCGCTCAGGAGGACTACGAACGCCGCCGTGACGCTGCGACTGACGCGCTCTCCGACGAGCAGCGCCAGCAGGTTCTAGCTCTGGCCACCGATTTCCCCCGGCTCTGGTGCACGCCCGCTACTCCTCACCGCGAGCGCAAGCGCATAGTCCGCCTGCTCCTTGAGGATGTGACCCTGTCCAAGGGCGATGACCTGGTTGCGCAGGTCCGTTTTCGGGGCGGCGCCACGCACACGATTCGCTTGCCCCGGCCCCACCCGGCGTCACAATTGCATCGCCTCGACCCAGCGGTGCTTCCCCTCATCGACCGCCTGCTGAATGACCACACCGACATTGAGATCGCTGAAATCCTCAACGCCGACGGCTTCCAACCGGGCGTCGTTGGTAAATTCACTCCTTGGATGGTCTGGAGATTACGCAAGAAGCACGGCCTGGAGTCCCGCTTCAGTCGCCTGCGCCGCCAAGGCCTGCTCACCCTGGCGGAGATGGCCGCGGCTCTTTCCGTCCACCCGGCGACCGTGCAGAAGCGGCAGGTTAGAGGCCAGCTCCGCGCGGTCACCTACAACGACAAGGGCCAGCGGCTCTACTCGCCGCCGCAGCCGCCGCCCATGAGCGAATGCGCACGCTGCGGCAAGCCCATCCCTGAGCGCGCCCCTGGTGGCCAGCGGCTGAAGTGGTGCAGCGTCACCTGCCGAACCTCTGCCTATGCTGCGCGTCGGACCGAGGCCGGCTGGGTCCGCATCAGGAGGCGCCCATGAACCCCGTCACTACGGCTCTGTGGCCGATCCAATTCAGGAGGTGCAGTCAGTTGCGAAAGCCTTGCGATTGCCCCGGCGCGGGGGACATGGGGCCACGGTGGCTCCATAGTGCTTCGCGACTGGGGCAAAGGTGGCCTGCACGTCCCCAGTTCCCGGCACAATCACCGTCGCCAACCGGTCCGTTCGCCAGACTCGGGGCGTGCCGCCGAGCCGGCGAAGCACTCCGTCGATACCTTCGATGAGGTGGGCTTGGTCAAGATGGTCGGCCAGGACCCCCCGCATCCGCCCAGAGAAGGGAAGAGTGCCCAAGAGTATGTTGGCCATCCCGCCCCAGGGAGCTCGGCGATGGAACCAGTCCAATTGAAGCTCTTCGCCCGGCGGGTGGGCGATCTCGATGTACTCCCGCCCTTTCACCCCGGCACACGCCTCACAGTGGGGCCGCAGCTCCGCTTGTCGGAGCTGGCGGACGAAGCTGGGGTAGCTACCCTCATACCCCAGCGGCACCACCTCGTCGAACAGAGCCGTTGCCCAGATGTGGGCGTTGTCAGCGAATCGTGCCCGCAGGTAGGGCACGAAGGGCCCCAGCCGATCTGGCGCGGCCAAGTGCCGCACGCCTGCTTCTCTATCCCCGTTCAGGTACGCCCGCACCGTCTTGCGGTCTCTACCCAGGTGCCTGGCGATGGCCGACACCGACCACCCCCGTTGCCTCAATGCATTCGCTTCCACGTCTTCTCCCCGTGTGATCATGGGATGGGACTCCTCTGGCTAACCGGCTACAACACGGTCAGCTTGGGGGGTCCCACTCCTGTTCGGATGTCTTCTGAGCTGGCCCTCGGGCCAGCTCAGAGGTGGGGAGATTCAGTGATCAGGTCTGGGGATTTTCAAATGATCCTCAGCACCGTCACCAGCCGA
>JAKABA010000364.1 GCA_021802115.1 bacterium | reverse complement strand
GCTGGGAGTACCTGGAAGAGGGCCCGAAGACCTGGAGGGTCCGGATCGGGCGCCGGGCCGGGTGACGACCACGGCCAGTCTGAGCAGGCTCCTGGACCAGGCGCTTCGCGAGCTCGGCGCGGCCGGACGGAGCGAGAGCGCGTGCCGGATCGCGGCCCAGGCCTACGCACTTCTCGAGAGGCGGGACCCGGCGGCCGCAGAGCGCTTCACCGGCACGCTCCATCACCTCACGTGCGCGCCGCCTCCGGGGGCCGGTTATGTCCGCCCCAGCTGAGGTGGCCTCGCTGCGGGTTCCGACCCAAGCTCTGCCCGGGCCAGGGCTGCTCCGGGTCGAGTTCGGGGAGCTGGCCCTCTGCCTCGCCCGGACCGCAAGGGGCAACTGGTACGCGGTGGACGACACCTGCACCCATGAGGACTGCTCACTGAGCGGGGGAGAGCTGGCCGGCGAGGCGGTCGAGTGCCCGTGCCATGGCTCCTGCTTCGACCTCGCCAGCGGGGATGTCCTGAACCTCCCGGCGGTGGTGCCGCTGCGGACGTATCCGGCGCGGCTTGAAGGGGATGCCGTGATCGTCGAGGTGGCGGGGTGAGGCGGGTCGGTCCCGATACGGAGCCTGCGGAGGAACCAAGTTGACCTACGTGATCGGAGAGACCTGCATCGACGTGAAGGACAAGGCTTGTGTCGAGGTCTGCCCGGTGGACTGCATCATCGGCAGCGACGAGGACCGCATGCTCTACATCAACCCCTTGGAGTGCATCGACTGTGGGGCCTGCGTCGACCCGTGCCCGGTCGATGCCATCTACGCCGAGGAGGACCTGCCGCGGGAGTGGAGCCACTTCACCGAGATCAACGAGCAGTACTTCACCGACCCCGACGCAGCCCGGGCCCGGGTGAAGCAGATCAAGCCGCGGGTAGGGCAGGGAGCCTGAGAGTGGTCGCGTCGGACCACGGCCACGGCTCCGGAGAAGCGCTGGACTCCGGATGGGAGCCGCTGCTCGAGGTCCGGATGTCGTTGGGCCCGATCGAAAGGCAAGAGCGGGACGCGGTGCTCCAGGCGATGGACCGCCTGGTTCAGGGCGCCCCCTGGAGCCAGATTCAGAAGGAGATGCTGGCATCGCAGGCCAGCTCCCGCGCACTGCTCATCACCCGCCGGCTGCTGACGGCGGCAGCCGGGAACCGTGGCGACACGGCCCGGGCCACGGAAGGGGGCGGCCTGGAGCTGGAGTTCACGGCCACCGGGATCACGGCCATCCGCGAACTGAGCGGGACCCTGCGCATGCTGAGGACCCCGTTCACCATGACTGTCGGCCCTGACGATCGGGGAACCGGCCGTCTGCGCGCGTCCTGGGACCTCGGCTGGGACGAGCCCACTGTGCTGGTCCTGGACCGGCCGCCTCAGGACCAAACGGCCAGGGGGCGGCTCTGGGAGCGGCTGGAGGAGCTGCTTGCCGGCTGAGCGGCGCCGCGGGTGGGGGATAGCGGCCTGACCCCTCTGCTCTGGACCCTTCTGGTCCTGGTCCACGTACTGGCCGCCAGCTTCTGGGTTGGGGGCCAGCTGATGCTGGTGGTCGTGGTCATGCCGGTGCTGCGGAGAAGCGGGTCGCCAACCCTGGTGCGAGAGCTGGCCAGCGCTGCCGGACGCCGCTTCGCGGCGGTGACCAACTGGGTTCTGCTACCGGTGCTGGTGGTCAGTGGGATCATCCTGGCGACGGTGAACGGGGTGCGTCCCGGCAACCTCACCACCACCCCCTTCGGCCGGGTCCTCCTGGTGAAGGCGGGGCTGGTGGCGGCGGTGTTCGCCCTGGCCGCGGTCCACGGGACTGCGGCCAGGCGCATGGGCCTGCGCCGGATCCGGTTCCTGGCCGCCCTGACGCTGCTCGTGTCGGTCGCCATCCTGGGCCTGGGTGCTGCCCTGGCGGTCCTGCCCGGCCCCTGACCACTCGCCGCCAGCCTCAGCCGGGCGCCGGGGGGATGAGCCCGGCGGCCCGCCACCAGGCGACGTAGTGCCAGGTCCACTTGAGCAGGACCGAGAACCCGTTGCGCACTCCGAGCAGCTCCACCAGATGCAGCCCTAGCGGGGCCAGCCAGGCTGTGGTGCCGGTGAGACGCAACCCGCCCCGGAGCTCCGCCAACGCCGACCGCCGACCGATCGTGGCCATCTCCCCGCGGTCCCGGTAGATGAACGGCTGGGGCTCGAGGCCACGGGCGATCCTGGAGAGCTGCCGGGCCGCGTGCCGACCTGCCTGGATCGCCGGCTGGGCCAGCTGTGGAAGTTCCGAGGCGGCCCCACGCGCCCCGGCCACGTCCCCCAGTGCGAAGGCCTCGGGATGGTCGGGCAGCTGTAGGGAGGGGGTCACCACCAGCCGTCCAGAAGCGGTGCGGGGAAGGCCCCGCAGCATAGGGATGTCCGGAACCTCCACGCCGGCCGCCCAGACCAGAAGGTCCGCCGGCCTGGGCCCGGAATCCACCAAGACGGCCCCCTCCCGCACCTCCCGAACAGCGCTGCTCGTCAGGACCAGGACCCGGCGGCGCCCGAGCTCGCTCGGCGCGTATCGAGAGAGCCGGGGATGGAGTCCGGGCAGCAGCCCGGGGGTGGCCTCCAGGAGTTCGATGCTGACGTCCTGCGCCCGCAGCTCCGGATAGTCCCTTCCCGTGAGCTGGTCACAAAGCTCCGCCAGCGCACCGGCGGTCTCCACGCCCGTGGGTCCGCCACCACCACCACCACCCGCGGCGCTGGTCTAGGACCCGATGAGCGCACCGCCGCCTCCCTCAGGCACCGGTGATGCAGGGGACGTTACCGAGCGGTCTGTGAGGGGGACGCGCCGGCGCAGTGGCGGAGCCGCCCAGGCGGGCAGCAGGGTTCGGCGCAACGCCATGAGTCCCACCAGGGCCCCGGCCGCGTACACCAGCCCCCCGACCTCTACCGGCGCCACCACCCCGACCACCAGACCGAAGAGCGTGGTGACATATCCCGCTGCAAGTAGGACGAGGCTCGCCCACCCGAGGCGCTCGTTGACCAGGTCCTGGAGCAGGGGCGGAGGTGTCGGCCCCGGCGCTTTGGCGTAGCGATGCACCCAGGTGAGGAATGGGAGGATCTTCTGGTATCGGCCGGCGATGGCGAAGCCGAATCCGCCCATGATGGCCGCGTAGCCGTAGGCAACGAAAAGGTGGGGCGAGGGGCTGGCTCCCCGGGTGAGGGTGACCCCGAGGGCGGCGGCAAGAAGCAGGGAGAGCAGGCTCACCGCGATGTGGGCCTGCTCCACCGAGATCCGGCGCCGGCGCCGGCCCATCCACATCCGGGTCAGGTCGGCAGCGAAGAGGAGCACGGCCACGGC
>JAKABA010000007.1 GCA_021802115.1 bacterium | reverse complement strand
TGAACGATCGTTCGCGCACGCGCTCCCCTCTGTGTCAACAATCAATCTGGGTCGTACACGTAGGCGGCACGTTCTTCATGATGGTCAGAGTTTTCGGGGCTCCACCGGTGTCGGCCACGTCCGTGGCCACCGCAAAGGCCGGTGAGGAACTGGCACTATCGCCGTAAGTCCTATCCTGAAGCTCGCGACGGAGGTTGCCGAGCCTGCTCCAGGTCAAGCAGGGCACGTTTGGCGTCCAACCCACCCGCGTACCCGGTGAGGCTGCCGTCGGCCCCGATGACCCGGTGGCAGGGGACGATGACGGCGATCGGGTTGCGCGCGTTGGCCAACCCGACCGCACGCGCCGCGCCGCGCTGGCCGATACGGGCCGCGATGTCACCATACGAGCGGGTCTCCCCGTAGGGAATCTCGCAGAGGGCGGCCCAAACCCGTCGCTGGAAGCTGGTGCCAGCTGGGCGCAGCGTGACCTCGAACACGGTGCGCTTCCCGGCGAAGTAGGCTGAGAGTTGCGCGACCACATCGGGGAAGGCTTCCTTGTCCTCGACCCACCGGCTGCGCTCCGCGGGTGGGTGTGCTGCGTCGTCAATGACCAGGTTGGTCAGAGCATCACCCTGGCCAGCCACGGTGAGCCGGCCGATCGGGCTGTCGACGGTCCGATAGCGGGTCAGCTGCATGATGGTTCCTCCGGTGGCCAGTGGTTGATCGGATGGGCCTGGGTGGCCCACAGGTACTGGACGGCATAGGACCTCCACGGCTGCCACCGTCGGCTGTGGGCGAGTAGCGCGGCAGAGGTGGTGGGTAGGCCGAGCGCGGCGGCGCCCTTCGCCACACCCATATCGGTCGCCGGGAAGGCGTCAGGGTCACCGAGCGCCCGCATGGAGATCACAGCGAGCGTCCATGGCCCAATGCCGGTGACCCCAGCCAGCTGGTGGCGGGCGCGCTCCCTGTCGGCTCCGATGCCGAGCTCGATGGTGCCATCCGCCAATGCCGCGACCAGTGCGAGTACGGTTGCCCGACGAGCCTTCGGCATGGCGAGCTCTTCCGGATCGAGCTCGAGGAGGGCCTCAACCGAGGGGAATACCCAGCTCAGACCGCCTGATGGGTCGTCGATCGGTGCGCCATGGCGCTCGGCGAGGCGGGCCGCGTGGGTGCGTGCCGCCTTGGTCGAGACCTGCTGGCCGAGCACGACCCGCAGCGCCATCTCGGCGCCGTCCACGGTGCGCGGGATGCGACGACCAGGGGCCTTCGCCACCAGGGAGGAGAGCGCCGGGTCGTCAACCAGAGCCTCTGTGATCGCCTCGGGGTCGGCATCGAGATCGAGAAGGCGACGGCACCGGGCAATGGCGGTGGGGAGGTCACGCAGATCGTCGAGGGCCAGCCGGCAGGCCACGTGGTCTGCCCGGGGCGCGAGCGCGACGATGCCGTTCCCGTGGGGCAGCCCGAGCGTGCGGCGATATGCCCCGTTGCGGACCTCCTCGCATCCCGGTACAGCGGTGGCCCCCAAGTGGCCAAAGAGGCTGTCGGGGACGAAGGGCTGGCGAAACGGGAGGCGGAACGCCAGCCCACCTGGGGTCCCTGCCCTGATCGGCGCTCCCAGGGCACCGCGACCAAGGGCCCGTGCACGCAGCTCGCTGGGGGTACCGGCGAACACCCAGCGCACCGTGTCGTTGAACTGTCGAATACTCGAGAACCCTGCGGCGAAGGCCACCTCGGCGAAACCCATGGGGGTGGTCTCGATGAGCAGCCTTGCGGTCTGGGCACGGTTGGCCCTGGCAAGAGCAAGCGGACCCGTGCCAAGCTCGGCCACCAAGTGGCGCTCCACCTGGCGGGCGCTGTAGCCGAGGCGGGACGCCAGGCCGAAGACACCCTCCCGATCCACGACGCCGTCTGAGATCAGGCGCATCGCCCGAGCCACCACATCCTGGCGCGCGTCCCACTCCGGCGAGCCGGGCGACGCGTCAGGGCGACACCGCTTGCATGCGCGAAAGCCGGCGTGCTGGGCCGCCGCGGCGGTCGGGTAGAACTCCACGTTCCGGGCCAGCGGCGACCGCGCTGGGCAGCTCGGCCGGCAGTAGATCCTGGTGGTCTTGACCGCGGTCACGAACCAGCCGTCAAAGCGGCCGTCCTTGGACTGGGCGGCCCGGTAGCAGCGGTCGAAGTCCTCATGCATTGGCCCAGTGTGGCACCCGCCAGGGCGCGATGCTGGCGGGATTGCGACATCACGGTGGAGGCTGGGGCCGAGGCTGCACGAACCGACACGCAAGTTGGGGGCCTGGTGGGCGGTCGCGAGGCGCGCGCTTCACCAGCGGTCGGTCTCCCGGCCGGTGGGACCCAGCGCTGGCAGCTGGTCACCGGCAGAAATCTCGTGGTGCCGCTGAGTGAGGGCGATGAGCGCCCCCGCGACCAGCACAGCGGCGGACAGACCGAGGCCCGCCCTGAGCCCGGCCGGGCCATCCGAGAGCACGCCGGCCAGCACCGGGCCCGCACATTGGCCCAAAGCAAATGCGACTGTGAGACTGGCGATCGCAGGAGTCCAATGATGTGGTCGGAGGGAGTGGCGAGCGACCATGGTCACCGCCGTGACCACGGCGAGGAACGACCCCCCGAACAGCACGGCTGACCCCGTGACGGCCTCGGGCGAGGTGGACACGAGTGGCATCAGGGCGCCGACGCTGACCACGGCGAGGACCACGCCCGGAGCGCGCCCGCCGCGGAGGCGGGCCAGAGGGCGTGCCCACAGGAAAGCACCGGTTACCGAAGCCGCACCGAGGACGACCCAGAAAGCGGTGATCTCCCCTGGCCCAGCTCCACGGCCCTTCAAGAAGGCCACGATGAAGGTCATGTAGGCGATATATCCCGCCCCGAAGAGGGCGTAGCCTACGAACAGGGCCCGGAAGCGGCGCGCCGGCCAGCGCCTGTCCGCGGAGGGCGCGGTCGGTGGCTCACGGCTGGCACGGGCTGCCGGCGTCGCAAGCGCGAACCCTAGGAGGCCGAGCCCCGCCAGAAGCACCCAGCCCCATCGCCAGCCGCTGGCCACCGGAGTTGAGGCGAGGAGAAAGGGGATCGCCAGGCCGGACACCACGATCCCCGCTCCGCCACCAGCGAAGTAAATGCCGAGGAGCGATGCGGCCCGGCGCGCGGACCTGGTGGTGCCAGCGCTGGCGACCAGCCCGGCGCCGGTGACAAAACAGATCGCACCCGAGACCCCGGCGATGGCTCGCAGGGCAACCAACACGGTGGTGTTGCCGGTGGCAGCTGTGGCGAGGAGGGCCGCCACCGTGACCCCGAGTCCTCCCAGGAAGGACCTGCGGGTCCCCAAGCGACGCGCGGCCGGAGCGGCCAGCAGGGCTCCCGCGAGGTATCCGAAGGCGTTGGCCGTGTTCATGGCTCCGGCGATGGCGAACGACCAGCGCAGCTCAAGCCGCATCGATGGGAGCAAGAGGGCATAGGCGAAACGGCCCAGTCCGAGCGCCACCGCGGGCCCGAGCGCCAGGCCGAAGGCGATCGCGAGCCCGGGGCCGTGCGGCTGCCCACTCCCCTTGCTCGGTCGGCGGCCAGGCGCTGTTGGCTGGCTCAGGGGCGGCCTGCCTGGCGATGCCGCTCCAGCGCGCCACGAATCAGCGCAGATCCGCAGGCGCCGTCCGTTCCCGCATCGAGGTCGCCGCTCCCGAGCACTGCGGCCCTGGCGGCGTCGCCGAGCAGCACCAGGTGAACGCCAAAGGGGGTCCGAGCGGGGGAGCGGGCCGGTTCATCCGCCCGCTCGGTGAGCTCATCGGGCGCGGGAACGGGCTCGAAGGGGGCCAGCGCATCCCAGCGGAGGTCGAGATTGAACAGGTCATCCAGGACTGGACCAATCGGCTGCCGGAGCACGGCCCCGGATTCGGCGTGGGTCACGGCGGCGACGGCTTGGCGAGCCGCCAACCCACACGCGAGGCGGTCCCACCACTTCGGCGCACCGGCAGGATTCCCATGCCTCGATGCTACGGACGGCCGGCCCCAGCTGGGGCCACCACGTCAGCGGGGGGCGGAGACGCGACCCTCACCGACACCTCGGGCTCGGTCCCCACCAGGCACTGCGAATGCCCCTCCAAAAGGGGACCGGTGGAGCAAATCGGTCGTGGGGCCGGACGTGCCCAGTCGCCAAGGGGCTGTGGCCAACCAGGGTTGGCCGTTCGCGAGGCGAGCACGGCGGGCGCCGCCATGCCCTTTGGCCACACCTCATGGTGATCGAGTGGCACTTCGGGCAACGTTTTGGGCGCCCCGGCGGCAACGGGACCGGCCTCCCCCCGGATCGGGTCGGGCCCAGCGAGACGCCGCGCTCGGGACTGGCACCAATTTGGTCAAAGTGATATCTTATTCATATCAGTTTATTGACTGTGCGGTTAGGAGGATAGATGACACAACCAGCCCCGCCATACGGCAGTCGCGGGTCCACTCCAGTTGGGCACTCGGGAATCCGAGTCGACATCCACGAGCGGGCAGCCTGGGCGATCAACGGGTGGCTCGGAGTGCTCGTCGCCGCCGCGTGCATCGCCACCCAGCTCTTCGTCGTCCGTGGCTCGGCCACGGTCATCTCCGTCGCCCTCCTGCTGGTGGCCGCGGTCATCTTGGCCTCCCTGGTCATCGTCCAGCCGGGTCAGACCAGGGTGATGCGCTTCTTTGGCAGCTACGTCGGAACCGTGCGCGGCACTGGCTTGTCCTGGACCCTGCCGCTCAGCAGCCGCCGGAATGTCAGCATTAGGGTGCGGAATTTCGAAACGAACCGCCTCAAGGTCAATGACGCAGATGGCAACCCGGTGGAGATCGCCTCCATTGTGGTCTGGCAGGTGGCCGACACCTCCCGTGCCCTCTACGCGGTGGAGGACTACCTTGCCTTCGTGCGAGTCCAGGCTGAGTCGGCATTGCGCCATGTGGCGACCACGCACCCGTACGACGATCCCGAGGGGCACGGCATTTCGCTGCGCGGCTCAATTGACATCGTCGCCGGAGAGCTGGCCGAGGAGGTGGCTCAGAGGGTTGCCATCGCCGGAGTTGAGATTGTCGAGGTGCGCATCAGCCATCTCGCCTATGCGCCTGAGATAGCCCAGGTGATGCTCCGGCGGCAGCAGGCAAACGCCGTCGTGGCGGCGCGCTCCCGCATCGTCGACGGGGCGGTGGGGATGGTGGAGCTGGCGCTCACGCGGCTTAGCGAGCGCGGCATAGTCGCTCTCGACGAGGAACGCAAAGCGGCGATGGTGAGCAATTTGATGGTCGTGCTTTGCAGCGATCAACCGGCATCGCCGGTTGTCAATACCGGGACGCTATACACCTGATACGTGAGTGACCGCAAACCGGTACTGCTACGCTTCGATCCAACCGTCCACGATGCCCTGGCCAGGTGGGCGGCCGATGAATTTCGCAGCCTCAACGCCCAAGTCGAGATGTTGCTGCGCCGGGCCCTCGACGACGCCGGGCGAATGCCTAAGAGCGCCGGCCCCCTGCCCAAGCGGGGCCGGCCACCGGCCGCCTAACTGGCCTGGGGGTGCCGAGCGCTCGATCCTCCCCTCCCAGCCAGGCCGGTGGACGGTGCCCACCGCCAGTGGGACCACCGCAGGACGATAGCCCTGGTAACTGGACTTGGTGAGGGCCAAGCCTGGCCCAGCCACAACGCGTCCGCGGAGGCCTGGCGCCCCCCCCTAACCGCCAAGTCCTGGGCAGGCTCTTGCCGTGCGACCTGGCAAGCGTTGCCTGCCGCGGGCAGCCTTGGGGTGACCACGTCCTCAGCCCCACGGTCCCCAGGTGAGTACCCGGGCACGCTGGCGCCCAGTCGGCCGGTGACCGGCCGGCATTTCCGCCACTCCGGTCAGCCCGCGTGTTCAGGGAGCTCCTCGCGCTCCGGTCGCCCGGGGGCGCCGCACTCGGGCCGGGCCAGCCGGACTCAATATGCCTGGAACGCCGTTGACCCCCGGCGCCACTGACGGATCTGGGCCCGGTCACGCCCAGTGGTGCTTGCGGTCGCGCTGGGCAGGCGCGCGCGACCGGCCGCGGTACCTGGCGCTTCCCCATGGCAACGACAGCTACCTTCCTTGTGAAAACCGCTCCCGGCCGCGCCCCATGGTTGTCGGCCTGGCCGAGCTGGCGCCGAGCCAGCCCTGAACAGGCGGTCAGACTATCCGCACCAGGGGGCCGAGAGCGGTGAGTTTGGTCTTCCTGCCGTCGATCTGGAGCTCGAGTGGCACGACCACCTGATAGACGCCTGGAGGGACGGTGATAGGGCCGCTCCGTGCGAGCGGCGAGGTGCCGACCAGCGCCACAACGCGGATCGGACGACCAGGCTCGAGGGTGCCCCACCGCCCCACCCCTGCGATTGGCATTCTGAACCAGCCAATTGGGTCCGCCTCCCCCTGCCGGCAGATGCCTCCGGGGTTGGGCTCTCCCCACTCCACAGCCAGCGGAGTCTTCCAAGGCCCGACGCTGACCTCTACCCGACCTCGGAGATAGTCGCCAGCGCCGACTTGCATGAAGTCAAAAACGGTCCTCGTCCGAAGGGGCGGGGCGTCGCGACCGGGCCCCCGGCTCCCCTCCTCTGGGATCATCGGTCCGGCCCTCCCCGGGGATCTTGAGTGGAGACCCATCCGTGCGGCGATATTGGGACCGAGTGCCATCTCTGACGTCGGGGCGCCCAGCTGTGGCGCTGGTTTGGGCGGCGGAGGGTCTCAGCAGCTCCGGTGCGAGCAAGCTGCGGCGCGGGTCGGGACCGGTGAGCGCCGCCATGAACATCGCCCTGAGGAAGGCCCCAACGAGAGCCGCAAATCAGACCCACGACCCAGACGATACCCGCCGCCGGCACTGCCGTCAGGTCGAGCTGGCGTGGCCGCATCCGGTGGCAGGTGACGGACCAAGGCGACCCGACGGAGTTCCCACCTGGGCAAGGCGGGTTGGCCTGCTTCTCCGGGCGTTGCTCCCGGCAAGCGCAGCAACCCGGCGGGTGACCGGGCCCATGGCCGGCTCGCTACCGGGCTCGGCCGCTTTGCGGCCCGCTCAGCACCTGGTGGACGCCAAGGAGCCGGGAGGTGATCGACCAGGCCACGGGCCGGGGGCGAGCGGGCCGGAGACAGCGTCGCACGGCAGGCCGCAACCCGACTCCCGGTTCCCGGTCAGTTCCGGCGGCGCCCGCAGATGAAGTAGATAGCCGATCCGCCCGTGTTGGCACCTGACAGCAGGCGCCAGAACCACTTGCTGCCACGAATCTGCGCTGGAGGGCGACGCCCTATGTCACGCCAGGTGAACGCAGTCACGAGCACGTGGAACGGCAGGTAGCCAGCCATGACGGTCCAGTTCGGTCTCCGCCTTTGCACCCGCGCAGTATGCCACGGCGATCAGTCCTGTTGGGCCCCGGCTCTGGCCAGGATCACAGAGGGAAGGCGGTCGACTTATCAACGTCTCTGAGTCTCTGACCAGGTCCGGTCGTGCCCCGACGTCCCACCCGCAAATCCTCAGCAGTACCGGCTGGCCGTTGCCCAGAAGCAGCGTCCAGCGGCCGCCACCCGGTGTGAGCAGGGCGGGGCCATCGCTGTCGCAGCTCATCAGCTGGGGGAAGTGCTCGCCGGTCCAGCGGCCGATGACGTGAGCGACCATGAGTCGCCAAGGGGGACATGCGGGAGCCCGAGAACTATCCGCGTCGGCAGGGTGACAACCCGCATGACTGCCGCCCGCAGGCGTCGGCCGGGTGGGCGCTGGCGCGCCAGGATCATGACCTTGCTGCCTCGCTTGACCCTCCGGGAATGACGAACAGGATCAGGGCATAGCCAAGGATGGCGACCCCGGTCGCGACTGCCATGGCCATAGTTGGGCCGTTGGCCATGGTGCCGACGAACTCTGATCCAGACAGCCAGGCCATGACAACGGCCAGCAGCGCGGTGGCGGCAATCGCCATCGGCAGCGCTCCGCGCGTGATCACCGCGCGGACCAGCGCCGACACCCCCGTGACCAGCAGGAGGGTGCCCAGCACAGCGTGCAAGGACAGCACCACCGGGCCGCCGGTGAGGGCACTCCCGAAGGCCACGAACAGTGCCGTGCCGTGATCGGCGGCCGGTATCCGGGCGTAGATGGCGACCCCGACGCCGAGGCCGAACTCGAGCAGCAGCAGCACGATGGCGGCGAACGCGTTGATGCGCAGACCGTTCCGAGCCCGGGTCCGGCGCAGCGCCTGCTGGCCGGTGGTGGCGCTCACAGCATGACCTTCCCGCCCGCGACATCGAGCGTGGTGCCAGTGATCCAGGACGAGGCCGATGAGGCATAGAACAAGGTGGCGGCGGCGACATCGTCGGGCTGCCCCAGACGCCCCAGGGGAAACGCCTCCCCGAGGACGCGGCGCTGCTCCTCCGGGACCCAGGAGCGCATCCGGTCCGTCTCGATGGCCGATGGGGCGATGCAGTTGACGCGAATCCCCTGACCCGCGTATTCCCCGGCCAGGTGGCGGCTGAAGGCAATCACCCCGGCCTTGGCGGCGGCGTACGCGGCGGAGGACTTGGCCGCTTGCCGGGCGGCTGCCGATGCCATCGTGATGATCACCCCGGATTGCCGGGCCAGCATCTCAGGCAGGAACGCTGCGACGGTGAGGAAAGTGGCGCTGAGGTTGGACTCTACGACCTCACGCCAGTGCCCGGCTGTCTCCTCGGCGGTGGCCACCGGCATGCCGTTGCCGCCTGCGAACGCGACTAGGACGTCGACTGGGCCGAGCTGCTCGTGGACCCGGCTGCGCACGGTCGCGAGCTCGCCCTCCACGGTGCAGTCGGCGGAGACTCCCAGAGCGGTCGCACCCTGGGCCAGGACCGCTGCCACCACCCGGTCGAGCGCCGCTTGATCACGGCCGACCACGGCTAGCGATACCCCGTTGGCTGCGAGCGCCAGGGCCGTGGCCGCTCCGATCCCCCGGGAGCCTCCTGTGACCACCGCGACCTTGCCCTTGAGGTCGGGATAGACAGCGGCGGGGGTGGCTGGGCTGGCTGTCGCCGTCATGGCGCCGGCCGCCGTGAGCTCGCGAGATAGGCGACGCGGCCATAGGTCTCCGGTTGGTTCACAGCGTCGAGCATGAAGCGAGCCAACTCGCTGCGACGCAGCGAGCCACCGTCGAGGATCGGGTCCCCAAGTGACACCCGCGCCGGTCCCCCGGGTGGCCCATCAACCAGGCGCGGTGCCCTGACGACGGTCCAATCCAACCTGGCCCCTCTGAGGCGGCTCTCCATTCGGACCATGTCGGCGTACTGGTACCTGTAGAGGCGGTCGATGACCTGCGCCATGACCACTCGCTGCCACCAGGGCAGGCGACGGGGGATTTCGACCCCGGCCGAGGAGACGCACAGCAGTCGCCCTCCGCCCGCGGACTCCATGACCTTGGCCATCGCCGCAACCCCAGTCGAGTACACCGTGGTAGGACGCCGCTCGCGACTTCCGAGAGCGGAGAGCACCGCGCCATGGCGTGCCACCAGGCCAGCCAGGTCGAGGTCGGGATGGAGCACGTCGAACCGAGTCACCGTTAGGTGCGGATGGCTGACCCCGACCGCGTCCGGACGGCGAGCGAGCGCTGTGACATCGTGGCCACGCTCAAGGGCCTGGGTGACGATCAGCCGCCCGGTGGCTCCGGTCGCTCCAAGTACGATCAGCTTCAGCTTGGGCCGGTCGGCGGCGCCCTCGATACTGGTCAAGTCTGCTTGTCCTCTATATCATTCAGCCAGACGGCCTGTCGGAACAATATCACAAGTCATGAGGATCCTGTCGAGCCCATGAGCCCACGGCCATACCAACTCGGCAAACGCCAGGACCTGATCAACGAGAGCCGGCAGCGGGTGATCGAAGCGGCGCGCGGTCTGCTTGCCGAGGGCACCAGCTACTCAGCGTTCACGGTGGATGCGGTCGCCAAGCGCGCCAACGTCGCCCGGGCGACCGTGTACTACCAGTTCGAGTCCAAGACGGGGTTGCTGGAGGCGCTCTGCGATGCTCTCGCGGAGGCGGCGCAGATGTCGGACCTGGCCGCTGCCTTCAGGAACCCAGACCCGATTGGGGCGATCAGGGGCTTCATCAGCTGCTTTGGGCGGTTCTGGGACGTTGACCGCCTGGTGATGAGACGCCTCCGATCACTCGCCGCCCTCGAGTACGAGGTCGGACTCGTCATCGGCGCCCGCGACCAGAGGCGACGGTCCGGGCTGTCGGTACTAGTCGGTCGCTTGAACGATCAGCATCTCCTCACCTTCGAGCCGGACCGGGCCGTGCGAATGCTCTACACCCTCACCAGCTTCGAGACCTTCGACTTCCTGGCAGCCCCAGGCCAACCCCTGACCGAACTCTCCTTGGATGTCCTCTCCCTGGCTGAGGTGGTGTGGGCCAAAGGAACGCCCGGATCTAGCGGCTCTGCTGTCCGGGCGCGCACGCCGACACTTTTGAAGGCCGCGCCGAACACTCTCCCCGGGGCCGGTGGCCAGGCCAAAGAAGGGACTGGTGGCCAACCAAAGTAAGCACTCTCCCGTCCAGCTGAGCGGGATCGGGCGGTCCCGGGCGAGGGACGGTGGGGGTGGTTCGCCGCCGCACTTCCGCCCTTGACAGATGGGCTGTGGGGCCGCTGAATTCCCCATGCCTACCCGCGATGTCGCCACGGGTGGGGCACTGCCGCACCGTCAGGTGGCGCCCCCCTCCCACCTGGGCGCCTCAGCTCACTCCGGGTTTCCGGCTGCCCCGTATCGACCCAGCGGCAGCGTCAAACAGGTTGGCCCCCCATCTCCCATGAGGCTCAGTTCCGAGCCGTGGTAGTGCTCGACCGACACCCCGTCCGCCTCCAGGCGCCGGCGGGTCTCAGGGTTCCCCTCCAGGGCGACCGCCTGCCCTGGCCGAACCCCGAGCACGTTCGCACCCATGGTCTGGAACTCGGCGTCCGGGACCTCCACGAGCTGGACGCGCCGCTCGTGAAGGAGCTGGACTAGGCGAGTGGGCAGCAGCGGCAGGTAGCCAACCACCAGCTGGGGCCCGATCGGGCTGATCAACGACATCAGGTGCATGACCTCCGCCCGGCCACGATGGTGGGGAAGGTCGAAGGCGAGGACCGTCACCTCCGGGAGAAGGGATTTGAGGGCGGCGATGCCGGCCTCATTGGTTCGATAGCTCCGACCCACCAGGAGCGTGCTCTCGTCGAGGAAGAACATGTCGCCACCCTCGGCTGTGGCGGGCGCCTGGAGGGCGCCCAGCAGCGGCACTCCCAAGGCGCCAAGATCCTGGCCGACTGCGTCCGGCTCGCCCCTGCGCCCCTCCTTCCCTGGCCGCAGGAGGATGCCACCACCGGGCACGACCAGCACCGGATCCCGGACGTAGATCGCGTCCGGATCGCCGGCCACCGGAGTGGTTCCGGCAGCCACGCGCGCGCCGGCTCGACGGAGCGCGGCGGCAAAGCCGTCGTACTGCTCTGCGATCGCCTGAGGATCGGGCGCCGCCCGCCAGCCGTAAGCTCGCCACTCGGAGAGCGAGCCCGGGTCAGGCGGTCTGGTGAGGATCAGGGGAAGAACGTCCTGCCCGCTGGCCGGCTCGAGAGCCACTGGTTGGGTCGTCACCGGAGCACTATCGCAGGCCTTGGGCAGCTGATGCGACCCATCGATTCTCCGGTCTGGCGGGCGGAGGTCCGCTCCGGCACGCGTCAGCCTGGATGAGGACCCATGGGCCCAACCGAGCAGGCGCGACCGTGGGGGCCACCCGGTGACCTCACCCGGCGGAGCCGCACATTCGCCGGAGGCTAGCACCCAGAGCGGGATCGAGCTGCACCAGGGCGGCCCGCGGCCCAGAAGCGGCCGTCCTCCCTCAGTCCCACGGTCTCACTGTTCAGGGGCGGCCAGTAAGATCCGAGCGAAGACCAGCACCGGCCGTCGAGAGCCAATGGGAGCCGACCATATTGGAACGCAATGGAGAATCGGGGGCGCAGCCACCTCCGTTGGGCAGCCACCCAACCCCGAACGCCCCCAGCTTCTGGCTCTCCCTGGCGGCACCGTCCCCCACGGCACCTCTCCAGGGCTCCCTGGTGGTCGACGTCGCCATCGTTGGGGGTGGCTTCACCGGGCTTTGGTCGGCCATTCGTCTAGCCGAGGCCGCCCCTCATTTGCGGATAGCGGTGTTGGAGGCGCAGACGGTCGGCTACGGGGCCAGCGGCCGAAATGGGGGCTTCGCGATGACCATGGTCGGCCGCAACCTGCACGACCTGGTGCGCAAGGTCGGCGTGGACCAGGCCCGGGAGGTGCATCTGGCCATGGTTAGCACGCTAACCGAGATCGAGGAGTTTTGCCGCACAGAGGGGATCGACGCCGCCCTCGCTCATCCGGGGCTGCTGACGGTCTCCAATGGACCCGAGCAGGACATCCGGATCGACCAGGACCTAAAGGCGGCCGAGCTCTGTGGACTGGGTGATTTTCGCGCCGTCGACGCGGCCGAGTGCCGCCAGTTGGTGGCGGCAGACAAGGTGCGGAAGGGCCACTTCGAAGAGCATGCCCTCCTCCTCGATCCAGCTGCCCTGGCCAGAGGTTTGCGCGAGGCCGCCCTGCGCCGTGGAGTGGCGGTCTACGAGGGAACCCCTGGCTTGCAGCTTCACGCTTCGCCGGAGCGAGTCGTCATCGAGACCCCCCACGGGTCTGTCCTGGCGGCCCAGGCGCTCATCGCCACCAATGCCTACGCGCACGCGGTGCCGGCCCTCCGCAGGTTCATCTTTACGATCGCCGCCTACATCACGCTCACGGCACCCCTCGACACCGATCAGTGGGCCCGGATCGGGTGGAGCCGCCGCATGGGCGTCGAGGACAAGCGCATCATGCCCCACTTCCACCGGCCGACCGCCGATGGACGGATCCTCTGGGGCGGCCGAGACGCCCCCGTCCTGCCCGGAGGGCCAGATCCCGAGCGCGACCATGATGAGCGCATATTCGCCCGCCTTCGCGAGAGCTTCCGCTGGACCTTCCCGAGCCTGGAAGACGTCCCCTTCGAGCAGGCCTGGGGCGGCCCCGTGTGCGGCACCGTCAACTGCATGCCCCATGTCGGCCGACTGCGCCACAGCCGGGTGCTCTACGCCCTCGGCTACGCTGGCCACGGAGTGGGGTCCTCGGCTTTGGTCGCCGCCGCGGTTCGCGATCTGGTGCTGGAACGCCAGTCGCCGGCCAGCCGCCTTCCATTCGTCACCAAGCGGATGGTCCCGCTGCCGCCCGGCCCGCTGCGGGCCCCTGTCCTGGGCGGAGCTCAACGGCTGCTGCAGGCGGCCGATGATAGCTCCGACAGCGGGGGTCCCAAGGTGCGACTGGCCCTGCGTTTCCTCCAGTAGACGGGAGGTTGCGGTGGCCGTGCGAGCCTGCCAGCCCGTCATCCCGCAGCCGTGATGGGCCTCTCCGTCGGCCTGGCTCTGCTGGCTGCCGTCTGCCTTGGCATAGCTGCGGTCGCGCAGCAGAAGGCAGCCGCCGCCCAGCGCCCGGCCAGGGTGTTGAGCCCGCTGCTCGTATGGCACCTTCTGGGCGACCGCACCTGGCTGGCCGGGGTGGGCGTGATGATCGTTGGCTACGCCTCCCAGGCGGCCGCCCTGGGTGAGGGCCGGCTCACCGTGGTCGAACCACTCCTCTCCAGCTACCTGATCGTGGCCCTGATCACGGCCGCAATCTGGACCCGGCAGCGGGCGCGGTGGCGAGACTGGGTCGCCGCAGCTCTCACCAGCGGTGGCGTCGCCGTGTTCCTCGTCGAAACCCGCACCAGCCCGGGTCGACAACTGGCCCCGGGATCGAACTGGGCGGTGCTACTGGTGGGGTTGACGCTGGTCCTGGTGGTCGCCGGCTGGTGGGGGCAGCGGCTGGCGGGGCCCACGCGCGCGGTCTTGCTGGCGGTGGCGGGGGGCATCGCTCTGGGCTGCTCCGACGCCCTGACCAAGCAGGTCATCGGCGTGGCAGGGGCCGAGCACCTGGCCGCCCTGGGCAACTGGGCGCCGTATTGCCTGGTCTTGGTGGGCGCGGTCAGCTTCCTGGTCCAGCAGAGCGCCTACCATGCGGGCCGCCTGGCGGCCGCCCTGCCCGCTCTCAGCGTCCTCGAGCCCACGGTTGGCACGCTGATCGGCATCACCCTTTTCCAGGAGCGAGCAGCGTCGTCCGGTGCCCTGGGTGACACCGTGTTGGCGCTCTCTGTGGCGGCCATGGTGACAGGCGTTGTCAGGCTCGCCAGATCTCCGCTCGTGACCGGGAAGATGATCCAGCGGGCGCCGCTGGACACCCCCACGCTCGCCTGACGCGATGGGCCGCAGGACAGCGCCTTCGTCCCGGCGGCCCTGATCACACCGAGGCGTCGTCGAAACCTGGATCTTCGATGGTCCGGGCGAAGATCATATGGTCCTGCCAAATCCCGCCGATCTGGAGGTATCTGACAGCCAGGCCCTCCTCGCGGAAGGAGGACTTGACCAGCACTCGGCGTGAGGCCAGATTGCGTGGCATCACGGCCGCCTCCACCCGGTGCAGTCCCAGCTCTCCGAAGGCGATAGCCAGAATCAGGTGGATCGCGGCGGTGGCATAGCCGCGGTTGTTGTGCTCGGCCGCGATCCAGTAGCCAAGGTGGCAGCTCTGAAACGGACCTCGTTCGATCCCGCTGAGGGTGCAGGCCCCCACCACCACAGCTGTCCCCCTGACGGTCACCCCGTAGGCCGCCTCACGTCCAACCAACCGGGATGCCGCGGCCAGGGCGAGCCGGCTCCGGTGGCTCTCGGAGCTGTAGAAGTCGGGCTCACGGCTCGGCTCCCAGGGCTCCAGGTGGTGGCGGTTGCGAGTCAGCAGTTGGAGCGTTAGCGTCGGATCGAGGTCCTCCCATGGCGCCAGCTCCACCGGGGACAGGTGGCGACCTGGCGGCGCCACCTCAGGCGCGGGCCTCTGCAGCCCAAATTCCCCCATTTTCAGCTGGCCCGGGCACGCCGCCAATTTGACTGGGCGCGCCCCCAACGGCAGGGGACACCGGCGTCAGACGCCACCCGGCCGGGGCCGCAACACGCAGAACTCATTCCCCTCGGGGTCCGCGAGCACGGTCCAGGTGACGTCCGGGCCCTGGCCGATGTCAACCGCTCGGGCGCCAAGGGCCACCAGTCGCGCCACCTCCGCCTCCTGGTCTTCCGGATTGAGATCGATGTGGACTCGGTTCTTGACCATCTTCGCCTCCGGCACGGGCACGAAGATGATGCCGGGATAGGTGTCGTCATCGCGGGCGACAACCACCTGGGTGGCGTCCTCGAAGAGGATCCGGAAGTCCAGCACCTGAGCCCAGAATCGTGCCAGCGCGGCGGGGTCGGCTGCGTCGATGACGATGGTGTAGAGCCGTGAACTCATGAGCAGACAACTATAGCCACGCCGGGCGCTGCCTCCCCCCGGCTGGGATATTTGGCAGGTGCTGGAGTGGGCGGAGGTGCTGACCGCGTGGCCGGGAATCGAGCTCCTTGGCCCCCTCGACGGCGGCGCCCGCAGCGCGGTTCGTCTGGCCCGACTCTCCCAGCGACCAGTCGTCGTGCACCGGTCGCGGCGGCCGGCCGAATCGCTGGACTGGGAGCTCCATCTCCGTAGCCAGATACGGCGCCACGGCGTGAGCGCGCCCCAACTCGTGCCCACCAAGGATGGCCTCCTGCGGCAGGCGCAGTACTTCGTCGAGGAATTCGTCGCCGGTCAGGAACCGGCCAGCGCGCGCGATTGGGACCTGGTGAGCCTGGCTCTGCGCCAGCTTCACTCAGTCTCTCCAAACTGGCCACAACGACCGGGGTGGCACCGCTTGCGCGAGATGCTGGTGCATGACCAAGGCGGCGACACCCGTCTCGACCAACTCCCCGCGCCGCTGGTGAAACGGCTGCGCCGAACCTGGGGCGCAGTCCCGGACGGCTCCTCGGTCGTAGTCCACGGTGATGTCAGGCCCGCCAACCTGCGGATCTGGAGCGGCCGGGCGTGGCTTCTGGATTGGGACGAAGCGAGGGTCGACGTGGCCGAGGTCGACCTGGCAGAGCTTCCTGGCCAGCTCTCAGGCCTGGCGCCCAACCAGCTCTCGGTCGTGCGCCGAGCGATCCTGGCCTGGGAGGTCGCCTCGAGCTGGTCGATAGAGCCTGGCTACGCCCGGGAATGTCTCGCCAGGCTGGAGGCGGACCGGGCTTCGGCTGGACCCGAATCGTGGTAGAGGCCCTGCAGGTCCCGGCCCGGCGGCGGGGCCAGGTACGGGACGGCCGGGCCAGGATCGCCGCCGCGCCGCTCCCCAACGTCTGGCGTCATCGGGCCGCCGGGGCGCCGCCAGCACGACGCCTCACTGAACCAGGGCCAAGGTCGGCAAGGCTGGCATGGCCGCTGAGCCCGACTGTCAAATCCAGCTCCGCGAGCAGACAGCGCAACACATGCCGAAGGCCATCCTCACCGGCCACCGCCAGCCCGAACACATACGGGCGACCCAGCAGGATGGCCTTGGCGCCCAGGGCCAGTGCCTTCAGGACGTCTGAGCCGCAGCGGACTCCGGAGTCAAACAGAACTGTGAGGTTGCCGCTGGCGTCCGCCACCTCGGGAAGACAGTCCAGGGCCGCGCGAGCGCCGTCGACCTGCCGCCCGCCGTGGTTGGACACGATTATCCCGTCGAGCCCGGCCGCGATGGCCTCCCTGGCGTCGTCGGGATGGCACACGCCCTTGACCAGGATGGGCAGCGAGGTCTGGCTCCGCAGCCACTGGAGATCGGCCCAACGCAGCCCGGGATTGCTGAAGATCTTCGACCACAAGGCCACCGCGCTGGCAGGGTCCCGCTCGGGTGGAGAGGAGAGCCGGGCCCGGAAAACCGGATCAGAGAAGTAGTTGGCAAGGCCCTGGCCGGTCAGGAAGGGCAGGTAGCCGTTGGCCAGGTCACGCGGCCGCCAGGCCAGACTCCCGGTGTCGATGGTGACCACCAGGGCGTGATACCCGGCTCTGTCCGCGCGCTGCACCAGACTTGCGGCGAGCTCCCGGTCGGTGGGCCAGTAGAGCTGGAACCAACCCACCCCGGCGGGCCCGGCGGCGAGCGCTGCGGCAACCTCTTCCAAAGGGCTGCTGGAAAGAGTCGAGAGGATCATGGGCACCCCGGTCTCGGCCGCCACCCGAGCCGTCTCCATCTCAGCCCCCTCGCGGATGGTGCACAGGGCTCCGATGGGAGCGAGCAGGACCGGCGCCGGCAGCCTGGTCCCAAACAGCTCCAGCGAGAGGTCGCGCTGAGCGATGCCGCGCAGATGACGCGGCACAGTCTCCCAGCCGTCGAAGGCCACGCGGTTGGCTCGGGCAGTCGACTCCAGGCCGGCCGAGCCAGCCACATAGGCGTAACTCTGGGGAGTCATCGATCGGGCCGCTGCCAGCTCGAATCCCTCGGAGGTCATGGGCAGGCTCGGGGTGGCTCCGGCGCCGCCCGCCTGATAAATCTCGGCCTCGAAGTCAGCGAAGGGCGTCATCGGCCAATCCTAGGGGAACGATGGTCCTCCCATGGCCTGGGGTGCCCGCGGAGCTCACCTCTGGGCAGTCGGGCCCGTCGGCCCTCTCCGATCTTCCATTGTTCAAGCCATGAAGCTGCACAGCTACACGGCCTACAGCGTCGGTTGCGGCATCGGTTGGGCACTCAGCAGGAACGGTTCCTTGAAACCCGGGGGGACGATCAAACTCGGACCAGGTTCCGGGCGGGTTTCACCCGCTGGGTGGCGGGGTGGACCTCGGCCACGATCACCCGCGGGCTTTACCCTCCGCCCAGCCCCAAGTCCCGCTGAGCCGCCACCCCGCTCCGGCCTGGGCCAAGGAGTTGCGCTCGCCCGCGAGTCCGGGTCTATTCGCGGCAACCCGGGGAGAGGGACCGGCCATGGATCGCCCGCGGCCCTCGGCCACGCTGGCGGACAAGGCGCCTAACAAGAGGCGGATATTGCGCGCCGAGGGGGTGACTTCCCGGGTCGATCCGCTCCGCCGAGTCGAGAGCCGGCCGGCATCAGCTGCCACTGCTCAACCCGTCGATTCGGCCCGAGCAACTGAGCACGCCGATACCTGCTCTGATTGAGGGCCGAACGTGAAGCACCCGGCTCCGGTCGATCGGTGGCTGAGCACCAAGAAGGTGATCGCCACGACCATGACCGCGACCAGGGCCGCTACCACCAGAGTGACTCGACGCCCCGACGGTGAGCGCTTGCCCGGTCTGGCACGGATCATGACCGCCAAATGCTATCGCGCTGCCTGGCTTCTCGTAGCAGGGTGAGGCGGGCCGGTCGTGACCCGTTCGGTCAGCCGGAGAGCACCAGCGGTGAGGATCCAGGACGGGGCCGCACGCCCTCCGACCCAAGCAGGCCGCCTTGACTCAAGGAGCGCCCGAGCACCTGGCCGCGCGGACTGAATGGTCCCACGTCTCTTCGCAGCACGGACCGCCAGGACGACGTGATCACAGGACCACCAGCGCAACCCGCCCGGCACACCAACCGGTTGACCCGATCTGGAGGGAAGAACGAGAGGTTCCCTGATGTGACGGTGATACGTCCGACGGATCTGGGACTCAGAGTTGGCCACAACCCTGTCGTCGGCTGAGCGCTGCCGACCATCGGTTCACCAGAGCCGCGTGCGCGGGCGGGGCAGTCTTGCCCCCGCCGGGGAAAGCGGGCGCGCTCGCGGGCCCAGGCCGATCCTCGGGGACTCTCACAGAAAGTCGCCCGGATAAGGTCAGCTGTTGGGGACGGCGAGCATCTCCTCGAGCAGCTGGCGCCACGGAACTGCCGGCCAGCCGATCTCGTGGGCCACCTTGCCGGCGACATGGACTGCCTCATAGACCCAGTCCAGCTCGGCGGCGAACTCAGGCGACACACCTGAGCGAGATTCGGCGGCCACCAGCTGCCCGAGCTGGAAAGCCGCCGTGGTCTCGGCGAGCCGGACCGCCTCGATCGACTTGGCAGCTTCGGCTCGCAGATGTCGGTGCGCGGGCAGCGCGACGATCCGATCCGACCACCGGGCACAGGCGATGGCCCGCCGCCACTCGGCGGACTTGGCGGAGCCCGCGTGGGCCGCCTGCGATGCGTACTGGTCCAGCTGATCTGACTCAGTGGCAGGCAGCACGTCCCTGAGGGCGTCGATCAGGTGGGTGATCATGAAGCTGGATTCATCGCTCATCTGGCCAACTCTAAGTGGTCGGCCGGGGATGTGCGCGCCCCGCCGCCCAACAACCGGGCCCCGGTAAGGCTCGAGCCGCGGTGCCTGGCCCTTGCCAACTGGAGGCCAGCGCCTATACTCCCCCTAGCGCCATGCGCCACGGGCCAATTCGTCCTCTCCACATCGTCGCCCTGGCCCTCGGGGTCGGCCTTTGTGCCGCTCTCGTTCCCGGGACGGTACTCGCGTCCTCTCACGCCCAGAAGAGTACGGTCCCACTCACGGCCCCAAAGCCATACGTGGTCGCCATTGATCCCGGCCACGGCGGCTACGACCCGGGCGCCATCTCCCCCTACAACGGACTGCAGGAGAAGAACGTGACCCTCAGCGTCGGCCTTGACCTGCGCCAGCTGCTGGAGGCGGAGGGCGTCAAGGTCGTCATGAGCCGCACCAAGGATGTCTTCGTCAGCATCCCCCAGGCCGAGGCGGTGGCCGACAACAACCACGCCAACGTCTTCGTCAGCCTCTGGGTCAACGACTGGAGCACCACCTCGTTGGAGGGGGTGACGGTGTTCACTCCCCACAGCTTCGACGTGCCCTTCGCCAACTCCATCGATGCCGGACTGGGGCGTTCCATCGCCGCCTTCGGGATGGGCAACCGGGGGGTGCAACCCCTGCCGCAGCTGTGGGTGCACGCGCCCATGCCCACGGTCACCATCGAGGCCGGCTTCATGAGCAACCAGAAGGACTCGGTGCTGCTGGCCGAGCCAGCCTTCCGGGAGGCGCTGGCCCAGGGGATCAACAACGGCATCTTGGCGTTCGCGCCCCAGATCGCCAAACTCAGGACCCAGGAGCTGGCATACCAGGTGGCCCAGGCCAAGGCCCGCGCCGCCCGGCAACTGGCCGCGATCCGAGCGCGCCAGGGGGCGGGCCTGGTGGAGTGGGGACTGGTGCTCGTGATCCTGGCGGTCCTCTTCTTCCTGGCGGTCTACCAGGACACCCTCGGACGCGGCCTGCGCTGGAGCTTCGCCCAGGGCAGGGCCCGCGCGCCCAGGCTGGCCAGACGAGGCGGTCTGGCGTTCCTGCGCTCCCTGACCCCGGCTCCCCGGCAGCCCAGAGCGCGGCGGGCGCGCCCGTCGTCGGCACCAACCGGGCGGAGACTGCCACGGGCGACCAGACCGGGCAGCCCGCCACCGGCCTGGCGCCGAGCGGGCCCCGGGACCCGGCCCCAGCGGGTGGCCGAGATGGTCCATCCAGATGATGGCCACCGGCACCGCCGCGGCCGTGGATCTGTCTACGACGACCTGTCCTTGTAGCCCACCGGCGGTGAGTACCGCACGCCCCACTCGGGCACCAGCTGGCCAAAAGGCGGGCGAGGGAGGAGGCCGCGCCCGGAGGCGGCCCTAGACCAGCGAGCGGGAGAGGCGTCCCACTGGCCGACCCTGGCTGGTCCCTACCGGGGACGCTCCCGCGGGTCCAGCCCGAGCTCGTGAGCCAGAGCCTCCCACTCCGCCAACGGCGCCTCGGCGGGGTCGGCGGCGATCACCTGGATGGCCACGTGGTCTGCCCCCGCCTGGAGATGCTCCCTGGCCCTGGCGGCGACCTGGCCGACATCGCCCCAGCCAACCACCGCGTCCACCAGGCGGTCGCTGCCACCGCCTTCCAGCTCATCCGACCCGAAGCCCATCCGTTCCAGATTGTGGCGGTAGTTCGGAAGGCGAAGGTAGGCGGAGGTATGCCGGCGCGCGATCGCCCGCGCCGCCCCCGGGTCCGGCTCCAGGACCACCGCCTGCTCCGGGCAGAGGAGCTTGCCCGAGCCCAGGATCGCCCGGGCCGCCTGGGTGTGCTCCACCGGCACGAAGTAGGGGTGGGCTCCGTCCGCGCGAGCGGCCGCCAGTTCCAGCATTCGCGGCCCCAGCGCGGCCAGCACCCGGAGGGGTGGCTCGAGCGGCATGGGGGCGTCGTACTGCGCCTGATCCATGGCATCCAGATAGGCACGCATGGCTGAGTAGGGGCGGTCGTAGGCGTGGCCCCGTGGATTCACCAGGGGCACGTGGCTGACACCCAGCCCCAGCAGGAAGCGGCCCTGGTACGCCTCGTCGAGGGTCAGCTGTCCGGCGCGCATAGCCTGGGCGTCCCGGGCCCAGATGCTGGCGATGCCCGACCCCACCACCATCTTGTCCGAGGCGGCCAGCAGCAGCGACGAGTTGGCGAAGATCTCGCGGCGATAGCTCTCGCCCACCCAGAGGGCGCCGAACCCGAGCGACTCGATCCGCCCGACGGCCGACCTCACGACCGCGGCCGGCTGCCGATCCAGGGCGGAGGTCCAAACGCCGAAACGGCCCAGCTCCATGGCGCCAGACTACCGGATAGCCGGGGCCTGGGGCGGCCGCGGTCGACCGGGCCCACGCTGGCCCTGCTCGCGCGCCACCACATGGCGCACCGCGGTGGGTTGTGAATGGCTGCGGTTTGGGGGAGACTCAGGGAGTGAGACGAGCTGTCCGTGCCTTGCCGTTGACCAGCGGCCAAGAGCAGGCGAGGCGGAGGTTGGCTCGGTCCCGGACGACAGCGCGTCGGCGGGTTATCCCAGCCGGGGCCCTGCCGCTGGCTGCGGAGGGCCGGGTCAATTCTGGGATCGCGGCGACGTCAGGCTGGTCGCCGACCAGCGTGAAGCCCAGTCGGAAGCGCTCCGCCCGGGCAGGGCTGGCAAAGTCTGGTGAGGGCGGTCGCGGGCCCAAGCCGTCGATCCAGCGACGAAGATGGAGGCCACGTTTCATGAAACCCCTCCTGACGCCACCCCATGGAGCTATCAGCCCACGACCAGAGCGCAGGGAGTCAGCCCCACCACCGTTCAGCGAATCTGGTCAGCGCGAGGTTTGACACCGCGCGTGGGGAGGACGAGGGCGGCCAGCCCACGACGGACGTGAGCGGGGCCCGGGATCCGTCGCCGGTTGCCGCACCGATGGCGGCGCCAAGAGCACGATCCGGTGAGAGGACCGGGCGTCTGATCCGGATCGCTGTGCTGGCTGCGGTTGTGCTGGTGACCATCTCGGGCTCCGGGAGACCGCAGGTGGCGGTCAGACCGCCCCGACTGATTGAGGCCTTGACCTTGGAGACAGTGTTCAACTGGGGCAACGCGTACCAGCCCAACCCTCTCCAATGGGTGCGATCTTCTGCGCCGGCGGTGGCGAGCTGGCTGCAGCGAGAGAACCTGCCATCACCATTCGGAGTCCCCTTCGACGGTGACGGTTACGTGGTGGAAATCGCTGGCCACTTTCAAGGCGACGGCCGCCGCGGGGGTGCCTTGGTGCTGCTCATGCCGGTGACCTTTCCGGCACCTCCCGGGCGATTTGAATATGTGTCCTTTGTCTGGAGGACGCCGATGGATTTGGCGTCACTGGGGTCGGTCCACCAGGCGCAGTTCCAGCCGCTAGTGCGGTTCTCAAAGGGCCGCCTTCCGGATATGCTGGGACTCACGTCAAGGCAGGCGGCCTCTGTCGCCAAGCACTCCCACATATCTATCAAGACACGCGGCGCGCCAATCCCCGGCCTGCCAGTAGGTACGGTGGTCGCCCAGAGTCCACCCCCCGGCGCCCGCTCACACCTGGGCAGAGTCGAGCTGACGGTGAGTTTTCCGGCTCCTGGTTGAGGATGGGTTGGGCCCGACTACAGGGCCACGATGAGCCAGATGGCAAGCTCGCCAGCGATGGGACGCGGCTGTGGGTGGTGATTCCCCGAAAGGCCACCCCGCCCGTTGGGATCCTTGGCTAGGATTCGCTCGGCGGGGTCGCTGCCGACCAAGCCGCTCGGACTGCCACTGTTGGCCCTGCGGTAGTCCTCGGGGGCGGGGAATGGGCTAGGCCGGTGGCAGACGTCACCGCGGATGGCCTTTGATTCAGGGCGCGGAACCGCCGGGCCAGAGGCGAAAGCTCGAGGGCCGGACAGCTGGCGCGGGTCAACCAGAAACCAGTGTCCCGTTGCCGAAAAGTCTGCCGTTGCCTCCAAGCCTCACCGGCGGTCGCGCGGTCGTCCGCCAAGCTCCTGCCACCGGCTCCGGCCCGCGGGACCTGGTGAAACGTTTGAGGCAGCGGGACAGCAGGTTAGTCGCGACCCAACTTGCTCGTGGACGCGGATGGTCGAGTTGTCGAGGCTCATGTGGCTGTTTATGACCGCCTGAGGAATATTAGGTAGACAGCCCCAAAGACCGCGACAATCCCAACATTCACGATCAGCCGTTCCACGGGTCGGTATCTCAGGAATGCGACGTCCACGGCCACGATGAGGACCACCATCCCGACCGCGTAGAGGGCAAGGCCGGGTCTGCTCACTCTTGTACCTCCTCCGGTAGTCTACCGGTTGACGATTCGGCAGGAACTGCTGTCAACTCTTAGGGAAATTGTTTCCCGACGGCTGGTCTCATGGTCAAGTGGCAAGGCCCTCGAAGGTGCTGGGGTGCGTTCGTCGCAGGCAGGTGTCGTCGACGGCGATCCACGTTCCGGAGCAAGCTGGTTGCGGCCGTTGCTGATGGCGCGCCGGTTGGGGCTGGGCGCATCCCCAACGTGAAGACCGGGGCGGTTGTCGCTCAAGCGCAGCCGCCGGGAGGTGTTGGTCCTGACCCGGACGGCGGCCCACACCGACTCCACCAGGGCTGGCCCTCCGAAGGTGGGTCCAACTCCCATCGGGCACGTCGTGGAAGGTCTCGAAGTCCTCTCTCTCCCGGTCCCGGAAGTCCGCCGCATCGCCATTGGACAACGCCCGCCGTTTGGTTCACGAGTCACACCCCCGTCGGTGGCCCTCGGTCCGGGTCGGGGCTTCGCTGGTCTCCCGGACTGCGTCCTTGGCGTCAGCGTGGAGCCACTGGGGAAGGTTGTCAGCCACATTCAGGGCCGGCTGCCCTCATTGCCGAGACCGGCTCAATGACCCGGCGCCGATCACGTTGCCCGCTGGGAAGGTGAGAGCGGCAGAGCACTGCCGTGGCGCTTTCAGTTGTCGGTCGCAGGGCGGCCCGCCCCGTGGTCATGGGTGGGCCTGGCGGGGGCCGGCCGAGGGCGTGGACCTGGCTCTGCTGGTCCCCAAATGGTGGCACCGCCTTGTCGGCGGGTTCAGACAGGGCCCATCAGGTTGATGAGCTGCGCCTCGATGGTTGGCCATGGGAGTGGGTCTGCCAAACGCCCGAGATCTCCGATCGCCCACGCCAGCGACTCGGCAACGCGACCCGAACAGCCCTGGCTCGCGCGTGACCGCGCTCCCTGGGGCCTTGGGGAAAAGGGATGGACGCCCCACTCGATCCGAAACGCTTCGGCTACCATGCCCGCCATGAAGTCCCAGCCAGCGGTCACGCCAAGGACCAGGGTGCGGCGTCATCCGGAGCGCGCCAGCTACGACCGAGCGGTCGTCAACCGGGTCCTGGACGAGGGCCTGATCTGTCATCTCGGGTTCGTGGTCGACGGAGTCCCCTGGGTGGTGCCCACCATGTACGCGCGGGCCGGAGAGGTTCTTTATGTGCACGGGTCCCCCGCTTCCCGGATGCTCCAGGCGGCCGGGTCGGGCGCCGAGATCTGCGTCACGGTGACCCTGCTGGACGGGCTGGTGCTGGCCCGGTCGGCCTTCAACCACTCCATGAACTACCGCTCGGTGATGCTGGTCGGGCGACCCGAGCCGGTCACCGAAATCCGGGAGAAGATGGCCGCCTTCCAGGCTCTGGTCGAGCACGTCGTGCGGGGCCGGTGGGAGCACGTTCGAGCCACCACGGCCAAGGAGCTTAAGGCCACCACGGTGCTGCGGCTGGCGATCGGGGAAGCCTCCTGCAAGCTGCGCGAGGGCGGCCCGGGGGACACCCGCGAGGATGCCCAGCTACCCATCTGGGCCGGGGTGATCCCGCTCCAGTTGGCAGCCGGCCCAGCCATTCCCGCCCCGGACCTGTCCCCCCAACTGGCTCTGCCCGCGCACGTGTTGGGGTATCGCCGCTAGCTGGAGGAAGCCGGCGCGGGGGTGCCCTTCTCGGCGAATTGCTGGTAGGCCTGCCAGGCCCGGGGGCCGTAGACGGTGGCGGGGCCGCCGTCGAGCAGCACGGTCAGGCCGATCATCTCGGCCACCTCCTGCGGGGTGGCGCCCCGGCGGGCGGCGCCGCGGGCGTGGGCCGCGATGCAGCCGTCGCAGCGCTTCACGATCGAGATCGCCAGCGCGATCAGCTCCTTGTACTTGGCCGGGAGTTCGCCCTCAGCCAGGGCGGCCCGGTGCATCGCGGCGTAGGCCGACCAGACCTCGGGAATTGCCCGCCGCAGCTCGGCCACGGGCTGGCCAAGATCGGTCAGAACCTCCTGGTAGTCGATCTTGCTCATGCCATCACTCCTCAAACACAGCGGCCCCTCGGCGGGCCGATCCGGGCCCGACCCGTCTGGCAGAATACGGACATGTGCTATGCCGATGATGCGCTGCCCCCGTTTCCCCCCATCCGCGGCGGCGCCCCTGATGGCGAGCAACTGGTCCTGGCGTCCGCGGATGGCACCCGGTCCGGCGCCTACGGGGCGCATCCAGATCGGGCCAACGGAGCCGGCATCGTCATCCTGCCCGACGTCCGCGGCCTGCACCACTTCTACGAGGAGCTGGCGCTTCGCTTCGCGGAGACGGGCCTCCAGGCCGTCGCCATCGACTACTTCGGGCGCACGGCCGGTCTCGAGCCCCGCGACGACAGCTTCGAGTTCCGGCCCCATCTCGAGAAGCTGACCCCGGACCAGATCGCCCAGGACACTGCCGCCGCGGTGGCCTGGCTGCGCTCCCCGGCTGGGGGCGGCTGCCAGGATGTCTTCACGGTCGGCTTCTGCTTCGGGGGTAGCAACTCCTGGAACCAGGCCGCCGCCGGCCATGGCCTGGCCGGCAGCATCGGCTTCTACGGCCAGCCCCAGCGCACCCAGCCGTTCCTGGCGAAGATCCAGAGTCCGCTGCTGATCCTGATCGCGGGCGCCGACTTCACTCCCGCGGAGGCGTATGCGGAGTTCGCCACCGAGCTGACCAAGGCCGGGGTGGACTTCGAGTCCCACACCTACCCGGGGGCGCCCCACAGCTTCTTCGACCGCACCTTCGCGGAGCACCAGGAGGCCTGCGACGACGCCTGGGGGCGGATGCTGGACTTCATCGCCAGGCACCGCAGCCAGGTGAACTGACCGGGCCCGAGCAAACTACCTCGGCTCGCGCCTGAAGGCCCCGGCACGGAGCACCGGCACCGCCGAGGAGACGTTGAGCGCGGCCGCCCAGTCAAGCTCCCCGGCGTATCCCCGCTCGATCTGCTCGCGGCCGGAGACCGACTCCTGCAAGGTGCGGCGCAGTCCGCGGCGGCGCGCCTGCAGGTAGACCGCGGCGGCGGCCTGAGCCTCCGGGGATCGCCGACGCCGGCGGAGTCCGTCGATGATCGCGCCGGCGCCGACCAGATCCTCCAGCGCGGGGTCGAGGCTGCGATCGGGCCAGCGCTCCCCGGCAGCGATCACCGAGATCACCCCAGCGTGGCGGCGAGCGAAGCGAGCCACCGCGAAGGCGTTTCGCAGCGAGCCGGCCACCACCTGAGCGCCGCTCTCGGCGGCGGCCGCCGCCACCGCCGACCCGTTGGGCGAGGGCAGAACGATCGAGGTCCCGTGAGGAGCCCGGCTGAGAGTGGCAGGCGAGAGCGAGTAGGGAGTCTTCGGCCCCACCTGAGAGCGCCCGACGGCGAGCTCGGCGCCCACCTGTCGGGCCAGCTTGGCCGCCGCCTCCTGGTCCCAGGAGTGAGGATAGATGGCGCAGTCGCGCTCGACGGCGACCGTCACCGCGGTGGTGAAGGTGATCACGTCCACGACCACCACCACGTCCGACCCGGGGACCAGGGCCTGGGCCCCCATCTCTCCCCAACCGAAGCGCACGTTGAAGGGCGCGCTATCGCGGGCGGCGGCCACCCTGGGGGCACCATGTTCGGGGGGGCAAGGGAGAGCGCCGACAGGGCTGGAGTCAGGCATCGGCATAGCTTCGCCGATGAGGCGGGCGACGTGCGGAGCCCGGCCGCCGGCTGCACCTTGCCGGGTGGAACCAACACGGCTCCAGGACCGCCCGGGGGGAGGCCGGTCCGGGGGCGGCTATAGTGGACCCATGACGCTCCCCGCCAGGTCGGGGGCCTAGGTCGCCCTGGTGCCGCTGCCTAGGACCCTTGGTGAACTACGGGGCAGCGAGTACCGGATGCGCTCGGTCCGGGAGGAGCTGCGGGACAACCTGATGGCTGCCCTGCGCTCGGGGCAGCCCCTGTTCGAGGGCCTGATCGGGTACCAGGAGACGGTGGTGCCGCAGGTTGAGAACGCCATCCTGGCGGGCCAGGACATCATCTTCCTGGGCGAGCGCGGGCAGGCCAAGTCGCGCCTGATCCGGGCCCTGACATCGCTGCTGGATGAGCAGCTCCCGATCGTCGCCGGCAGCGAGGTCCACGATCATCCCTACGCACCCATCAGCCGCTTGGGTAGGGACCTGGTCGCCGACCTCGGCGACGCCACCCCGATCGAGTGGGTCGCCCGCGACCGCCGCTTCGGGGAGAAGCTGGCCACGCCCGACACCTCCATCGCCGACCTCATAGGAGAGGTCGACCCCATCCGGGTGGCCGAGGGTCGCTATCTGGCGGACGAGCTGACCATCCACTACGGCCTGCTTCCGCGGGTCAATCGCGGCATCTTCGCCATCAACGAGCTGCCCGACCTGGCGGAGCGGATCCAGGTGGGACTGCTCAACATCATGGAGGAGCGCGACGTCCAGATCCGGGGCTTCCAGGTGCGGCTGCCGCTGGACGTGATGGTGGTGGCCACCGCCAATCCCGAGGACTACACCAACAGGGGCCGCATCATCACGCCCCTCAAGGACCGCTTCGGGGCCCAGATCCGGACCCACTATCCCCGCTCCGGCGCCCAGGAGGCGGAGATCATCGAGCAGGAGGGGGCTTCGTTCGAGGGCCTGGGGGTCAACCTTCATGTGCCCGCCTACATGCGCGAACTGGTGGCCGAGATCTCCCAGCTGGCCCGCCACACCGCCCAGATAAACCAGCGCTCCGGGGTGTCGGTGCGGCTCTCCATAGCCAACTTCGAGACCATGTGCGCCAACTCGATTCGGCGCGCGATCCAGCTCGGTGAACCCGAGGCGGTGCCGCGGATCAGCGACCTGGTGGCCCTGGCCGCCTCCACCTCGGGCAAGCTCGAGCTGGAGACCTGGGAGGAAGGGGACGACCAGGTCGTGCTCCAGAAGCTGGTCCGCGGCGCCATCGGCACCGTCTTTCGCCACCACTTCTCACTGCAGGAGTTCGCCCCTCTGCTGGCCCGGTTCGAGCAGGGCCTGAGCCTGGAGACCGGCGAGAGGATCCCCGCCGCACGCTACCTCCAGATGGCGAGCTCACTGCCCGAGACGGCCCGCATCCTGGCCGACCTCGACGAGCCCAACCAGCCCGCCTCGGTGGCCGCCGCCCTGGAGCTGGTGCTGGAGGGCCTGCACCTGGCCAAGCGGCTCAACAAGACCTCGGTGGATGGCACCGCCGTCTACGCCAGCTGAGGGGCGCGCGGTGCCGTCCGCACGCCAGCGTTACAGCCGGTGGGACGGCAGCCAGGAGGGGGACTTCCCCGCCGCCGACGAGGTGTTCTCCCGGCTGGCCGAGGATGTCTTCCATGGCTGGGACTTTGAGTCCGCCCTGCGGCGGCTGCTGAGCCAGGGCTTCAAGGATCCGCAGGGTAGGCGGCTGCCGGGGTTGGATGGGCTGCTGGAGCAGATCCGGCAGCGCCGCCAGCAGCAGCTGAGGCGCTACAACCTGGAAGGACTGTTCCAGGACATAGCCGAGCGCCTCGACGGGATCGTGAAGCGCGAGCGAGAGACCCTGGGGGAGCGCCTGGAGCAAGCCCGAGGTGAGCCCGCTGGATCTCTGGCGCAACGGACCGCCAGCAGCCGGCTGAGCCAGCTCGACCAGCTGCCCCCCGAGCCCGGGTCGGCGATTGGGGAGCTTCAGAACTACGAGTTCATGGATCCCGGGGCCGAGGCCGACTTCCGGGAGCTGCTGGCCGAACTCCGGCGCAATCTGGCGGAATCGCACTTCCAGCAGCTGGGCCAGAGCATGCAGCAGATGGGGCCGGAGCAGATGGCCCAGATGCGCGCCATGATGGCGGACCTCAACGCCATGCTGGCCCGCCACCTGCGCGGCGAGCCCCCTGGCTACGACCAGTTCATGGCCAAGTGGGGCGACCTCTTCCCCGATCGCCCCCAGACCCTGGAGGAGTTCCTCGAGCAGTTGCAACGACGCATGGCGGAACTGGACTCGTTGCTGAAGTCGATGTCACCGGGGGCGCGCCAGCAGCTCCAGGAGATGCTCGAGGGCGCCCTGTCCGATGAGGCGCTTCAGGCCGAACTTGAGCAGCTCGCCCAGCTGATCGGGCGGCTGGCGCCCGGCGACGGCCTGGGCAGCCGCTTCGGCTTCTCAGGGGCCGAGGAGCTCAGCTTCCCGGAAGCCCTGGACATGATGGCCCGCCTGCAACGGCTGGAGGCGCTGGAACGCGGCCTGAGCCGCGCCGCCGACGGGCAGGAGATGTCCTTGGAGCTGCTCGAGCAGCTGGACTCCGAGCTCGGCCCGGAGGCGGCCGCCAGCGTGCGCCGGATCCAGCAGCTGCTGCAGGAGATGGAGCGCAACGGGCAGCTGCGCCGGGGCGACCAGGGCCTCGAGCTGACCCCTTCGGGAGTGCGCAGGATCGGCCAGAAGGCCCTCCGCGACATCTTCCAGAACCTGCGGCGCGATCGCTTCGGCGGCCATCGGGTGGACCGTCCCGGCAGTGGCGGCGACCGCGGTGAGGAGAGCAAGATCTACGAGTTCGGTGATCCCTTCACGCTGGATGTGGAACGGACCCTGATGAACGCGGTCCGCAGGGGCGAGGCGCGACCCCCGCTGCACCTGCTGACCGAGGACTTCGAGGTGGTGCGGCCGGAACAGACGGTGACCGCCAGCACCGTGCTGATGCTGGACATGAGCCGGAGCATGCCGCTGCGGGGCTACTTCTACGCCGCCAAGAAGATGGCCCTGGGACTGGACGCCCTGATCCGCAGCCAGTTCCCCCGCGACAGTCTCTACGTGGTGGGATTCTCCGACTACGCCCGCGAGATCGCCCCGGGCGCGCTGGCGGAACTCTCCTACAGCGAGTACGTGTACGGCACCAACATGCAACACGGGCTGATGCTGGCCCGGCGCCTGCTCAACCGCCACCGTGGGGGCAACCGCCAGATCATCATCGTGTCGGACGGTGAGCCCACCGCCCATATGGAGGGCGACCGGGCGGTGTTCTTCTACCCGCCCCTGCCGGAGACCTTTCAGAAGACGCTGCTGGAGGTCAGGCGCTGCACCCAGGAGAAGATCGTCATCAACACCTTCATGCTGGAGAGCAACAGCTTCCTGGTCCAGTTCGTGAACCAGATCACGCGACTAAACCGCGGCCGGGCCTTCTTTGTCAGCCCCGACCGGCTGGGTGACTACGTCCTGGTGGACTATGTCAGCTCGCGGGCACGCCCCGCCTGAGCGATGTCGGCATCCCCCCTCGACCCATCCCGGCAGCAGTTCTCGGAGCGACTGGTGAACCAGCTGCGGTCCCGCTACCCCAGTTGGGACTTCCAGGCCGCGGACCAGGGCTTTGCCATCTCCGCCCGGAAGGACCAGGCCCGGCTCTCACTGTCCCTGACCACCCTCTACCAGGCGACGTCGGCGCCGGGATCGCTGGCCCCGGCCGAGATCCTGCGCTTCGTGCAGGCTGCCGGCCCCAGGCTCAGTGCCGCTGAGGCGGCCCCGATGCCGGAGGGTGAGGTGCCCGACCCAGAGGCCCTGGTGTGGTGTGTGCGCACCCGGAAGGTGATCAGCCGCTACCCCCGCGCGGATGAGCTGCTGACCAGGGAGCTTCCGGGGGGCCTGCTGGCCTTCGTGTCGGAAGCCCTTCCCGGCGAGATCATGCGGGGAGTGTCCCAAAAGCAGGCGGCGGAGGCGGGCCTCGACGAGGCCGAGCTGGTGCGTCGCTCCGACCACAACACGGCGGTGCGGCTGCAGCGTTGGGAGCAGCAGTTGGCGACTACCCCCCGCCAGGGCCGCTGGATCTTCCGCCACGACGTGCTCTTCTCCAGCAGCCTCCTGCTGGTGCACCCCTTCCTGAGGGCGGTGGCGGAGCGAGGCCAGGGCACCGCCACCCTCCTGGTGCCGGACCGGGGCACCCTGGTGGCGGCGATCGGAGAGGGCTCTCAGCCGCAGCAGCTCCGTCACGTCGCCCGCCGCCTCTATGGCATGGCGGACAGCCCACTCATCCCCTACCTGCTGCTGACCGACGGGCACAGCCTGGAGCTCCATCCCGCCGAGGCTTGGCCGCGACGCCCGTGGTCGGGCTGGCGCCAGCTCCTGGGGCTGGGGGAGTCGTGAACCCCGCCACCGCCCCGCCCGCGCTGCTGACGGCACTGGAGGGCCTCCGGGAGGAGGCCGCCCAGCGCTATGGAGCGCCTCCACTGATGGACCTGACCGTGGTGCCCCAGGGCCTTCAGGGCTGGGTCGCCACCCCTGGTCAGGCGGACCAGGTGAGGGCGCGGCTGGCCGAGCTCTGGCCGGCAGCGAGGGCTCGCCTGCTGGTGCTGGCGGAGCGCAGGGCCCGTGTCGGCCTGCATGCGGGGGCGCCCGCCCTCAACGTCTGGCGGACGCCCCCCGAGCCAGGAGCCGAGCCGGAGCGAGTCACCCAGCTGCTTCCCGGGGATCCCCCAGCTGAGGTGATCGCCATCCGCGCCGGCCATTTCCTGGTGAGGGCTCCGGGCCACGCCCTGGGGTGGGTGGCCCGGGACGGCGGCTACCGCCTGGGCCCGCCCTCATCGGCGGGAGATCCGCCAGTCGACATCACCCAGGGTGAGGCAAGTTGGAGCCCCGAGCGGGTGCTGGCCGCGGCGCTGAGTTACGAGGGTCAACCGTACGTCTGGGGCGGGACCGGAGCCACTGGCATGGACTGCTCGGGGCTGCTCTGGCGGGCTTTCCTCACCCAAGGCGTCCTGCTGCCGCGCAACAGCCGGGCGCAGCGCCGGGTGGGGACCAGGGTGGGTCGTGAGGAGCTCCAGCCGGCCGACCTGGTGGGGGCGATCAGCCGGGGACCGCGGCGCTTGAGTCACGTGGCCCTGGTGCTAGGCCCGGGAGAGGTGCTCCACGCCTGCAGCGAGCGCAGCCGCGTACGGCGCGAGCCCCTGGCCGACTTCGAGCGCCGCTATCGGGTCCTGAGCGTGCGCCGCCTGCCTGGAGGCGTGGCTCCGGGGCGGTAATCTTCACTGGGTGAACCCCCCGGCCCCCGCCGCCAGCCCGACCCCTCGGGCGGCACTCGGCGCGCTGCGCCTGCCCCCGGCCCTTCGGGACCTGCGAGGGCAGCGCGTCGACGTGATCGGCGTGGCAAGTATCGAAGGCGGCGAGATGGCCGGCTACCTGCTGGCAGCGGGCTTCACCAATGTGGTCGGCCACGATCTCCAGCCCGACCTGGAACGGCTCCGCCGGGCCCACCATCTGGCCCACGCGGGGGTGCCTGAGCGGGCCCGTCAGGCCAACCTGGAACAGCTCCTGAGCGGCCTAGCCGGGCTCCACCTGGGACGGGAGTATCTGGCGGGGATCGAGGACTCGGCGCTGCTGATTCCGACTCAGGCCTGGTTCATGCAAGAGGCCAATCTCAAGCTGCGTCAGCTGCGGGACGAGGGGCGGGCCTTCTATTCCCTGATCCAGGCCTATCTGGACCTGGCCAGCGGCCCGGTGGTGGGGATCACCGGCAGCCACGGCAAGTCCACCACCGCAGCCCTGGTGGCGGCCGCCCTCTCCCACTCCCAGATGTTCCCCGAGGTCTGGCTGGCCGGCAACGACCGGCACAATCGCCAGGCCCTGGAGCAGGTGGCGCGGGACGAGCTGGGTGCGGGCTGTCTGGTGCTGGAGATCTCCAACCGCCAGCTGCTCCAGATGGATCGCGCGCCAGGGCTGGCCGCGATCACCAACATCACCCCGAACCACCTCGAGGAGCACTCCGGGATGGCCGGCTACATCGCCTGCAAGCGTCGCATCTTCGACCTGCCCGGATGCCGGGTCGCGGTTCGCAACGGAGACGACCCGATCAGCCTCGGCACCGGCCCCGTGAGGGAGGGCATCAGGGAGCTCCGCTTCGCCACCGCCCCGGCCGGGCTCGAAACCTGCGACGGAAGCTTCGAGGAGGCGGGCGCGGTCTGGCTGACCAGGCACGGCGATCGAGCCCTGGTGCTGGAGATCGATCGCCTGCGCCTGCGAGGCGCCCACAACCTGGCTAACGTGAGGGCGGCGGTGGCCATCTGCGCCGGCCTGGACGGGTTCCGGCCAGAGCTGCTGCCCCAGTTGGCCGGGGGGCTGGAGACCTTCGGAACCCTCGCTCACCGCATCCAGCTGGTCTGGCAGGAGGCGGGAGTCGACTACTACGACGACCTCTCCAGCACCACTCCCCAGTCGACCGTGGCCGCGCTGCGCACGATCGGGCGCCCCTGCGTCCTGATCGCGGGGGGCCAGGACAAGGGAATCGACTTCGACCAGCTGGCGGACCAGGTCGGACGCTCGCTGGCGGCGGTGGTGCTGCTTCCCGGAGCGGGGTCGGATCGGCTCCTGGGGGCAATCACGCAGATGGGGGCCGGCGAGTCTGTGCGCCTGACCGGAGATCTGGAAAGCGCCGTCAGGATCGCGCGGGAGCTGGCCCGACCTGGCGATGCCATCCTGCTCTCGCCCGCCTGCCCGGGCTTCTTCTCGGCGAACTATCAGGCGGGCGGATTTCGGCAGGCGGTGCGCCGCCTCTCTACTTCTCCTCGTCGACGAACGGGGCCAGCGTGAACGGCTCCAGGGCCACCACCTCGAAGGCAGCTCCACAATTCGGGCAGTCGACCAGGTCGCCCACCTCCTCCGCCTCGGTGAGGTCCAGTTCGGCTCCACAGTCGGGACATTCGCGTGCCAGATCGGGCGCTGGTGCCAATCCTCTCCTCCTCCATGCCCACCCCTGATGCCAGGCCCGGCCCCGGGCAGTGGGGTCACGCCGGCCTGTTCCAGGCGAGTGTACCCAGCCCAGCCCGGCTGAGCTTGGGAGAGGGCTGGACCCCGCTCCAGGCGGCCCGGGCGCTGGGCCTCGAGCTCGGGATCGCGGAGCTGTGGCTGAAGCGGGAGGACATCTCCCCCACGGGCTCGCACAAGGCGCGCAGCCTCGGGCTCATGGTCTCGGACCTCAAGGCCCGCGGGATCTCACAGGCGGTCATCTCCTCCTCCGGCAATGCGGCGGTGGCGGCGGCCGCCTACTGCTCCCTGGCGGGGATCCGGTTGCTCAGCCTGGTCTCGCCCCGCACCGCTGCGGTGAAGCTGTCCGCCCTGCTCCGACAGCCCCAACTGGTGGTCGTCAGCGAGCACCCGGTCGCCCTGTTGCACCATGCGGTGACGTCCTGGGGGATGGCCGACCTGCGCACCTCTACCAACCCGCTGGGATCGGCCGCCTACCGCGGGATCGCCGCCGAGCTGGTGCCGCAGGGGCCCTGGCAGGACGTCTTCGCATTCGCCAACAGTGGCGCCACCGTGCTCGGCCTGGCGGACGGGTTCAAGCTCCTTCTGGCCGCTTCGGAACGGCCCCGGATGCACCTGGTGGAGGCCGCCCCGGGCGGCGAGCTGACCAGGGCCTGGTACCCGCGAGCCCAGCGCTTGGCGGCTTCCGGAGTGGGCGACCTCGGCACCAGGCGAAGCCGGCTGGCACCGCGGGTGAGGCGGGCGGTCAGGGAGAGCGCGGGTTGGGGTTGGCGAATTGGTCGGGCCGAGATGGAAGAAGTCCTGGCCCTTGGCGAGCGGCATGGAGTGGCCACGTCGTGGGAGGGCCTGGCCACCCTTGCCGCCGCCCGGGAGGCCGCCCGCACGCGGGCCGGCGGCAGGTGGTTGGTGGTGCTGAGCGGGGCTGCGGAACAGCTCGACCTGAGCCCTGCAGACGCCACCTCGGTCGCGGCCGCGGGCACTCCTGCGGAGCTCGATCGGATCCTGGAGGCTGCCGGTTTCGGGCCGGGGAGCGCCGCGTGAACTCGGCCGGGGCATTCTTCGTCGGGCCCGAGCCGGTGCCAGCCCTGGCCAGCGGGCTGCCGGTGATCTGCGCCGACGGCTGCGGGATCACCGATTCCGACCTGGTGTCGTTTCCCGAAGCCGGCCGGTCCAGTCAGGCGCTCATGGATTGGGCCCCGGCGCAGCAGCTGCTGGCCGGGCGCGCAGGTGGCGTCGCCGTCTGGAAGAGCTCGGTCGCCACCGAGCGGCTCGCGGCGCAGCTCGGCCTGACCCTCGCCAACAGCCCCGCCAAAGTCGCCAGGCGGCTCGAGAACAAGGCCCACTTCAGCGCCGCAGCGGCCCGGGCGGGGCTGCCGGTGCCCAGGATGGTGGCGGGCCCGGCCGGGCCCGAGCTGCGGGCGCCGGCGCTCGAGCTGGGGCCACCCCTGGTCTTCCAGCTCGCGCACGGCTTCTCCGGAGCCGCCACCTATCCGGTCACATCGGAGCTGGACCTGGACCAGCTGCTGCTGCGATTCGCGGGCCAGACCTGTCGAATCGCCGAGGTGGTGCCGGGGACCGCGGTGACCGTGACGGGCGTCGCCTTCCCCGATCAGATAGTGGCCGGGCCGGCGTGCCTCCAGCTGACCGGGATCCGGGTGCTCACCCCGCATCCCATGGGCTCCTGCGGCAACGACTTCCAGGCCGTGGTGCCACACCGGTCGGTGGTGGAGGGCATCGCCGCCCAGGTCGGCGAGTGGCTCCGCGAGCAGGGTCACCGCGGCGTCTTCGGGGTCGACCTGGTGGTGGCGGAGGACGGCCGCTGCTGGTGCATCGAGGTCAACCCCCGCCTGGTGGCGTCGGTGCCGCTCTGGTCGCTCTCGGCCCGCGATCTCGGCGAGCCCTCACTCCTGGACCAGCACCTGGCCTGCTTCGGCCTCGGCCAACAGTCCGCCGGGCAACTGCACTGCCACTGGTCCCAGCTGATTATCTACCGGGGCGGCGACGCCCGAGGGCCGGAGACGGGCCCGGGGGCCGCCGAGACGGCCCGGGGCCGCCTCAGCCCCGACGGCGGCTTCGCCGCCAGTGGCCCGCTCACCCTGGACGGACCCGCGGCCGGCGAGGCCGCGCTGATAGTGCGAGCCGGCGCCCGGCCCGGGCACGAGCTGGCTCGGCTGATCACGGATCGCCCATTGACGTCTGCGCAGGGCGAGTTGCGGCCCGAATGGATGGCCCTGGTGAGCCGGGTGCGGAGCCGGCTGGACTAGGTCAGGTATCCCCCCACCGTTTCGCGGACGCTCCGAGGCGGTACCTTGGAGGTGTGGAATTCCGCGATTACTACGCCACCCTGGGCGTGCCTCGAACCGCCTCCGAGAAGGAGATCCGCTCCTCCTATCGCAAGCTGGCCAGGGAGCTCCACCCCGACGTCAACAAGGATCCCAAGGCCACCGAGCGCTTCAAGCGTGTCAACGAGGCCCACGAGGTCCTCAAGGACCCTGAGAAGCGCGCCAAGTACGATCGGCTGGGGGCGGACTGGGAGCAGCTCGAGAAGGCCCAGGCGAGTCGTCCCAGACAGCCCCAGACCCCGTTCCAGAACGCCGGCCGGCAGAGCGGCGCCCGGTTCGGGGGCTTCAGCGACTTCTTCGAGACCTTCTTCAGCGGCCACAGCGGCAATGCCGAGGACCCCTTGGTGGAGGCCGAACTCGACCGGCTCAGGCGCGAGCAGTCAGCCCCCCGGCGGGGCCAGGACAGCGAGCACCAGGTGGACGTCACACTCCACGAGGCCGCCGAGGGCAGCGAGCGCACCCTCCAGCTCTCGATGTCGGAGACCTGCCCGACCTGCCATGGCACCGGGCTGGTGCAGGAGGCCGGGGACGGCGGCGGGACGGCGGTCAAGACGGCGGTGAAGACCTGTCCCACCTGCCAGGGAACCGGGCGGCAGACCCGGCGCCGCAGCCTGAAGGTGACCATCCCCAAGGGTGTGACCGAGGGCTCGCGGATCCGAGTCGCCGGCGAGGGCACCGCCGGTCCCAACGGGGGTAACCGGGGCGATCTGTACCTGCGAGTGCATCTGGAGTTGGAGCCGGGCACCGAGGTCCGGGGCCGCGACGTCTACACCGAGATCCCGGTTCGCGACTACCGTGCGGCTCTGGGCGGCAGCGTGACGACCCAGGGGCTGACCGGCCGGCTCGAGGTCACGGTGCCACCCAACTGCCCCTCGGGGCGAACCATGCGGGTCCCCGGAAAGGGCATCCCCGCCCTGCGCGCCGGTGGCAAGGGCGGGGACCTCTTTCTCAAGGTGCGGGTGACACCCTCGACTCGGTCGCCGTTGACTGACGCCGAGCGCGCGGCCTACCTGGAGCTGGCCGGGGCCGACGGACAGAGCAGGTGAGAGTGGTCCCCGGGACCCCTGCCGCGTGGGCTCGGCCAGGCGCCCCAGGAGGCGCTGAATTGGCCCCGGGGTCCGCCTCACGGCCGGTTGGCATTGCATCAGCCACTGCCCTGGCCGAGCCGCTCAGCGCAGGGAGGATGTGAGGTGCCGCCCCGCTTACGACTGCATCATGTGCAACTGGCCATGCCGCCCGGGCGGGAGGAGGACGTGCGGCATTTCTACTGCACGGTGCTGGGAATGGAGGAGATCCCCAAGCCACCGGTGCTGGCGGCCCGGGGAGGCGCCTGGTTTCGAGCCGGGGAGATGGAGCTGCACCTGGGCGTCGAGGAGGACTTCCGCCCCGCCCGCAAGGCCCATCCCGGCATCCTGATGGCGGTGATAGACAGCCTGGCGCAGCAGCTCCAAGCCGCCGGCGCCAAGGTGCAGTGGGACGACAACTTCCCCGGCTTCCGGCGCTTCTACAGCTGGGACCCTCTGGGCAATCGCCTGGAGTTCCTGGAGCCGGTGGAGGCCGCCGGCTGGGACCACGATCCCTCGTCCGAGATCGGGGGAGCGCGGGGGCCCAGCCCCGAGTCGCCCTAACCGATGTCCCAGGGCCGGCCCAGCCGACGGGTGCTGGCGGGACTGGGGGCCGTGGTCGCCCTGCTTGCGGCCGCTCTCCTGTCCGCGGGGCCCTCGATGCGCCCTGCCGTCCTGGCGCCGAAGGATGCTCCCTCCGGGCCGGTCCCGGGGTTGCCCGTGTGCGCGGGCTTCTACGCCAACACCGGGACGGCCGACGGCCTCCAGGAGGCGGAGGTGGCGCTCACCTCCGCCGTGCCGGGTCCCGGCTTCGTGGCCGTGACGTGGCGGGGATCCACCGGCGACGCGCACCCGCTGACGGCGCGGTGGCCCATCACTTCCGGACCGATCGCGGGCTCCCCGACGGTGGTCATCTTTCCCGGCCTCTCCCCGGCCCGGGCCAATGCGGCTCTGAGCGGTCCGGCCGAGGTGACTGTCTCCGCTCTCAATGGCAAGCGCGCCTCCTGTCAGATCGGACCGGCGCCAGCCGTCTGACCCGGCCTTTCGCCACGGCGCCGAGGTCAGAAATCTCGCCCGCGGCCAGGGGGCGAGAACGGGGCCGACGACCCTAAGGAGCCGCCTCGGAGGTGGTCGGAGAGACCAGGAATATCCAGACGTCCCAGATCATGTGGCTGGCGATGAGGGCAGGCATGGGGACTCCGGCGGCGGCCAGGCTAGACCAACCGGCCCCGGCCATGGTCGCCGCCCCCACCAGCGTGGGATTGCCGGTGCAGAGGTGGGCGCCGCCGTAGAGCGCTGTGGCCAGGGCGGCTCCGCGAGCTGGGCCGAACCGCCGCGATAGCTCACCCTGCAACAGCCCCCTCCAGAAGAGCTCCTCCGCCGGCGCGACGACCAGGGCCAGGCGGAGGGCCAGCTCCGGCGCCGGCCGCAGCTGGCGGAGCAGGTAGATGTTGCCGATGTCCTGGGCACCCTTCGGCATCACCACCCGAGCCGCCCTGTCCCCGACCATGAAGACCCCGTAGAGCCCGGCCGCGATCGCGCCGCCGAGGGCGAGATCTGCGCCGTGAGCCCGCTGGTGCCGCAGGGACCGGTCGCCCACGAGTGCCGCCGAGCCCAGGATGAGGCCGGTTTTGGTCATGCGCTGCCAGAAGCGGGGCCGGGGCCCCCGGAAGGTGGCCACGAAGGCGGCGTAGGCGATCACCGTGCTCCCGGCCACGAACCAGGAAACCCGCACGCTCCCGGATGCCGGCCGGGTGAGCCTCATCTGCGCCTCCCTCCATTGCCGCCATCGCTCTGGCCGGTGAACCTTGGGCACCACCTTAGCAAGCCGGCAGCTGGATTCCGCCCCGCCATGGTCCGGGGCCCGGTCACGGGGTCCAGAGTGCGGTCGCGGCCAGGCCCGCAACCAGGAGCAGCCCAAAGGTCATGTGGAGCTGAGCGGTCTGGAGGTCGATCATGGAGATCGCCCTCTGCTGGCCCGTGGCCCCCAGCTCGGAGGCGCGCAAGGCGCGCACGAAGAGCGGCAGGGAGAGGAAGGCCAGCAGGCTGAGCCGGGGCAGGGCGCCAACCGCGACCGCCACGGCCAGGGCCACATAGGCGCCCACCAGGAGAAAGACGTAGAGGGCGTGGGCCGCGCGCCGGCCGGCCCTGATGGAGACTGTGCTGATTCCGGCCCGAGCGTCCTCGCCGATGTCCCGCCACTCGTTGCCGTGGAGGATCGCCGTCACCAGCAGGCCGATGGGGACGCTGACCACGGCGGCCGGCCAGGACCAGCTTCCGGTGACCGCGTAGTAGCCGCCCAGGACCATGAGCGGCCCCATCAGCAGGAACACCAGCGGTAGCCCGGCCGCCCGGTATTTGTACTGCAGCGGGGGGGCGGTGTAGCCCCAGCCTCCCAGCAGGCCGATGACCCCGAGCAGGGCCAGCTCCCAGCCCCGGACCGTGATCAGCCAGACCCCGATCCCGGTCGCGAGCAGGAAGGCAAGCGCGGCCAGGGCGAAGGCGGCCCTCTCGGTGACGCGGCCGGTCACCAGAGCCAGGCTGGCCCGGGGCGAGGTGATGGCGTCGATTCCCTTGCGGACGTCGTAGATCTCGTTGATCACGTTGGTGCCGATCTGAAGCATCACTCCACCCAGGAAGGCGGCCGCGAAGAGCGGCCAGTTCATGACGTGGTTGGCCAGGGCCAGGCCGCCCGCCGCCGCCACCGGGATGGCGGAGGCGGTCAGGCTGAAGGGGCGCAGGATCTCCAGCCAGCCCCGGGCGCGCCGGCCCAGGCCGATCCCGGTCTCGCTGCTGAGCGCGGCCCTCCGAGAGGTGGCGGCGGTGCCGGCCACCAGGTCCCCGGAGCTGCCGTAGAGGAGGGCGGCGTCCACCACCGCCTCCACCTGGTCGTCCTCCTGGAGCACCGGCTGGAGGATGGGCAGGGTCATGCCCGCCGCCCGGAAGCGCTGGGCCCCGGCCGCTATCTCCTCCCGGGTGCCACAGAGCAGGAAGGCGTCCACCAGCTCATCGGGGATGATGCGGGCCGCCCCGTGGTAGTCCTCCGCCCTCCAGGCGGTGGCGATGGCCTGGCGCAGGGCCGGGTCCAGCCCCGCCCGCCGCATGGCGAAGTCGGACTGGACGGAGAGCATGTAGATGACGAACGGCTCGCGCTTGGCCCGGTCGAGCGCGGCCCGGCGGCTGGAGTCCGCCACGGCCAGCAGGTACCCGCCCACCTCCACTGTCCCCGGCGGACGTCCCGCCGCCAGCTCGGCCGCGCGGATCCTGGCCACCCCCAGCTGGAGCGCGGGAAGAGACTCCGCCGGTCGCGCCAGAAAGCCGTCCGCGCTCCGCCCGGCCAGCTCGTGAAAGCCTCGGCGGTAGCCGGCGACCCAGATCGGGACGTGATGCACAGGGGGGAACATGGGCTCGATCTCGGGCAGTCCCGCCGCGGTGGGCAGGCGCTCCCCCGACCACAGCTTGCGCAGCTCGAAGATGGTGGTCTCCACCTTGGCGGTGGCCAGGTCAGGATCGTAGTCGTAGCCCATTTGGCGAAGCCGCAGGGGAAGGGCTGACCCCAGGGCCAGCACCATCCGTCCCGGCGCCAGGTCATCGAGCGCGCTCACGGTCATGGCGATCAGGACGGGATGGCGGGTGTTGGGGTTGATCGCCCCCAGCGCCACCCGGATGCCGGGAACGGAGGCCGCCACCGCCGTCGTGTAGGTCACCCCGTCCCGCTCGAAGTAGGACTCGTGGAACCACACCGAGTCCAGGCCGGCGCTGGCCGCCCGCTCGGCATGGCGCACGGCGTCGCGGACATCGCCATGGGAGGCGAGGCCCAGGCCCACCGGCCGAACTAGCGCGGCCATGCGGCCGCCGGCCGCGCCCGACCGCCCGGTGAAGCCGCCGGGAGCGGGCCGATCGGTTGGGGAACCATGGCGCACAGATTAGCTGCTGGAGATGGGCGCCCCGCTCCCCTGCCTCCAACCACCGACAGTCCCCGCCGTTTGCCTGATGAGGTCGTCACCGAGCGCAGACACAGGGCCGAATGCGAAGCGGGCGCGGTGGGCCAGGACCAACCCAGGTCGGTGGCAGCTAGGCCGAGGGCGGCGTTTCCCGCCTGAGGACGGCCAGCCGGCGCTGGTACTCCTCCTCGTCGATCTCGCCCATGGCCAGCCTCCGGGCCAGGATCTGCTCCGGCGCCTGAGGGTCGGGCTGGGGCCGCCACGGTCCGCGGGCCCGACCACTGAGGGCGGCGATGCCCCACACCACCAAGACCAGAAAGATCACCATGAAGACCGCCATCACGATCAGCCACACCCAGTGGCCCGATCCGTACCCACCGTAGCCGTACATTCCTCTAATCACCTCGTGTTCGGTTGCAGAAGCGGCCGGCGATCAGGCACCCCATGGATGCGTCCGCGCCCGGTACCCGCCCGCGTCCATCCACTGATTCTGCTCTGGCAGGTTGTCTCTCCGTCGATTCGGAAGCTGCCGCCGGTGGGACCTACGGACTCGGGCGCGGGAGCCTTGCTGCCCCGCCCCCTGCCCGCCATCAAGGGGCTGGAGTCGGCTGCTGACCCGACGACGCCGCCCGGCGCCAGGGCGCGGGCGGTTTCTGGCGAGGGCCTGGTGCTGACCCATGAGACGAGCATGCCTCGATCATGAGCGCTGGCATCGCAGGCTCCCAGAGGGCTTTCAACGGGCCAGAATCAGGGGAATTCACGCGCAGGCGGCGGCAGCTCGCCGTGCCACAATCGCTCTGCCGGCACCCCCAACCGCCAACCGCGCGTGCCTGCTGAGGTCATTCCAACCAATGCCGACCAGGCGACCCGGCACCGTTTCCCGGGCTTGGCGACGGGTGTTCGAGCCCGACCTGATCCTGCTCCACGCACCCTCGGTCTGGGACTTCCGCCAGGAGGTGATCCTGCAGGGGCCGCTGGCGGACGTGATCCCATCCACCGACGAGTTCGAGATGTACCCAATTGGACTCACCAGCATCGGCGGTTACCTGGAGCTCAACCACTACAACGTTCGCATCCTCAACATCGCCTACCGGATGCTGCGCGAGCCCAGCTACGACGTCGCCAGCCATCTGCGCAACCTGCACGCCCCGGTTTTCGGCATCGACCTGCACTGGCTCCCCCATGCCAACGGCGCTCTCGGGATCGCCGATCTGGTCAAGCAGGTGCATCCCGACTCCAAGGTGCTACTCGGCGGCCTCTCCGCCAGCTACTTTCACCGGGAGCTGATCGAGAACCCGGCGGTCGACTTTGTCCTGAGAGGAGACTCCACGGAGGAGCCCTGCCGCCAGCTTCTGCAGGCGCTGCGCGAGGGATCGCCCCTGGAGCGGGTGCAGAACCTGACCTGGAAGCGACCCGACGGGGAGGTGGTCGTCAACCCGCTCACCTTCATCCCGGTCGACCTGGACTGGATCGACGTCCCCGCCTATGACTTCATGCTCCACGCGGTCTTCAAATACCGCAGCCTGGCCGACTTCGTGCCCTATGCGGAGTGGCTGCAGTACCCCAGCACCATGGTGCTGAACGCCCGCGGCTGCCCCTACAACTGCTCCATCTGCGGGGGTTCCAGGTCGGGCTACCAGATTGTGGCCGGGCGGGCCCGGGCCGCCTATCGGTCGCCCGAGAAGTTGGTCGCCGACATGCGCCGGATCGCCACCTTCTCGAGAGCCCCGATCTTCATGGTCCACGACCCCAGGGTGGGGGGGGTGGATCGCGCCCGGCGGATCTTCGAACTGGTGGGCCAGGCCGAGATCCCAAATGAGCTGACCATCGAGGTCTTCTACCCCGCCGGTCCCGACTTCTTCGCCATGGTCCGCCGGGCCACCAGGTGGTGGAGCCTGGAGATAACCATCGAGTCGCCCGACTACGAGATCCGCAAGATCAACGGCAAGTTCCCGGTCCCGAACGCCGCCGTGGAGGAGACGATCGCGGCCGCTCTCGAACAGGGCTGCGAGAAATTGGACCTCTTCTTCATGGTGGGGCTACCCCGCCAGACGCCAGCCGACGCCCTGGCCACGGTCGACTACTGCCGGCACCTGGTCGAACGCTTCCATGCCGACAAGCGGCTGCAGTTCTACGTCGCCCCGCTGGGACCATTCCTGGATCCCGGCAGCCGCGGCTTCGAGCAACCCGAGCTCGGCTATCACCGCCGCTTCACCACCCTCGAGGAGCACCGTCAAGCCCTGCTCGGGCCCACCTGGCGCGAGATGCTCTCCTACGAGACTGACTGGATGACCAGGGAGCAGATCGTGGACACGACCTATCGGGTCGCGGCCGGGATCAACGAGCTCAAGTTCGCGTCCGGCCTGATCGACGCCAGCACCCACGACACCGTGGTCACCCATCTGGAGGCAGCCCGCGAGGTCCTGGCCGAGGTCGACCGGATTTTGCTGCTGCCCAAGGCGGTGCAGGACGCCCAGCTGCGGACCCTGAAGGCCAAGACGGCGACCGCCAACACCGCCACCATGAACGGCACCCAGGAGCTGAAGTGGCATTCAGCCACGGGATTTAGGGTGAGCCGGCTCCTGGTCCGGCATCTGCTGGCGGCATTCCCACGGGAGGGCCAGCACGGCTGGGCGCGGCTGCTGGGACACTACGACACGGCCGTCGCAGAGGTCAGATCCCTGCCCGAGCTGAGCGAACGGCTCAATGTCTGTCCGGGGGCCCCAGCCCCGCGGCCCGCAGAGGCCGCCCTTGCCGCTGGCGCTCGGGAGTGAGCGCTGGCAAGACCCCGAGTCGGCATGGGGGTCTCCAAGCAGACGCCGCGGCCGTCGGCAAGCACGTGGTAGGCGTTGGCAGCCATTAGACGGCCAGAACGTGCCTGCTTCCCTGGGCCGCCAACAGCCCAGCCTGGAGCGTGCCGGGGGGCGGTCGCGAGCCCAACCCAGCCAGGTGGAGGCGGCGCTGCCGGCGCTATACTGGCTGCAGCGCGACCTTGAAGCCGGTCCAGTGAGGCCGACAAGGAGCTGGGCGGTTTTGGGCCGCCACCGCCGCCTTGCGACCCGGCTGGACCTCACGGGAGGCTGGCCATGATGGTGCAGGGGAAAGTTTCGGGCGGGCTACGCCACGTGATCTCGGCCAGCCAGTTTGATCCCCACCTGGTCGAGGACCTCTTCCAGCGCACCAGGTCCATGGCGGCGCTGCTGGAGGACCGCCAGCCAGGGCCACTGGGGGGCCGCATCATGGCCACCCTCTTCTACGAGCCCAGCACCAGGACCAGGCTCAGCTTCGAGTCCGCGATGCTGCGCCTGGGCGGGCAGGTGGTGGGCACCGAGAATGCCCGTGACTTCTCCTCCGCGGTCAAGGGCGAAACCCTGGAGGACACGGTCCGGATCGTGGGCGGCTACGCCGACTGCATCGTGCTCCGGCACTCAGAAGAGGGGGCCGCCGCGCGGGCGGCGGCGGTCGCCCCGGTCCCCGTGATAAATGCCGGCGACGGTCCCGGGGAACATCCCACCCAGGCACTCCTCGACCTCTACACGATCTCGGACGAGCTGGGGCGCCTGCACGATCTCCATGTGGTGCTGGTGGGGGACCTCGCCAACGGCAGGACTGTCCACTCCCTGGCCCAGCTGCTCTCGATGTACCCGGGCCTACGGCTCACCCTGGTGGCCCCCGGAAGAGTCCGGATGGGTGACCAACTGATCTCCACCCTCCGGCAGCGCGGGGTGCGAGTGGAGCACGACGAGGACCTCATGCACGCGGTCGGCGAGGCCGACGTGGTCTACCAGACCAGGATCCAGACCGAGCGCCTCTCGGAGCCCTGGCTGGAGGCCGACGCGGAGCGGCAGCGGTTCGCGATCACCCCGCAGGTGATGCGGGCCCTGCCCGGGGGCGCGATCGTGATGCACCCGCTTCCCCGGGTGGGCGAGATCGACCCCGAGGTTGACAGCGACCCCAGGGCCGCCTACTTCCGGCAGGCCCGCAACGGGGTGCCGGTGCGGATGGCCTTGTTGAGCCGGGTTCTCACGGCTTGACAGGCAACCGCGTGATGGCGCCCGCCCACCAGTTGCTGGCCGACTCGGACGAAGTCCAGCGCATTCTCTTCAGGCTCTCGCGGGAGCTCCAGGAGCGACACCGAGACCCGGCCCCGGTGACCCTCTGCGGGATCGTCACCAGGGGGGTGTTCCTGGCCGACCGGCTGCGCCGCATGATCGAGGAACAGGGAGGCGGTAGCTGGGAAAGCGTGAGCCTGGACGTCGGCCCCTACCGAGACGACCAGATCCGGCCGGCGGGGGCCACCCGCTCGGGAGTCCTGCCCGACTTCCCGCTGCCGGCGGCCACCGCGGCCGCGGTTGGCGATCGAGTGGTGGTGCTGGTGGACGACGTCTTCTACCACGGCCGGACCGCCCGGGCGGCTCTGGTGGCCCTGGCGGAACTGGCGCGGCCAAGGGCGGTCGAGCTTCTGGCCCTGGTCGATCGGGGGCACCGCGAGCTACCTCTGCGGGCCACCTACGTGGGCAAGAACATCCCCACCGCCCAGAACGAGCGGGTGGCGGTCAGGGTGGCGGGCTGGGACCCAGAGGACGCCATCCTGCTGGAACGGTCCGGAGCGCCGGCATCGTGAGAGTGCTGCTGCTGCGCAGGGTCCGGGTCGTCGATCCGGTCGGCGGCGAGGACCGCGACAGCTGCGACTTGCTGATCCGTGACGGAGTGGTGGCCCAGCTCGCGAACAAGGTGGCCCTCCCGCCCGGCGGAGTGGTCCTGGAGCACCCTGGCAGCGTGGTCGCGCCGGCCTTCCTCGACCTTCACTGCCACCTGCGCGAACCTGGGCAGCCCTGGAAGGAGCGGATCGCCAACGCCACCGCGGCCGCCGCGGCGGGCGGTTTCGGGGCGATCTGCGCCATGGCCAACCTGCAACCCCCGCTGGACACCGCGCCGCGGCTGCGCCAAGCCCAGAGCAAGAACCGGGCCTGGGGCAGGATTCCCATCTTGCAGTTCGGAGCCTGCAGCGCCGGTCTGGGCGGCCAAGATCTGGTCGACATGGAGGGCCTGGTCGCGGCCGGCGCCGCTGGCTTCTCCGACGACGGCCGCCACGGCTGCGACCAGCGGATCCTGGCGGAGGGGCTGGCCCGCGCCCATGCCCTGGACCGCCTGGTCGCCATCCACCCCGAGGACGAGCGGATCATCGCTATGGCCAACGAGTGGGCGGGGAGCGACCCCACCACCTGGGCCCTGCGCCCCGCCGAGGCGGAGGAGGCGGCCGTGACATCCTCGATCGCGGCGCTCCGGGCGGCCGAGGTGGGCCGGCTCCACCTGCAGCACCTGACCACGGCCACCTCCGTGACCCTGGTGCGCCAGGCCAAGTCCGAGGGGCTGGCCCTCACGGCGGAGGTCACCCCCCACCACCTCATGCTGAGCGGCTTCATGCGGGACCCCGACCTCCCCGGGCTCACGCTCACCTGCAATCCGCCCCTGCGCACCGAAGAGGATCGAGCCGCGCTCTGGGAGGGTCTGCTGGACGGCACCATCGACGCCATCGCCAGTGACCACGCTCCCCATGAGGTCCCCACCGATCACCTGCAGAGACGTCCGCCGGGGTTCAGCGGAGTCCAGGCCGTTCTCTCCGTGGTGCTCGGCCACCCGGATTCCGGATCAAATCTGGCCCGGATCGTGGCAGCGCTCACTGCCGGCCCCCTCAGGGTCCTGGGCCCGGCCGCGGACGGGCTCCCGGACACTGGGATCCAGGTCGGAAAGCCGGCCCATCTGACCTGGTTCGACCCGGCCGGTAGCTGGACTCCGGACCGGAATTCGTGGATCTCGCTGGGGACCAACACGCCCTTCTGGCACCAGGAGCTGCGCGGCACCGTGCTGGCGACCTTCTCCCGGGGCCGCCCGGTGTACGTAAGCCCTGGCCTGGGCGCCGAGATCGGAGTTGACTGAGGGCAGCCCGCGGCCCCGGGGGATCCTGGTCCTTGAGTCGGGGGCCAGCTTCGAGGGCACCTGGCTGGGGGCGGCGTCCCAGCAGGCCTTCGGCGAGGTGGTTTTCAACACCTGCATGACCGGCTACCAGGAGGTGCTCACGGATCCCTCCTACGCGGGGCAGTTCGTGGTCTTCACCCAGCCCCTGATCGGCAACGTCGGCTGTGCCCAAGTTGACATGGAGTCGACCCGGGCCTGGGCCCGGGGGGTGATCGTCGCCGAGGCGAGTCCCACCTCCCCCCACTGGCAGGCGCAGGAGACGTTCGCCAGCTGGTTGGAGCGCCAGGGCATCCCGGGGCTGACCGGGGTCGACACCCGGGCGCTGACCCGGCACCTTCGCGACCACGGGACCCTCAAGGGGGTGCTGGCCCCGCGGGACGGGCGGGATCACGGCGAGCTCCTGCGACTGGCCCTCGAGTCGCCCGGGGTGTCCCAGCAGAGGCTGGTCGCTGAGGTCTCCTGCCAGGAGCCCTACCAGGCCAGCGAGCCGCTCCATCCAGCCCTGCGGCGCGGCGCCGGCGGTAGCGTGGGCGACCAGCGGCCACGGGTCGCGGTGATCGACTTTGGCGTCAAGCACAACACCCTGCGGTCACTGGTCAGCCGAGGTGCCGAGGTGTGGGTGCTGCCCCACTCCGCCACCCCAGCCGATCTGGAGCGCCTGGCCCCGGACGGGGTGGTGCTGACCAACGGACCCGGCGACCCGGCCCAGCTCCCCTCGGAGCTGGCGCTCACCCGGGAGGTCCTGGCCCGCTACCCGGTGCTGGCGATCTGCCTCGGACACCAGCTGGTGGGCCGGGCGATCGGGGCGACCACCAGCCGGCTCCCGTTCGGGCACCACGGGGGCAATCACCCTGTCCGGGACGAGACCACCGGCAGAGTCTTCGTCACCCCCCAAAATCATGAGTTCCAGGTCGACGGGGAGAGCATTCCAGAGGGCTCAGGCTGGTTTGTCTCGGAACGCAACCTCAACGACGACTCGGTGGAGGGCCTCCGGCACCGGCAGCTGCCGGTGATCTCAGTTCAGTACCACCCGGAGGGAAGCCCCGGGCCGCAGGACCGCCAGCACCTCTTCGACGAGTTCCTGGCTCTCTGCCGGGGTGAGCAGCGGCTGGAATCGGCACCGGCCCTGGCGACAACCCGCTCACGGCCCCGCAAGGTGCTGGTCCTGGGCAGTGGCCCGATCGTGATCGGGCAGGCCGCCGAGTTCGACTACGCCGGGACTCAGGCCTGCCACTCCCTGCGCGAGGAGGGTGTCGAGGTGGTGCTGGTCAACAGCAACCCGGCCACCATCATGACCGACGAGGACACCGCCGACCGGGTCTACCTGGAGCCCCTCACCGTGGAGTCGGTCGAGCGGGTCATCGCTCTGGAGCGCCCCGATGCCCTGCTGGCCGGGCTGGGCGGCCAGACCGCCCTCAACCTCGCCGTCCAGCTCGACGACCAGGGGGTCCTGGCGCGCCACTCGGTGCGGGTGCTCGGAACGCAGCTGGAAGCGGTGCGCGACTCCGAGGACCGGGACCGGTTCAAGCGCCGGATGCTGGCGATCGGGGAGCCGGTACCGCCCTCCCGCACGGTGAACAGCGTCGCCGAGGCGGTCGAGTTCGCCGCCGAGGTCGGGCTGCCCCTGGTGGTGCGGCCCGCCTTCACCCTGGGCGGCACCGGCGGCGGGATCGCCACCAGTGACGAGGAGCTGGAGCAGATCGTGGCCCGGGGCCTCCGGGCCAGCCCCATCACCCAGGTGCTGGTGGAGCAGGCTCTGCTGGGCTGGCGGGAGCTGGAGTACGAGGTGATGCGCGATGGAGATGGCAGCTGCATCTGCGTTTGCAACATGGAGAACCTCGACCCCATGGGGGTCCACACCGGGGACTCGGTGGTGGTTGCCCCCAGCCAGACCCTGACCGACAAGGAGCACCAGCAGCTGCGCTCGGCGGCGCTCCGGATCATCTCCGCGCTGGGGATCGAGGGCGGCTGCAACGTCCAGTTCGCGCTCGCCCCCGACGCCAGCAATTACTTCGTGATCGAGGTCAACCCCAGGGTCAGCCGCTCCTCGGCGCTGGCCTCGAAGGCGACCGGCTACCCAATCGCGCGGGTGGCCGCCAAGATCGCGCTCGGGCTCAGCCTGCGCGAGATCCAAAACCAGGTGACGCAGCGCACCTCGGCCGCCTTCGAGCCCAGCCTCGACTACTGCGTGGTCAAGATTCCCCGCTGGCCCTTCGACAAGTTCCCCCACGGCGACCGCCGCCTGGGCACCCAGATGAAGTCCACCGGCGAGGCGATGGCGATCGGGCGCAACTTCCAGGCCGCGATCTCCAAGGCCCTGCGCTCGCTGGAGCAGGGCCAAGCGGACGAGACCGCGCTGCGGCTGGCCAGCGAGAGGCTTGAGCAGGCCACCGATCTGCGCCTCTTGGGAGTGCTGGAGGCGCTCCGTCTGGGCCAGCCGGCGATCACGGTCGCCGCCCGCACCGGATACCCGGCCTGGTTCTGTGACCGGCTGGGGGAGCTGGTCGCTCTGGAGCAGGAGCTGGGGCAGAACCCCGGTGCCGTCCCGGAGCAGGGCCTGCTCAGGCGAGCCAAGCAGTTCGGGCTCACCGACCAACGGATCGCCGGGCTCATCCACCTTGACCCCCAGCGGGTGCGAGAGCATCGCCTGGCGGCGGGGATTCAGCCCACCTTCAAGTGCGTCGACACCTGTGCCGCCGAGTTCGACGCCACCACCCCCTACTTCTACTCCAGTTTCGAGCAGGAGAACGAACAGCGGGCCGGGGGTGGAGCGGCCGTGGTGCTGGGCTCTGGGCCGATCCGGATTGGCCAGGGGATCGAGTTCGATTACTGCTCTGTGCAGGCAGCGGCGGCCCTGCGCCGCCAGGGCCTGGAGGCGGTCATGATCAACAGCAATCCGGAGACGGTGTCCACCGACTTCGACTGCAGCAGCCGCCTCTACTTCGAACCTCTCGACCTGGAGGCGGTCCTCGAGGTCTGCTCAGTGGAGCGCCCGCTGGGGGTCGTGGTCCAGTTCGGCGGCCAGACCGCGATCAATCTGGCGCCCCGCCTGGAACGGCTCGGGGTGCCCTTGCTCGGGTCACCCAGCCGGTCGATAGAGATGGCCGAGGATCGCGGCCAGTTCGAGGCCCTGCTCGGCCGCCTGGGGATCGCGCGGCCGCCCGGGGCGGTGACCCGGGACCCGGACGAGGCGGTGGCGATCGCGCGCCGAGTGGGCTATCCGGTGCTGGTGCGGCCCTCCTACGTGCTGGGGGGGCGGGCGATGGACGTCACCCACTCCGAGGAGGAGTTGCGCCACTACCTGGGGGAGGCGCTGCGGGCCTCCGGCGACGCCGGGGGCGAGGTCCTTATCGACAAGTACATCCTGGGGCTCGAGGTCGAGGTCGACGCGGTCAGCGACGGGACCGAGGTCCTGGTCCCCGGGGTGATGGAGCACATCGAGAGGGCCGGGGTGCACTCCGGCGACTCGATGGCGGTCTTCCCGCCCCAGCGCCTCCGGCCGGAGGCGATCGCGGAGCTGGTCGAGACCACCACCAGGCTCGCTCTGGAGACCGGCACGGTGGGGCTCATCAACGTTCAGTACGTGGTCCACCGAGGGCGGGTGCTGGTGATCGAGGTCAATCCCCGCTCCAGCCGGACGGTACCCTTCCTCAGCAAGGTGACCGGAGTGGCGATGGTGGACGCCGCGGTCCGGGCGATGCTGGGACAGTCCCTCCGGGGGCAGGGGCTGCGCCCCGGGCTGGCCACCCCGCCACCGCTGATCGCGGTCAAAGCCCCGGTGTTCTCCAGCCGCAAGCTGAACTCGGTGGACACGGTCCTGGGACCGGAGATGACCTCGACGGGCGAGGTGATCGGCGTCGACGCCACGCTCTCGGCCGCGCTGGAGAAGGCGTTCCTGGCGGCCCTGGGGGCGTTGCCCCGCCAGGGGGGAGCCCTGGTCAGCATCGCCGACCAGGACAAGCCGGAGGGGCTGCCGGTGGTGGCGAGACTGGCGGAGTTGGGCTTCACCATCTACGCCACCGCAGGCACCGCGGCCGCCCTGCGCCAGGCTGGAGTCAGCGTGGTGGAGGTCAGCAAGCTGCACTCAGGACGCCCCGACGTGGTCGACGTGACGGTCGGCGGGCAGGTGCAGCTGGTCATCAACACCATCTCCCGGGTGGCGACGGACGAGATGCTTGGAGAGGAGTCCCAGAGCGACTCCTGGCGCCCGGTCCGGGACGGGTACCGGATCCGTCAGGCGGCGGTGCAACGCGGCATCCCCTGTCTCACCTCCCTGGACACCGCGGCGGCGCTGGTGCAGGCGCTGGAGAGCAGCCAGGGGGGAAGCCCGCCCCGGACCGCCACCATAGACGAGCACCGCCGAGGCGCTCCACAGGTGGTCCCAGCGTGAGCTCGGCGGAGACTCTCGGCGCCGCTGCTCTGGTCGGCCGCAGCGACCTCTCCCGAGCCGTTGATGAGACGGCTGTATGCGCCCAGTCGGTCGACCTCGGAGCCGACCTTTTCGAGATCACCTTCGTGGCGCCCGAGCTGGCACGGCTGGCCGAGCCTGGCCAGTTCGCCCAGATCGAGGTGGATCCTGGCCGCGTTCCCCTGCTGCGCCGGCCGTTCTCCTTCAGTCGTGCCGACCGCGAGCAAGGGACCGTCTCCTTCTACTTTGGGATCGTCGGCGAGGGCACCCGCCGGATGGCGGGCTTCAAGCCCGGCCACCGGGCGCAGATCCTCGGACCCCTGGGCAGGGGGTTCACCCTCCCCCACTCCAGGGGTCGGTCGCTGCTGATCTCGGGGGGGTTGGGTGCAGCGCCGTTCCCGCTGCTGGCCGAGCGCTTGAGCGAGCGCCAGGAGGAAGTGGTCTGGCTCAACGGATCCAGGACCGAGCGCGAGCTCTATCCCGACCACCTGATCCCTCCTGGCACCTCGCGCCGGGTCCAATTCACCCAGGACGGCAGCGCCGGCAGGGTGGGTCTGGTCACAGACGGGCTGGTGGACTGGCTGGACACCAGCCAACGGATCTACGCCTGCGGCCCCAATCCGATGCTGAACGCGGTGCACTCGCTCTGGGCGTCAAGGTCAGAGCTCCCCCGACCCGAGCTCGAGGTTTCCATCGAGGCCCCGATGGGCTGCGGTTTCGGCACCTGCCTGGGCTGCGCCATCCCCCTGCTCGACCCCGGCCACCCGGGAGGTGACGGCCCGCTTGGTCTCTGCTGCCGGCAGGGGCCGGTGCTGGCGGCGAGTGCTCTCGACTGGGAGCGGCTGCTGCGCCAGCCCTCCCATCTGGAATAGGAGTCGTCGTGGCTTTCGACGCCACCGTCGATCTCGGCCGAGGGCTGCTGCTGCCCAACCCCGTGGGCGTGGCCTCGGGCACTTTCGGCTACGGCTTTGAGCCCCTGGAGCTGGTCGGGATCGACCATCTGGGCGCCATCTACTCCAAGGGCACCACCCTGAATCCCCGGGCCGGCAACTCTCCCCCTCGGATCGCGGAGACCACCGCGGGAATGCTGAACTCGATCGGCCTGCAGAATCCGGGGGTGGAGGTGGTGGCCAGCGAGTACGCCCCGATCTGGGCCACCTGGGACCCTCCCGTGATCGTGAACGTGGCCGGCGCCGACATCGCTGAGTACGTGGCTGTCTGCGAGCGCCTCGACGGCGTGCCCGGGGTGGCCGGTCTGGAGCTCAACATCTCCTGTCCCAACATTGCCCACGGGTTGGACCTCGGCACCGACCCCGGCGCGGCGTCCGCCTGCGTCGCCGCGGTGCGGCAGGTGACCTCGCTCCCCCTGCTGGTCAAGCTCACCCCCAACGTCACCGACATCGGGGAGGTCGCTCGGGCGGTGGAGACCGCCGGAGCGGACGCGGTCACCGCGGTCAACACCTACCTGGGCATGAAGGTCTCCCTGCGTCGGCTGGGGCCGGTTCTGCCCGGTCTGGGGACGGCCGGTCTCAGCGGCCCTGCGATCAAGCCGCTGGCGCTGGCGGCGGTCGCCCGACTGCGGCGGGCGGTGGCGATTCCCGTGGTGGGCATCGGCGGCATCGGCTCGACCCAGGACGCTCTGGAGTTCCTGGCCGCCGGGGCGGCGGCGGTCCAGATCGGGACCGCCAATTTCCACTCCCCTCACATCTCCCGCCAGGTGGTGCGCGGTTGCCTGGAGTACGCCGCTCAGAGCGGGCTCGAAACCTGGGATCAGGTCCTCCAGCGCCCGGTCCGGCCCGAGCCCGCCTGAGGCAGGCCCGGCCACCTGGATCGGCCGGGCTGTGCGCCCGCGGCCCTGGCCCGGATCGAGTACTGTCACTCCGGTCATGACACCAACCAGCGGACGGGACCTGGGTGCCGACTGACCCGAGCGGAGGTGGCGCCCTGCGGGACCGGCTGGCCGGCCACCGAACCGTCCTGGCCTGGGTGCGCACCGGGATCTCGCTCGCCGGCCTGGGCTTCGTGGTCGCCAAGTTCGGCCTCTTCCTGCGCTTGCTCAGCGTCAGGACCCAGACCAAGGCACTGCCGAGCGCCCCCTTCTCCGGCTACCTGGGAGTGGCCCTGGTGGCGATGGGAGCTGCCACCATGCTGCTGGGCTATCGGCAGCACCGCCGCGGCCTCGCTACCGGCCAAGCCGGTCAAGACGGGCTGCCCTCCGAATGGCCGCTGATGCTGCTGGTGGGAGGCTGTTCCCTCGCCAGTCTGGCGCTGGCCGTCTACCTCCTGATCGGCCCAGGGGGCTGATCCAGCCAATCGCGGCGGGTCCCAGCCCGTCGGCCCGGCCCGGTGACAAGGGGATTGGGAGGTGTCCCGCGGAGCCGGCGGCCGGACGACTCTCCCGTTGCCCGAGATGGCAAATTTCCCTCTGGCGGCTGTGGCGTCTGGGGTGGACCGACGTACTCCCCGCGGCTCTCGGCGGAGAGCTGGTCCGAGCCGCGGGCGCTGTCCGTACCGTGGCCGGCTTCCTCGGACGCTTTGACCCCGCCCTGACGCACCGCGTGTACAGGCATGCCATCGCAGGGCGGAACCAGGCAGCTGCTGCGATCCGTTGCCCTCTGCCGCTTAACGCCTGTTCGCTTGCGCCGGCCTTGCCGGGCGTGCAGAATCCCTGCCTGTGCTGACCGGTGAACTCGTAACTCTTCGCCCCATCGAGCCTGACGACTACCTGGCGCTGGCGGACTTCGCCAACGACGTCGAGCTGGAGCTGCTTGGAGGCGGTGATCCGCCCACCCCCACGCCCCAGGCATCAGTCGCCGCGATGTACGAACAGCAACGAGAGAATCCCGACTCGATCAACTTCGCCATCACCGCGAACGAGGCGGCGGGGAGGCTGATCGGCCAGTGCGGACTGTGGCGTCACGACCAACTCGGCCGGACCGTCGAGCTGGGCATAACCATTGGGGTGAGGGAGTACTGGGGGCGGGGCTACGGCCGCGAAGCGGTGGCGCTCCTGGTCGGTTACGCCTTCCGGCTGCGCAACATGCGCAAGGTCCACCTGTCCGTCCACGCCAACAACACCCGAGCCATCCGCTCCTACACCGCCGCCGGTTTTGTCGAGGAGGGCCGCCTGCGGGAGCATGTGTGGAGCGACGGAGCCTATGTCGACCTGGTGCTTATGGGCCGCCTACGGCGTCCCGAGGACGACCTCCTCCCCGCCTGAGCAGCCTGGGGAGGCAGCGAGCGTCCCGAGCACCCCCCACGGCAAGACAGCGATGGCATCAGGGTGACTCTTCGTTCCGTGGTCCCCCGAGGGCCGGCTCCTGGCCAGCTCCGCCGGACGCGTCAAGAGCAGCTGGGTTCGGTTGGCTCGTCGGTCAGGCACGACGAGGGGTCGCCTGCTGGGAAGCCCGCGGGTCCGGCGAGTGAGCTCCAGGTAGTCAGCACCCCGGGGCCGAGATGCTTCTCGGCCTGATCTCATCCGCACCCGACGAGAGCGTGTGCGCCGGCTGATGTACCCAGGGGACCCGCGGGGCCGATGGCACCCTGAACTCCGCTTTGACCTGTCAGGTGCCAGGCCTCTCCCGGGGTCGATGCGGCGCCAGAATCGAACCTTCAGCGCCCTGGGTCATGTGGGCCCGCTTCTGCGGGCAGTCGCCGTGGAGAGCGAGCCGGTGATGGACGGAGGCGGCTTGGATGCCATCGACCGCCGCCTCGCGCCGTGGGTCGAGCGCTGGGACCTCGCCCGCCCGGCCGACCGCAGCCGACGAGAGGAGATGGCGGGTTACGTGATGGCCCGACCCCTCACGCCATTTTCGAGAGCGAGAGTTGCCCGGGCGCGGGTCAGCCCTCGGCTCTCCAGGAGCGCCTGCCAGGCCCTCATCGACCACCAACGAAGGCAGCGCCGGCAGCGCCGGGCGCGGCAGCGGCTGAGCCCCGGCGCCCATGATGGCGCTCATGTTGGCGCCTACCGCCAGGACATCACGCTCCCGCCCGCTGAGCTCGCCGGGACCCACCGGGTTGAAGCGGCTCCCCGTTCGGGATAGGGACCCGATTTGTTTGCGACCGGGGGCCGATCTCCCTTTCGCTAAGATTGGGCCCCTGGTGGACCTCGGCGAGCATGGCGCAACGTTTGCAACCCGTCCGGTGCTCCTTGGCCTTCGTGGGATCGCGGGGGCGCGGCGATGACCAAGGACGGGGAGAAGCGGTCGGCCCCGTCGGCAATCCGGGAGCTCGGGGATTCCGCCCGGCGGAGCCCCGGAGGCCGAACCCGGCACGGCATCAAAGGCTCGCCGCCGTGGGCGCTGCTCGTGATCGTGGCGGCCGCGGCCGCGATGGCCATCGTGATCCCTCGCACCGTTCACGGCGGTGCCTCCGGCGCGACCGCGGCGGAGAACCCCCTGGGAACCCTGGCGCAACCGTGCGGCACCGGCCTGCAGATCCAGATGTTCTCGGCCGGAAAAGGGTGGATCTACTCCGCGTACCGGCCCGATCCGGTGTGGCACACGACGACCGGCGGGGTCACTTGGGAGGCGGCCGGACCTCCGGCCGCCAAGGGCATCACCGCCGTGGCGGCCTGCTTCGTCAGCGCAGCAGAGGGCTGGGTGGTGACCGCGCCGCCCCGGTTCGGCCCCTTGCAGGTGTGGGATACCGCCGACGGCGGGCAGCGCTGGAACCAGCTCAGCCAGGTCGCCATCCCCAGTTCCTGGTTCCCGGCAACCTCCAACCAAGGTCTCGCCTGGAGGCCCGTCTCGCTGCCGGTACTGGACTTCGCCAGTCGGAGCAGCGGCTGGCTTTGGCTGACCGGTGGCCCGGCGGCGGGGGGCATCTTGCTGGGCACCGAGAACGGCGGCAGGTCGTGGATTCGACTGCCCAACCCCCCTGCCGGAACCCAAAGTGAGCTGTGGCTGGTGACGCCCAGCCTGGGCTTCGACCTGACCGGGAAGCACGGCAGCAGTCTCGGTCTGTGGGCCACCCACGACGGGGGCCGGGACTGGAGCCAGGTATCGGGCCTGCAATGCGGGGAGGGGAGGACCTGCATGGTGGTCGTGGGCCGGCCCGCGTTTGCCAACGCCAGCGATGGGTCCCTGCTGGCGGTCGCCGAGCCCAACATAGATCGGCTGCTCACCTACGCCACCCGGGATGGTGGGCAGAGATGGTCGAGGGTGGGGACCCCCCTGCTGCTCAAGACCGGCTTCCCGACCCCGGTCGATCAGGTGACCAGGTCGTTGGCGGTGCTGGTCGCCGCCACCGCCCTCCATGATGGGACCCCCCTCTTCGCCCTGCTGCGCAGCGCGGACGGGGGACGGCACTGGACCAGCACGGCGTCCTCGGGATTGGGCCAGGGTGTCCCGCTCTCAAATGTCAGCTTCGCAACTCCGTCGGTCGGCTGGGTGTGGATGCCGGGCGCCGAGGTCCCGGGGACCCGCACCGGATCGAGCGGCCCGGCCCTGTTTGAGACCAAGGACGGTGGTTCGGTTTGGCATCGGCTGAGAGGCCCGCGCGGGCTCACCTGCACAGCCCTGCCCACTCCGACTCCGACGGGACAATCTTGCTGACGCACCGGGCGGCCACCGCCTTGGGGCTCCAGCCCTAGTCCAGCTCGATCGTCACTCGGTCGATCCCGTTCAGGTCCCGGTCGACCACGGCCAGGCGGCAGGTGTCCTCGCTCTCATCCAGCACCTCCACGACGAAGCGATCGAGGACCACCGCCATCCCCCGACCCCACACATCCAGCAGCCAGCGCAGGGGAAGCCGCGCCTTCAGGATCCCGTCGGCTCGTACCACGGAGGGCGCCTCTCCGGGACGACTGAGGCCCACCTCGACGGGACTGCTTCGATCGCCCCACCACTCCTGCAGTGGTCGCAGCAGCCGCCCGTAGAGCGCGGCGGTGAGACCCGGCAGGTTGGCGTCGGCCCGAGCATCGCCGACCTCCAGGCGGCCGACCCAGGCGGCGACGACAGTGGCCTGGAGGCGGTCCGACAGACCGGGGTCGAACCGGAGCAGTAGGGCCAGCTCGTCCTCCTGGGCCTCGGTTGGAAAGGGTCTCCCCGCCTGGCCCGGGCGGGCCGGCTGAGAGTGGGCCCCCAGGGGCGTGTACCCAGACCAGCCGGCCCACTGACCGCTGGCCATCCGACCGGACGTTGGGCCGGGAAAGGTGGGCGCCGGCCGGGGGCGCGGGGCCCTGGCATGAAGGCGCGCCACCCGGGGGTCGACCTGGGGGATCCGGTCGCCGGGCCCCCGGCTCGCCAGGGTCAGCACCCGGAGGTCCTCGCGGTGGCGAATCCAGCAGTCCAGCAGAGCGATGCAGCTGGACTGCTGCCCGCCCAGAGCCCCCAGGGTGCGCTCTCCCCGCGAGTCCTGGTGGTCGACCGCGGCCAGCTCGCCCGCCTCCCAGCGCAGCCGGTGGACGGTGCCAGAGCACTCCAACCTGACCTCAACTGGCGGGTGCCGCCACCACCAGGGCCTGTCCACCATCATCAAGCCCAGGCGGGGAGCGGCACGATGACAACTGCACGCTCGCTGGCGCCGGTGGGAAGGAGGCGGAGTTCCGTAGCCCGAGGGTCAAGAGCTGGGCTGAACTCAATCGGCCCACCGCCCATGGCCACCCCAAAGGACCAACCTCCGGCCCGGCCCAGGTAGCTGTGCCCCAGGTTGTCCGCCGCCCACCAGATCAAGGGGGCCAGCGTGACCGATTGCTGAGATGCCGGCCCGTCCAAGTTCGAGTCCGGGGAGGTCACCACATACGCCCTCCATCCCTCGGGCCCCGACACCAGCCCCTCCACCAAAATCGCGATCCCGTCCACGGGCGGCGTGGTGAGCGCCACCGCCACCCCGCCGGTCGGCCCGTCGCGCCGACGCGCGTTCCATCCCACCAGGAGGCTGCCCCAGGGCTCGGGAAGAAGGATCGGAGACGCGCCCAGACGAAGCGAGTCGGCAACCCGGTGGACCTGGTCGACCACCTCCGCGTCGGGCTCCAGCGCGCCCGCCGCGACCAGGATCGCAACCGCAGCGTCCAGCTGGGTCGGAGACGGCCAGGTGCCCGGGCCACGGATCGCAGCCGCGAGCCTTCGCCACAAGTACCGCGGCCCGGGCTCGGCGGCCGGCAGCGGCTCGCAGTGTGCCAGAGCGGTCCGCGGCCGGTCGTGAAGCTCGATTCGGTGCCCATCCAGCTCTATCCAATGCGTCCCCGGATCGAGCGGCTGTCGGGTTGTGAACCGACCCTGGAGGGATCCCGCCCCACCGCCTCCGCTGAGGAGGGCCGGAACGGAATTTCCGCAATCGTCGGCCAGGAGAGCCTGACCTCTGGACATGGCCGGGCGCCGCGCCCCCGGATCAGGGGTGGTCACGGTGACAGCCAGAGCCGTGGCGTCATCGCCCAGGGCGACATAGTGAACCTGGATCGCGCCCCTGTCGTCTTCGATCCGAGTGTCACAGGCCACCACCCTCGGGGGCGGCAGTGGGACTGCCGGGCTCGCCTGGGGAGAAAGTGGGCCCGGCACGATGAAATGCTCCCCGGCGCGCATTCTCAGGGCGAGACCGTACTCGCCCACGATCCCCTGCGCCAACTCAAACTTGAGGAGATCCAGCGCCACCAGGGCGCGTGCCGACTCGATCAGGGGCTCCACTCGAGTCGGCCCCTCGCTGGGGGAGAGCAGCGCCGCCTCGCCGGCGAGCCGGAGGTGAAGCTCCGCGTCGAAGCTGAGGCTCATCTCGGGCGGGCGGGCGCGGCGTTGGTCCTGCTCATGCCGTTCCCAGAGGTTACCGCAGCGCCAGGCCGCCCTCCCCGCGCCGCCCGGGACGTCCAACCAGGGCCAACCGCGAAAACGCTGAACCTGCCCCCGCCACTTCCGAGGTGGGAAGAGCGACCCAGGACCTAGCCAACCCTGATCGAGGCCGCCCTCACAGGCCTCCGAATGCCGGTCACGCCTCCTGGACGATCGCGTCGATCCTCTGCCGAACCGAATCGGTGAGCTTGGGCAGCACCGCCAGCGCCTGCAGGTTCTCCTCGACCTGCTGCACGCTGGTGGCCCCGGTAATGACCGAGGAGACATGGGGATTGCGAGCGCACCAGGCGATCGCCAGCTGAGCCGGGGTGCAGTCGAGCTCACGGGCCAGGTCGAGCAGTTGGCGTACCGCCGCGTTGCGAGTTGGGTCGGACAGCTCCTCGCGCAGCCACTCGTAGCCCGGCAGGGCGGCGCGACTGTCCGCCGGGACCCCGTCCAGGTACTTGCCGGTCAGCACCCCCGAGGCCAGCGGGCTCCAGGTGGTCAGCCCCAGCCCACACTCGCCATAGAGGCGGAGGTACTCCTCCTCGACCCGAACACGGTTGAAGAGGTTGTACTCGGGCTGCTCCATCACCGGTTTGTGCAGGTGATGGCGCTCCGCGATCTCAAAGGCGGCGCGGATGTCGGCGGCCGGCCACTCCGACGTTCCCCAGTAGAGGGCCTGACCCCGGCTGACGATGTCGTGCATCGCCCAGACCGTCTCCTCGACGGTGGTCTCTGGGTCGGGACGGTGGCAGAAGACCAGGTCCACGAAGTCCAGCTGGAGGCGTTCCAGCGACGCCTCCATGGCTTGGAGCAGGTACTTGCGGTTGAGCGTGTTCTCGGTGTTGACGCCCTGGTGCAGGCCCCAGAAGAACTTGGTCGAGACCACATAGCTGTGGCGCGGCCAGCCGGCGCGGCGCAGCGCCTGGCCCATGATCCGCTCCGACTCGCCGCGGGCGTAGACCTCGGCGTTGTCGAAGAAGTTGACCCCGCCATCGTGGGCCGCGGTCATGCACCGCAGGGCCAGCTCCTCGTCCATCTGGTTGCCGAAGGTCACCCATGACCCCAGTGAGAGCAGGCTGACCCTGAGACCGGATCGGCCCAGGCGACGGTAGACCATGCTCATGGGCAAGTGCTCCTCAGCTCGGACGAGAGGGCGGCCACCCCCTGGTCGATGCCGGTGCAACCTCTCATATCGCCTCCCAATTGATCGCCGCCCGACGGGCCCGCGCCGGTCGGCGCGGGGCTACCACATCCGCCCGGGCGACGCTGGTCCCAGGATACGGCGGTCGGGATCCGCCAATTCCCGCAGCGACTGGGCCCGCCGCCTCTGAGTCTTCGCACCGCCCAGCTGAGGGCCGCTTGGAGCGCGCCCGCCCGATTCCGGGTGGGACGGCCAATCCTTTGGCAGGCGCCCCAGGGGGACCGTAGGTTGCCGATGCCGATGGACCCCGCCGACCTTGGGCGTCACCATGGTCACATGCGTGGCTCCTGCCGGGTCTACCTGGAGAGTGGCAAGACCTGGGTGTTCGCGGTTGCCCTGGAGTGGCCCGGATGGTGCCGTCGTGGCCGCGGCGAGGCCGCTGCCTTGCAGGCGTTGGTCGACTACGCACCTCGCTACGCGGCCGCCATCGGACCCTCGTTCTCGGCCGAGCCGCTCCAGGTGGTCGGCCACGTGTCCGGTGCGAAATGGACCGATTTCGGGGCGCCGGGCCCGGCCCAGCCCTGGGACAGCGAGCCATTGAGCGCGGCGGAGGCGACCCGGTTCGCTCAGATTCTGGAAGCCTGCTGGGGCTGCCTTGACCGGGTCCGCGACTCGGCCCCTGAGACGCTGCGCAAGGGGCCCCGGGGCGGCGGACGGGACCGCGACGCCGTCATCGAGCACGTGCGCGAGAGAGAGCGCAGCTACGCGCGCAAGCTGGGCTTGATGCTGGGCCCGAGCACCACCTGGCCGGAGCAGCGCTCAGCCCTGGCAACCGCGATTGGATCGGGATCCAGTGCGGGCGGCTGGACCGCTCGCCAAGCCGCCCAGCGCTGCGCCTGGCACCTGCTCGACCATGCCTGGGAGATCGAGGACAAGAGCACCTGACCCTGGGGCGGGCCGAGCTCCGGTCCGTTCCAGTAGCTCAGAGCGGACTTAACCCGGTCGCCAGCCCCTCCACCCCCATTTGGCGCGGGACACAATCGCCGGGACTTCGGATTGCAGCGGGGCGCGGTATCCCGGCCACCTTTGCGCTCGCGGCTGTTCCGGCGCGGGACGGCACATTCTGGGCACCTCGGGACCCCACCCGCCGAACGCTCGGCGACATCTGCGGTGCTCCCCATGCCGGTCCGGAAGGGGCCTCCCGCTGGGCACCCCGTTTGGCCGGGCAAAACCTCGGGGTTTCGTCTACGGCCGTTCCGCTAATGGACACGACTCCTGGATGCGAGGACAGCCCTCCTCCTCGACCGTTAGGTCGTCTGATCGAGGCTGTGGACGATCCAGCCGGGCGCTTCTACGCGCACCGGCGATGGGCCGACCAGGGCCGCCAGGTCAGCCTCAAGGCGCTCGAGCTGTTTGGTGCCGATCTGCCGCTTCCACTTGTCACGCAATTCGTCGAAGACGGCTTCGCCCACTCGCATGACTTCGAAGCCGAGCGTCGTGACCTGAAGGCGCTTGCGGCGGGCGTCGAGCGGATCGGGCCCGCGTTCCACGTAGCCGCGCTCCTCGAGCACCGCCACTGTCTTTGCCGCCGCCTGCTTGGACACAGACAGACGGCGACCCAGCTCGGAAGCATTGTCGGCGCCCGCCGCGATGGCTCGCATTGTGAAGTCGTGGACGGGGCGCACATCCTCATATCCGCGCTTGGCGAGCTCCAGGAGCGCATCGTCTACCAGGACGCGAAATCCTCCGAGCAGGAGCAGGGCGAGGTCGGCACCCGAGCGTGACATGAAGCGGATCGTAAGGCAGACGCCTTGACAAGGTCAACTTAGTTGTCTACTATGTGGACAACTAGGTTGACGATCAGGGGGAGATAGATATGACCGCAACTGCCGAGCGCGCCTCACTGGCCGGAGTCACGCACCATTACGCCAAGCTCAACGGGACCGAGCTGCACTACGTGGCTGCGGGGACTGCAGGAACTCCAGTTCTGCTGGTCCATGGTTTCCCCGAGACGTGGTGGACCTTCCACAAGGTCATCCCGCTGCTCGCCGCCAGCCACCGTGTCTATGCAGTAGATCTGCGAGGGTTCGGTGACTCCGACAACGGGTCGGACCGCTACGGGAGCCGGACCTCCGCCGAGGACCTGCACCTGCTGATTGAAGAGCTCCACGTCGGCCCAGTCCACCTCACCGGCCAGGACATCAGCGGGGCGACTGTGTTGCGCCTCGCCGCTACCCACCCACAGGATGTGCTCGGCCTGACCGCCATCGAGATGGGCCTGCCCGGGTTCGGCCTTGAGAGGCTGGCCGATGTCACCCACGGGGGTACCTGGTACATCGGCGTTCTTGCCGCCCCCGGGGTCCCCGAGATGCTCCTGGCCGGTCGCGAGCGCGAGTTCCTCGGACGGGTCGCCTTTGCGGCCATGAGCGCCAGCCCGGGAGCGATCACCGACGCCGACATCGACGAATTCGTCCGTACCTACTCCCGTCCCGATGGATGGCGAGGAGCGATCGGCCTCTACCGGTCCATGCTCCAAGAGGGCGACGAGATCGTGACCCTGGTCGCCGACCACAAACTGAAAGTCCCAGTGCTGGCGATCGGAGCGGGAGGGGGCGGGTTCACCTTCGCAACGATGAGCCAGGTCAGCGCCGATCCAGTCCGATCCGTGACTCTCGCAGGCGTGGGCCACTACGCGGCCCTAGAGGCGCCCGACCAGGTGGCACACGCTCTTCTCGACTTCTTCAGCGTTGTTGACCATAGTTGAACGACTGCAGCGCTACCGCGACCACCCAAGCGAAGCCGCGAAATCGTAGTGCGCCAACAGCTCGCCCGCGGGGCGCGCCGGTTAGTCGATCCCGCTGCGGAACCTGCTCTTGGTCCCGTCGACCGACCTCGCAGAGACTTGGAGCCGTCGATCCGGCGCCCTCCGGCGCTGGCTTGCCGGGCCCGGCCTGGGTCCAACCCGCGCCTGGGCACGAGCGCTCCGTGCGCGCTCCCAGGGCTCCTCAAATCGGGCCGCCGGCGACCGCTTGGACCGGACTAGTCGATGAGCACCGCCCGCACCCAGGCCGGCGGCGCCTCGACGGGCATCCCAAATTGGTTCTGGGTGAGAATCCCGGCCACCACCCGCGTGGCTGGCGGCGGCCGGGACGGCCAGGGGGTATAGCCGTCGGTTAGCACGATCACCACCGAGGGCCGCGGCCTGAGGGCCACCGCGGCGGCGATCCCGGCGGCCATGTCAGTGCCTCCCCCGCCGGCCAGCTGCACCTGGCTGGCGCGGGTAACCCGCCGCACCGCCTGCACGTTGGTGTCGACCGCCAGGACCCGCACCTGGGCCTGGCGGACTCCCGCACGGCTCAGGATTCCCTCGACCTCAGCCAGCGCCCGGGCCAGGAGCTGGTCGTGCATCGACCCCGACGTGTCGCACACGATGGCCACCTCCGGGACCGGCCGGTGCAGTGACGGCAGCACCACCTGTGGCGCCGCCTGGGCCCGGCGCGAGGGCCGGCGGTAGGTGTAGTCGACCGCTCCAGCCACGCTGGCCACTCCCTGGCGGATCTCGGCCGCCAGGACCCGCCGCCAGTCGACACGCGACGGCAGCACCGTCTCGGCCCAGCGCAGCCAGCCCCCGGGGATCGAACCCGGCTGCTGGGCTGACGCCTGGTGGATGGCGGCCGCCACCGACGATCGCAGCAGGGCGGCCTGTTGGCCGGTGAGCCCATGGCCATCCTCACCCAGCGGTTGGCCCGCCGCGTCCCACGGCCGGGGTCGGCCATCACAGCCGGAGCCACAGTCCCAGGGGCGGCCGGCCGGCGCCGCCTGAAGATAGCTCTCGGCTAGCCCACCGACGGCCTGGGCGAAGTCTCCCGGCAGATCGGGCGCAACTCGGGGCACCAGCCCCATGGCGACCAGATCGTCGTTGATCTCGGCATCGGCGGCGCGGTTCCAGCGCTCCGGGCCGTCGGCCCCACTGAGGCCGACGATGTCCGCTCGCTGGGCGTGATCGCGAATCAGATGGCCCAGGAGGTGCAGGAGCAGCCGCCCCAGCTCCTCAACACTGAGCTGGTCCACGACATTGGGGTCAGCGTGGATCTCCCAGGATCGGTCGGCCGCGACGGTGGCGCAGCCGGGCTCAGCTCTGGTCGAGGCGGCGAACAGAGCGGCGGCCAGGTAGGGCATCTGAGTCGTGGCCCAGAGCCGAGACGCGGCCAGCTTGCGCTTGTCGAGGCCCGCCCTGGTCAACCCAGCAGGCCGGCATCCTGGAGCAAAGAGGTGAAGCTCGCCACCTCTGGAGGAATTGGGGCTCCCGGCGGCCGAGCCCTGGCCAGGGTGCGCGCCGCGGCGGCCGCCACGTCGGGAGCGGACTCGCCGGCCCGGCCGAACACCGCCCAGCCTCTGGCCCAGCGGTCCGGGGTCGGGTCTGCGGCCACCGCCGCCGCCACCGAAGACAGCGCCGCATACGCCCGGTCACCCCGGTCCGGAAGCAAGAATCCCTCAGGATTGGCCAGGACCGCCTCGGGGTCGGGCAGGTCGGCTTCCAACAGCCAGGAGAGCATCTCCACAGCCGGCCCCGGGCCGACCGCTCCCTGAACCAGAAGAGACTTGGACAGGTCGCTGGCCCCGGCCGCCTCGGCGGCGGCGAGGAGACGCGCGGTCATGTCCCAGGTTCGGGGGCTGGGCCAGGCCCGACCAGCTCTGGCGGCGTCTTCCGGCACCGCCACGGCCAGGTCCGGCCGCACCCGCAGGAACCCGGCGACCCAGGCCCGAGCGACTGGGACGCGACGCTCCCAGCTTGGGTCCAGCCGGGCCGCGGGCGGCGCTGGCCAGCCCCCCGCGAGCCCGTCGGCCAGAGCGCGGGCATCCACCGGCCACTCGAGATGGCAGAAGCGATTGGCCAGCGGGGCGGAGAGGTCCCAGCCGTCGGCCGCCTGCTCGGGTGGGTTGGCGGCGGCCACCACAGCCACCTCGTCCGGAAGGGCGAGGTCGCCTACGGTGCGCTCCAGAACCACTCGCAGCAGGGCCGCCTGCACCGCCGGAGGCGCGGTTGACACCTCGTCGAAGAACAGGAGCCCCTGGCCGATGGCGCAGAGCCTCTCCGCCCATCCGGGCGGCGCCAGGTTCACCCGAACGCCCTTGGCGTCGCTGGAGATCACGGGTAGGCCGGCGAAGTCAGACGGTTCTCGGATGGAGGAGATCACGGTCTCGCAGGCGAGTCCGCTCGCCGCCGCCATGGCGCGAATCACGGAGGTCTTGCCGGTGCCGGGAGCCCCCCAGAGCAGGACCGGGACCCGAGCCCCGACGGCGACCGCCAGCGCCTCCACGACCGGGGCCTGACTGTCCATCGGAGACAACTATGCGGTACCCAGTCCGCCGGGCGCTGTGGGATGCTGGTCACCAATGGCTGACCCCGTCGAAGCCGAGCTCTACCTGCGACGGCAGGCTGAGCGCGCCCTCCAGCAGGGCGAGCGCGAGGGGCCCTTCGGCGGCACCGTCTCCACCGCCGCCACCGCCCTGGTGGCGGTGGGCGCACTCACCAGGGAGGTCGCGGCGGAGGTGATGGCCGACCACTCCCTGGCCCTCTTCCTTCGGGAGCGGGCGCCCCCTCCTTCCACAGCGGCCAGGGCGTAGGGGTGGCGGCCACGCTGAACCCGCCTCGGGTGGTCGCCTGCGACGCCGTGATCGACCTGCCGGCAGGGCAGCTGACCGTCCTCTACGTGGCGCTAAGAGCCGATTCCACCATCATCGCTGTGAGCGGGGACCGGCCGATGACCCACCTACCGGGCAACCCGTTCCCACAGGTCTCGATCAGCGACGACCAGGGGCAGCATGGGATGGCCATGTTCAGTGGGTCCGAGGGAGCGCACGGCATCGAGGGCACCCTGGAGGTGAGTCCCGGGCTAGCGAGGAACACCAGCTGGCTGGACCTGGGAGGCAGTCGAATTCCGCTGTCGCCATCGGCCCCCGCCGAAGTCAGCGTCTCCCTCGAGCCTCTGCCCCAACAGGAACCGGCCCTCGCCCACCTCTGGCGTCAGATCGCCGGGGCCCACCGGTTGCGCGGCGTCGGCTTCCACGGCCCTGGCCCCGACCTCGAAGGCGCCATCGATGCCCTCGCGGCGGTGGACGCGGTGGACCGTGACTCGCCCGAGCTGGCCCAGGTTCGCGCCGTGGCCTCTGCCCTGACCGGGCAGGGCCTCACCGGCCCACTTCCAGAGCCGTGGCAAACCCTCATCCGAAATGCCCGGAGGAGCCCGGATCAGAGGACACCACGGACAGCCGCACTTGGCGTTGCGACTCCGGCGATTGATGGCGTGGTGGTGGTCATCGAAGCTGTCACCTGGGGCCGTTCGGGGTTTACTGCCCGGGTGACGGCGTCGCCGGCTATCGCCATCGGCGGAGCCTTCTCCACCCTCGGAGTGGAAAGGCTGACCTGGTGGGCTGAGGACGATCTGGGGGGGGTGTATCTGGGGGGCGTGATCGCGAGCCAGACGAGACCTGAATACTCAGCCGCAACAGTCGAGTTCTGGCCAGCGCTGGACCCCCTCGCCCGAGAGCTGCGCCTGATGCCCACGGGCACCTCCCAGCGGGCCGTGGTAAGGGTGGCGCTGGCGGCTGGGACGGGTCCTTGACCGCGCCCTGGTGGCGCGGCCTGGCTCCGGTTCAGGTCGAGGTTGAGTGCTCGGGCACGACCCACCAAGTGCTTTGGGCAGACGGAGTGGTGCGCGCTCCCAACCATCCCGAGGCCGAGGTCGAGCGCACCCTCGCCACCCTCGCCGGAGAGCGCATCGCTTGCATCGAACTGACGGACATCTGGGCGCGCCACCGGGCTGACCTTCGGGTCCTGGCCCTGACCAGCCGGGGACCCGCTGATCTCATCACGCTCAGACCTCCTGGGCAATTCCCTGGGGGACCCCGCGCCGGGCCGCCGGGCAGGGCCGGGCGGCCGGTGCCCTCGCCCCCCGCGGGGGCTGGGACCCGGAGCCGGGTGTCGATGCTGTCGACGGCCGCCTACGCGACTGGCCGCGGCCCTCAAATCGGGGCTCGGCAACGGCCGCCCATGGGGGGCGGGCCCTTCGACGACCGTTCCTACGGAGTGCCTATTAGTGACACCCGGTCGGGACGAGCGGTCTTTCCCGACCTGGACGCTGCCAAGGTTGCCGTCGCCGTTTCGGGTCTTGCGCCACTGTTGTGGTTGCCCTCACGCC
>JAKABA010000363.1 GCA_021802115.1 bacterium | reverse complement strand
AGACCGAGAAGACGGCCGCCCCGATCGCCAGCACAGCCGCCGCCCCCGCGGCGAACAGGAAGAAGAGGTAGGCGAGCGCGAGCCCACCGTGGTTCATCGCCCGGATGTCCGGCCCCGGAGTCCGAACCGAGGTGACCCTGACCCCCTGGGCCGCCAGCGACCGCGCTATCGAAGGGGGCGCGCCCGGGGCCAGCCAGACCTGGGTCACAGTCTGGCTGGGAGGGGCCGACTCCCCCCGGATCGCGGTCTGCAGGTCGACCAGGAAGCCCACCTGGCCGAGCTGGGGAAGGTCGCTCACCTGGTAGGGGACATCGAGGTTGAGGCTGCTGCCGTCGAAGTCCTCGATGGAGGCATCCCTGGGGTCGGAAACCGAGTTGGCCCTGGTCACCACCCCGGAGATGGTCGTCGGCAGAGCCCCCGGGACCACCCCAGGTGGATTGGTGTCGTTGACGCTGTCCTCCACCCGCAGCTTGAGTGCGGGCGAACCCTGGTCGGTGGCCGCCGAGACCGCCACCCCCGGCGCGCTGGGCGTCCAGTAACGCGGATCGGCCAGCCGCGAGGTGGCGGGCCTCCAGCCGCCCGTGGGGCCGGAGCGCTCGTCGAGCCCCGCCAGGGATAGCGAGTAGCTCACCTGCTGGGGACCGGTCTGGCTGGGGTTCCAAAGCGGCTCCAGGTTCAGCACATGGCAGCCGCCGCTGCAGGCGGCGGGCAGCGGGGTCAGGTAGGTGTGGGTGCCGGGCCTGAGGAAGCCGAAATCGGCCACCCCCTGGTGGCCGCCGCTGTTGACCAGGTTGAAGACCAAATCCGGCGGGGGGTTGGGGGTGCCGTCGAGGGTGATGGCGGCCCTGACCTCGGCGCCGGTCAGGTACATCGCGGGCTGCAGGTGGGGCGTCAGCCAGTGCACGATCCGCGCCTCGCTGGTGGAGCTCACGTCCTGGGGCCAGTAGGCGACCCTCTGGAGCCGGCTGACCTGCACCGCCAGCAGCTTCTGGCTGGGGATGGAGGAGAGCATGACAGCCATCGCGTAGCGCCCGGTGGGGTCGGCCCGGTCCACGGCCTTCTCGATGTTCACCGAGTTGGGGACGTCCACGGTCAGGACTTTGGCGGCCCCCAGCACGAAGTCCGCCCTCACCGTGCGGTTGATCCCTGCCGCCGCCCAGCCGGTGACCGCGAAGCAGGCCAGCCCGGTCGCGATCGCGAGGACTGTGATCTGGCGCAGGCTGGTGGGACGCCGGACCACCTGGCGGACCGCCAGACCGGTTGCCATCCACGGCGAGTTCCTGGTCCACCGGACCAAGAACGAGCAGAGCCAGGGAAGCACCCTGACCCCGACCACGGCCACCGCCACCGCCACCAGTCCCGGCGCGAACGCCGCCAGCGGATTGGGCTGGCTGCCACTCAACACGCCCGCCGCCAGCAGCTCCACGATCCCCGCGATCGCCAGCGCCAGCGCCGCCGCGTCGATCGCGGCGCGCGCCACGTTAGAGCTGCGCGGCTCGATCGCCCGCAGCTCATCGGAGAGGCGGCGGGTGAGGATCCGGCGAGCTCCGAACGCGGTCGCCACCAGCCCTCCAGCAAAGGCGGCGACCGCGGCCAGGAGGACCAGCGGCTGGAAGGTGATGATCGCCCCCGGGAGCAGCAGCGGCTGGGCCAGTCGCATCGCCAGCCAGGCCAGCACCAGCCCCACCGGCAGCGCCACCACCAGGACCGCGACCGGCTCCAGCAGCCCCACCAGCAGCACCGACCAGGTGCCGAAGCCCCGGAGCTTGGCCAGCGCGACCTCCTTCTCGCGGGCCTCGGCGGTGCGGGCCACCAGCCCGAAGAGCACGAACAGGGCCAGCAGGACCAGCTGGAGGTCGACCACGATCACGATCGATTGCATGAGGTCGCTCTCCCGAGCCGCGGCACCGGTCTCGGCGCTGAGCCCGGTCTCGACCGGCGTCCTCAGGACCTCAGCGGTGTAGGTCGCGAAGTGGTCGAACGCGCGCCGGAAGGCGGCCAGATCGGTCGTGTGGATGCGGCTCACCCGGAGCTGGAACTCATCCGTCGGCTGCACCTCCGGCAGGCCGGCGATGGTCGAGGGGGCCGTGAACATCGCGTCCACCAGGGGCAGGCACGTGGCCCCGATCCCACAGGTGAGCGGGGGTCCGAAGTCGAAATACGACGGCTCCTCCCCGAACCAGAAGGTCTGGTGAGGATTGCCCAGGGCGATGATGCCGGTCACTCTGACCTTGACCGGGGGGACACCGCCCTTGAGTGGGATCGTCAGGCTCGAGCCCAGATGCACCCCGAGCGCCGTGGCGGTGCGCTTGGTGACCGCGACCTGTCCCGGTCCGGGGCACGAGCCCTGCAGGAAATGGAGCACGTGGCACTGTCCGGGATCGGACAGGAGGTCGCCGCCGTAGGTGATCCCCCCGGCCCCCATGACCGCAAACCCCTGGTCGAGGATCAACTTGCCCGGGTGGTACCAGCGGTAGAGGCCCATCCTCCTGGCCGCGCTCAGCGCCTGCTCGGCGTTGTCGATGGGAACCCCGCTGGCGGCGTTGGGGATGAGGGTGATCCCGTCCGCGGAGGCGGGGTGGCTGACCAAGGTCGAGTGCAGCACGCTGTCGTTGGCGGTGTCGAGATAGAGGGGCCCGGCGGCTGCCGCCAGCACCGCGACCGTGGCGACCACGAAGAGGGCGACCGCCGCCCCCGCGCGCCAGCGGAGAGCGCGGAGCAGCAGCCTCAGCTGACTCAAGAGTTGCGCAACCTCCTGTTCCGTGGGCGCCGGCGCCGCCTGCCAGCCGTCTCCAGGGTAGGGATGCCCGCCTGAGGTTGGCATCCCCCGTTGGTATGAACTCCGAAGCGGCAGGCGGGCCGATTCGGCGCCAACTACACTCGAAGCAGGGCCTGAAGGGAATAGGAGGAGCCGGATATGCAGATGCGCAAGTTGGGCGGCCAGGGGCTGGAGGTGTCGGAGCTCGGCCTGGGCTGCATGGGGATGTCGGAGTTCTACGGCCAGCGCGACGACCAGGAGTCGATCGCGACCATCCATCGGGCGCTCGAGCTCGGGGTCAACTTCCTGGACACCGCCGACATGTACGGGCCCTTCCACAACGAGCGGCTGGTGGGCGAGGCGATCGCCGGCCGGCGCGATCAGGTGGTACTCGCCACCAAGTTCGGCAACGAGCGGCGCGAGGACGGCTCCTGGGTGGGGATCAACGGCCGCCCCGAGTACGTGCGCCAGGCCTGCGACGCCTCGCTGACCCGCCTGGGCGTCGACCACATCGACCTCTACTACCAGCACCGGGTGGATCTCACCGTGCCCATCGAGGAGACCGTGGGCGCGATGGCGGAGCTGGTGGAGAAGGGGAAGGTCCTCTACCTCGGTCTGTCGGAGGCGGGACCGCAGACCAT
>JAKABA010000362.1 GCA_021802115.1 bacterium | reverse complement strand
TACAAACCCCGCATCGACCGCGAGCTGCTGGGCGAGCACGCCGGGGGCCTCATCGCCCTCTCGGGGTGCATCGGGGGCGATGTCCCCCAGCTGATCCTGGCCGGGGACATGAGGGGCGCCACCCGGCTGGCGGAGGAGTACGCGGAGCTGATGGGCCCGGACAACTACTTCCTGGAGCTCCAGGACCACGGGATGGGGGAGGAGGCACGGGTCCGGGACGGGCTGCTGGCGATCTCCCGCCAGACGGGAATCCCGCCGGTTGCCACCAACGACTGTCACTACGTGGACGCGGCCGATGCGGACGCCCACGACGTCCTGCTCTGCATCCAGACCGGCAGCCGGGTGGAGGATGAACGTCGGCTCCGCTTCGCCGGCCCGCACTTCTACCTGAGTTCCGGTGAGGAGATGGCGGAGAAGTTCGCTTACTGTGAGGAGGCGGTCAGCAACACCGTCGCGATAGCCGCCCGCTGTGAGTTCAAGCCCGCTCTGGGGCAGCGGCTGCTGCCCCGCTACGAAGTCGCCAGCGGCGAGGACGCGGACAGCCAGCTAAGGCGCGCGGCGGAGGCGGGCCTTCGGGAGCGCTGCCAGGGCGAGCCTGCCGACGAGTACCGAAGGCGGCTGGAATACGAGCTGGAGGTGATCCGTCAGACCGGGTTCGCCGCCTACTTCCTGATCGTGTGGGACTTCACCAAGGCGGGCCGGGAGGCGGGGGTGAAGATCGGGCCGGGAAGGGGTTCGGCGGCCGGCAGCCTGGTCAGCTACAGCCTGGGCATCACCGCGCTCGATCCGATCCGCTACGGGCTGATCTTCGAACGGTTCCTGAACCCGGAACGGGTCTCGATGCCGGACATCGACATCGACTTCGACGTCCAGGGCCGCAGCCGGGTGATCGAGTACGTGACCGCCAAGTACGGCAGTGACCGAGTGGCTCAGATCGTGACCTACGGGACCATGGCCGCCCGTGCCGCCATTCGCGACGTCGGCAGGGCGCTGAACGTGCCGCTGCCGGATGTCGACCGCCTGGCCAAGCTGGTGCCCACAAGGCCGGGGATGACCCTGGCCGGCGCCCTCAAGGAGTCCAAGGAGCTGGCCGAGGTGTACCGCCAGGAGGAGTGGGCCCACCGGCTGCTCGACACCGCTCAGAAGCTGGAGGGGATCTCCCGGAACGCCGGGACCCACGCGGCGGGGGTGGTGATCGCCCCCGGGCCGCTGACCGACTACGTCCCTCTGCAGCGGGCGACCACCAACAAGGATGCGGTCGTGACCCAGTTCGATATGAACGGGGTCCAGAAGATCGGCCTTCTGAAGATGGACTTCCTGGGCCTGGAGAACCTGACCGTGCTGGAGGAGACGCTGGGCCACATCGAGCGCCTGCGTGGCACCCGGCCCGACCTGGACCGGATCCCGCTCGACGACGCCGCGACCTACGAACTCCTGGGGCGAGGGGACACCATCGGGGTGTTCCAGATGGAGGCCGAGGGTGGGCGGCGCATTCTGATGGACATGAGGCCGCATTCGATCGAGGACATGGCGGCGGCCAACGCGCTGAACCGGCCCGGCCCGATCGAGGGAGGGGTCATCGAGCTCTACATGAGCCGACGCCGCGGTGAGGAGCCAATCACCTACCTGCTGCCGGAGTTGGAGCCGGTCCTCTCGGAGACCCACGGCATCATCGTCTACCAGGACCAGGTGATGCAGATCGCTTCGGCGGCGGCCGGCTTCACCCTGGGAGAGGCCGACCTGCTGCGGGCGGCGATGGGCAAGAAGGACAAGAGCAAGATGGCGGCCCAGCGCGAGCGGTTCATGCAGGGGGCCACCGGACGCGGGGTCGATGAGAAGACCGCCAACGAGCTCTTCGAGCTGATCGACTTCTTCGCCGGCTACGGCTTCAACAAGGCCCATGCGGTCGCCTACGGCCTGATCAGCTACCAGACCGCCTATTTCAAGGCGAACTACCCGCTGGAGTACATGACCGCTCTGCTCAACAGCCGGGCGGGCGACTTCGAGCGGATCAAGCGGGTGATCCTGGATGCGAGGGAGCGGCAGATCGAGGTCTTGCCGCCCGACGTGAACCGCTCACAGCCGGCGTTCAGCGTGCTCCAGGAGGAGAATCCGCCCGAGGGGCTGAGGGGCCGGATCATCTATGGCCTCCAGCAGATCAAGAATGTGGGCGAGGGCGCGGCCCAGGCGGTGGTGGCGGCGAGGGAGCAGGGGGGGCCGTTCCGCTCTCTGGTGGATCTCTGCCAACGGGTCCGGGGCCGCGACCTCAACCGCCGGGCGCTGGAGGCCCTGATCCGATGCGGTGCGTGTGACACCCTCGGTGACCGCGGATGGCTGCTGGCGGAGCTGGATCAGGCGATGCGTCGCGCTGAGCAGGCGGCGCGCGATCTGGAGTCCGGGCAGATCCAGCTCTTCGACCTGGATGACGTGAGCGACGCCGAAGGTCCAACTGGTGGGCTCACCGTGCCGAAGGAGCTGCCGCTGACCCCGGAGGCCGAGCGGGAACGGCTGCTCTGGGAGCGTGAGCTGTTGGGGATGTACCTCAGCCGACATCCCCTCTCTCAGTTCGGGGACAAGTTGGGGTCGGTGACCGATACCAGGATCATGGACCTTTCGAGTCTGGAGGGCCGGATCGTGCAGGTGGCCGGTTCACTTAGGGAGTGCCGGCGGGTGCAGACCGGCAAGGGCGACCAGATGGCGTTCGCCGCCCTGGAGGATATGAGCGGAGTGTGCGAGCTGGTCATCTTCCCCAAGGTGTTCCGTCGGGCCGAGGAGTTGATGCATCCCGACGCCGTGGTGGTGGTCAGGGGCCGGGTCGAGGTGGGCCCCCGCCCGGGGGCAGGATCCGTCAATCCGCGGACCTCGGCCTGGGAGCTGCCGGATCCTGGACAGGAGGAGTCAGGATCCGACGAGCCCGAGGAGACCAGGGTGATCGCCGAGGAGGTCTTCGGGCTGGATGCCCCCGAACTTTCTGCCTGGAGCCCGGACTCGGTGGTGCACATTCGCCCGAGCGTGGTGTCGGAGGCGGCTCTGGAGGAGCTGTCGACCGTCCTGGCCGCCCACCCCGGCCCGGCTCCGGTGGTCCTTCACGTGCGCGATGCCCAGGGGGTGCATGAGATAGAGCTCGGAGACCGCTACCGGGTGGCGGTGTCGGACTCCCTGGCGGAGGCGGTCAGCCGGGCTTGCGGAGTGGGATCCTACGGGGTGGAGACCAACCGTCCGGTCGCCCCGACCCCAACGCGGTTCCGGCCGCGGGTGGTCGCGCAGGCCTCCTGACTCAGAGGCGGTTGGCGCTCTGCTGGATCAGGGGGAAGAGGATCTGAGCGAGCCCGATGTAGATCACCAGGAAGATCACGAAGGCGGCCAGGGCAGAGCTCTCGCCGCGGCTCTTGGTCAGCTT
>JAKABA010000361.1 GCA_021802115.1 bacterium | reverse complement strand
CCCGGCGGCCCCGAGTCAGCCTTCGGTCGGGCGGCTCAGGCGGGGGCGGAGATCGCCAGGATGGCGGCCGCCAGGACCACGAAGGCGGCGAACGATGGCAGCTCGGAGCGATCCCGCAGGCTGGCGATCCCGGTCAGGCCGTACCACCCCACCAGCGTGGCCACCGGGAGCAGCGGGCTGGTCACCTGGAGGTGCGCCACCACGGTCAGGCCGACCGCGGTGATGGAGGCCACGATCGCCGCCCGCTCCCACGCCGGGCCGGCGCCCAGCCCGGACAGCCGCACCATCCGCCAGGTGGGGACCAGGCAACCGCCGCCCACCGCCAGCGCCGCGAGCGCCGCGGGCAAGCCCGGGGTCAGCGCGATCAGGAAGTAGGGGACCGGCAGCGTCACCAGCAGGACGGAGAGGGCGGTCGAGGCGCCTCCGGGCCGCCGCCGTACCGCCGTCCACCGGTCCAACCAGGGGCCGGCCCCGAGTACCAGCCAGGCCCATGCCGGGACCGCCCAGGTCCAGGGGGATCCCGCCCCGGCCCGCAGGAGCGCCACCGCCCCCACCACGCAGGTGGCGGGGACCAGCGCGGGGTGCAGCCGGCGCCAGGAGGCCGACGGTCGGCCGGCCCCGGTTGGGCCGAGCCGCAAGGACAGCGCGTATGCGGCCAGGGCCGCCAGGACCAGGGCGATCCCGAGGGGGAACGGCATTCCGTCGCGGGACAGGCCCACCGTGACGGCGACCAGCCCCGCGGTGGCCACGACCGCCGCCCGGCCGGCCCAGAGCGGCAGCGGCCCTCCCTCCATCGGCAGTTCCCGCGACCCCTCAGCCACCTCCAGCCGCTGCGCGGCTGCCCCGGCGGGCCTCCGCGCCACCCTCAGCGATCTCCGCGAGACAGCGGCTCGGCGGCGGCGCCGGCGAGGATCACGTCGGCGCGGCCTCGGGGGGTTGCGTCGCGGCCACGCGTCCGTAGCGGTCGGCGATGCGGACCACGTCCTCCAGCTCGGGGGTCGAGACCTCACAGATCTCGACTGTGGTCATGGCCCGCATCCGGTGGATCATCCGGGGGGGGATGTGCTGGCAGTCCCCGGAGCTGAGCATGTGGGTCCCCAGCCGGCCCGGGTCCCAACCCAACTGCAGCTCCAGGTCGCCGGAGAGAACCGTGATCGCCTCGTCCTTGCGCTGGTGGTACTGCAGGCTGAGCTCCTCGCCCTGGTTGATGTGGAGGATCTTGCCCGCGTAACTGGGCGTGACCGCGAACCAGATCTCGAACCCCCACGGCTTGTCGACCCGGCGCGCGGGCTGGTGATCGCAGGCCACTTCAGCCATCCGCGACGTCCCCGATCACCCCCAGCTCAGCCTCGAAGTCGTCCAGCAGGCGCTGCACCCGCTCGGGGTCCGTGGACTCGCAGTAGACCCGCATCAGCGGCTCGGTCCCCGACATCCGCACCAGGACCCAGGAGTCCTCCCCCAACCAGTACTTGTAGCCGTCGTCGGATCGAACCGAGGTGATCTTCTCGGATCCCACCCGCTCCAGCGGCTGGGTCTCCATGCGATGGAGCAGCCGCTCGCGGGCGCTGTTGTAAACGTCCCTCTGGAAGCGATGGTCGCGGCGGGCATAGGCGTGCGGCCCCACCAGCTCCGCCACCTGGCGCCGGATCTCCGCCAGCGGCTTGCCGGTCATCACCACCATCTGCACGAACATGAGGCCGCTGAGAATGCCGTCCCGCTCGGGGATGTGCCCCCTGAAGCCGAAGCCCCCCGACTCCTCCCCACCGAAGATTGCGTCCAGCTCCCGCATCCTCGGCCCCAGGTACTTGAAGCCGACCGGGAGCTCCTCCACCGGGCACGAGTAGCGCTGGCCCAGGATGTCGAGACGCTTGCTCATCGTGATCGAGCGCACCACCGGGCCCCGCCAGCCCCGGTTCTCGCACAGGTGCCAGAGCAGCAGGGTCGCCACTTCGAGCTGGTCGATGAAGCGCCCCTCGTTGTCGAAGATCCCCACCCGGTCGGCGTCGCCGTCATTGGCGATGCAGAGGTCGAAGCCACCCTGCTCCAGCAGCAGCTGAGCCTGCCCCAGGTTTCCCGGGATCGGCTCCGGGTGCATCCCCCCGAAGCCGGGGTTGCGCTCGCAATGGAGCTGGTCGACCCTGGTGGTGCCGCCCTGGAGCAGATCCTTGATGTATCCCGCCCCGGCTCCGTACATGGCATCGTGGAGGATGTGAAGCCCGGCGTCCCGGAGCGGGGCCAGCTCGACGAGCCGCCCGATCTGCTCCCAGTAGGCGGGGCGGGGGTCCACTCGCTCGACCAGCCCCAGGCTGAGGGCCTCCTCAATGGCCATGGTCCTGACCGAGTCCTCCGCCAGGGTCCGGCGCACCTCCTCCTCGAGCCTGGCCACGATGTCGGGGGACGCGGAGCCCCCGTAGTCGGGCTTGTACTTGAGCCCGTTGAACTCGGGGGGATTGTGGCTGGCGGTGACCACTACCCCGCCCAGGGCGTGGGAGTCCACCACCATCCAGGCCGCGGTCTGGGTCGGCGCCGGCCGGTCGAGCAGCAGGACCGGCCGGCCGTTGGCGGCCAGGACGCGGGCCACCTCCTCGGCGAAGAGCTCACCACAGAAGCGGGTGTCGTGGCCGACCACGACCTTGCCGGTCATGGACTCCAGGTATTGCGCCACCGCCTGGCTCACCACCCTCACGTTCGAGTAGGTGAAGTCGTCCGCCACCACGCCGCGCCAGCCGTCGGTGCCGAAGCTTATCCCAGGCGTTGCCAAATCCCACCTCCTTGACCTGAATCGGCCGCCCCAATTGTAGGGACCGACGGACCGCAAAACCGCACTGGCGGACTGCCCAGGCGCCGCTCAGAGGAGGTCCTGACGCCCCTCCCGGCGCAGGCGGGCGACCACCCTCCACACCTCCTGGACTCGGTTCAACGGGCAGACCAGGACCGCGTCGGGAGTGTCCACGACGGCCAGATCCTCCGCCCCCAGCACCACCACCAGGCGGCCGGAGGCGGCGTCCACGTAGCACTCCCGGCAGTCCTCCAGCAGGGTCGGCCCGCTGACCACATTGCCATCGGAGTCGGCCCGGCCGGCCTCGACGGCGACGCTCTGCAGATCGCGGTAGGAGCCGAGGTCGGACCAGCGGAGATCGCTGGGGAGCACCCCCAGCCGGTCGCTGCGCTCCAGCACCAGCCGCTCGATGACCCCTGAGGGCAGCCCGGCCCAGGCGCGCTCGAAGTCTCCGGGATCGGCAACCGCGGCGCGCACCGCGGCCTCCAGCTCGGGGGCCAGGCGGGCCATCTCCCCCAGCAACAGCCGGGCCGGCCACGCGAACAGCCCGGTGTTCCACAGGTGGGTTCCGGCATCCACCATCTGGCGGGCCCGGGCTGGCTCGGGCTTCTCCACGAACCCGGTGGC
>JAKABA010000360.1 GCA_021802115.1 bacterium | reverse complement strand
TGCCGCCCACCTGGGCATCTTTCTGGACCACACCCATCGTTTGCACCCCGCCATCTGCGAGTACATCTCGGAGATCTATTACGAGGGCCGCCTTCACGCCCTCCCGGGATGCGAGCTCCAGACGATCTCGGGGACAGGATGGCTGTCCGGGTCCGGCCTGCGCTGGGTCCCGACCGATCATCGGGGTAACCGATCGTGGTCGTCGGAGGAGGTCACCGCCGTAGCGGACGTCGTGAGCGATCTGCTGGGCCGGACCTGGGTCGACCGGCACGGTGCCGAGCGCCCCCTCGGGCTCCCCGACATCCTGGTGGTGGCTCCATTCAACGCCCAGGTCGCGCGGCTGGCTACGAGGCTTCCCAGCGGCGCCCGGGTGGGGACCGTCGACCGCTTCCAGGGACAGGAGGCGGCGGTGGTGATCGTGTCGCTCACCACCTCGAGCGCCGAGGACACGCCTCACGGTCTGGACTTCCTCTTCAGCCGGGAGCGGCTCAACGTCGCGGTCTCGCGGGCCCAGGCGCTCACGGTCATCGTCGGGTCACCGTCGCTGCTCAGGACGCGCTGCCACACCGTGGACCAGCTGCGCCTGGTCAACGGACTCTGCAGGTACGTGGAGCTCGCCAACGCAGGCGACGACGCCGGATAAGGCGGTACCCAACCGCCCGGGGCCGGTAGCCGGGGAGGGCCGGGTTCCGATGCCGTGAAGGCTGGGGTCAAGACCTCGGTCACCCTCCGAGGTCCGCTGGGCCAGGGCATGGACGAGACCAGCCTGCACCCCGCAAAATGATCCGACCATGGTCACCCGCAGGCTGCCCACCGCTCGGGAGCTTCTCCGGCCCACCCTGCAGGTCGTCCGCCAAATGTGGGGTTCAGCCGCTAACGACGAGACCCCAGCGGCAGTCATCGCTTTGGTCGGGTTCGACGATGCCCAGCGCTCGGTCCTTCACAAGCACGGTCCGAGGACGCACATCGAGTACCGCCTCGCCTGGGCCCGAATCTCACTCAAGCGGGTCGGGCTGCTCGACAACACCAGCCGAGGAGACTGGAGCCTGACTCCTGCCGGGCAGCGGCCGCTAGGGGGTGACGACCGCGATTCCGTGGGCGCCACCATGGCTTGGTGGTTAGGCGTGAAGTGTGACCTCCATCTGGCATAAATCCTCAGGCGGGTGGGCCGTGCTGGAGCCCACGGGCTTCGCCGCGGAGGCTGTTCTCCACGACTTGGTCGAGAACGCTCCGCAACTCCTGCCCCTGGCCGGCTCCCCGCCCCTGGTGATTGTCGGCCGGGAGGTGCATCTGGGTTCGGGATACGCCGACCTGCTGGCCATCGACCCCACCGGCGACCTCGCCATCATAGAGCTCAAGCTCGCCTCCAACGCGGAGGCTCGCCGCGCCGTGGTGGCCCAGATCCTCTCCTACGCCGCCTTCCTGGACCACATGTCGTACGACGATCTGGAGGAGCGCATTCTCGGCGACCACCTTCGGCGCCGGGACTTCACCTCCTTGGCGGCCGCGGGCCGCACCGCCGCCCAGGGCCAGTTCGACGAGTCCCAGTTCCGAGAGGCGGTCAGCAACAACCTGGCTGAGGGCCGCTTCCGCCTGGTGCTGGTGCTGGACGCAGTCCCTCCCGAGCTGCCTCGACTGGTGAGCTACCTCGAGGGGATCGCCCCCAACCTGCTGATCGACCTGGTGGCGGTCGGGGGCTACAGCGTCGCCGGGGAACTGGTGGTCGTGCCCCATCGTGTCGAGCCGGAGCGGCGGCCGGCGGAGATCGCCGCCACCAGCGCTGCCGGGAGCGCCACCATCGACGAGGAGGGGGCGGACGCGTTCCGGCGCGCGGTGGAGGCGGCCGGCACCCCCGCCAGCCGGGAGGCCGGGGCCCGCCTGATCGGCTGGGCACGGGCCCTGGAGGACCGGAAGGCGGCCCGGCTGGTGTCCGTCCAGGGCAGAGCTATGCAGACGCTGCGCATCTATATCCCCGGCGACATGAGTCTCGCCTGCCTGTTCCTGGATGGCAGCGGACCCCACCTGGCGGTGTATCGGTCAGTGTTCGCCAGACGCGCTCCCCGGACGCTGAGGGAGCTCGACGCGCTCCTGGAACCTGGCCGCGTGGGGCAGGGCACGAGCGTCGACCCGAGAGACGATGTCCTGCACCTCGTGGGGCGGGCATACGACGAGGCTGCCCAGCGCGGACTGGTCACCGGCGGTACCAGTTCGGCAGACGGCGGGGCGGGGTAGGCGGCCGTGGAGTTGGGGTTTCGCGAGCGCAGGGCGCGCCTTCCGGCACCGCAGCCCCGCGAAGGGACCGGTTCCGGCATCCCAGTTGGGGCCCGGCCGGTCAGCCTCCGGAGGGCTGGGGCATGACCACCTTCATAGACGACGACCGCGCGTACCTCACCTGGGTGGCCCAGCACCCGGGAGGCTTCGTCCTCAACACAGCTCGCAAGCCCACGCCGGACTACCTGATCCTCCACCGGGCGACCTGCCCGCACATCTCCGGGACGCCTTCCAGGGGCCAGTTCTGGACCAGGGACTTCATCAAGCACTGTGCGGATCACCGGGCCGAGCTGCGCGGCTTCGCCCGGGTGGAGTGCGGGGGTGAGGCCCACGATTGCGAGATCTGCCAGCCGTGATTCCCCGACCCAGGGCGGGGATCCCGGCGGGGAACGTTCGTTGTCGCCCGCGGCTCCGTGCCGGCGGAGCGGCGCCAGGGTGTGATCGCAGGAGGAGGAACCAGGATGCCCAGTCACCTGAGCGGCGCCTCAAGGGAGTTGGCCGTGGAGATCATGCGCTGCCCGATCCTCTCCGCGTGCCTCAAGGAGGACGGGTACCAACTCGCCTGCCATGACGTCGCCGTGGGTCCTGGGGGACCGCACCAGGGGCACTGGGTGCCCGACCCGTGGGTCGGCCACCTGACCGAGGCGCCGCTGCTCTTTGTGAGCTCCAGCACGGCCGGGGGATGGGACGCCCTGTCCGACCCCTCTGGGCCCAATGTCGCCTCCCCGGACCAGGACCTCCTGGACTGGGAGGACGGCGGCTTCGACAAGGGCCAGCTGCCCGGCATCGCCCAGGGTGTGTACCCGGTGGATAGCCAAGGCAAACAGGGCAAGCCGGTCCGGTACTGGGAGTGGGCCCGGGCCCGCGCGGAAGAGGTCCTGCCCCCGCCGGTTACCCCGGGCGTCGGATACGCCCTCACCGAGGTGGTCCACTGCGAAAGCATCGGGGAGCAACCGGTCTGGTCCGCCCTGCGCACCTGCGCCACCCTGTATCTGGAGCGGGTGCTACTGGCCTCGCCGGCTCGAGTAGTGGTCCTGGTTGGATCGGTGGCCCGCTTCGCCTTCTCAGAGCACCTGCACCTGGATGTCTCAGACCACTTCCTGGGTCCCGTCGGGCTGGGGGGGAGGAGCCGCCTT
>JAKABA010000063.1 GCA_021802115.1 bacterium | reverse complement strand
ATTCCCATGTGTGACCTGGGCGCTTGGAACGAAGTTGCTCACGGCAGGCCCCTTTGTAACTCTGTGACATCATTCTCAGGGTCGCAGTGGACCGTCCGGTCCCCTAGCTGCTCAACGATCGGGTACGCGTAGCCATTCGAGCCACACTCCCTTGACGGCCCAGGGCCGTGGGATGTCTTGACCGCGCCCACCGTCCTGCCATGGACGGTGATGTCATAGCTCTCCATCCCCCCCGCCCTGTGACCAGGGGCCCCAGATGCAATCAGCGGCGGGCGAGGCGGCGTCCGCTCGGAGTGGTCGGCGCGGTGTAGTTCAGCTCGAAGTGGTGGTAGAGCGTGGACTCGTCGGCCTGGCTGAGCTCCTCCCCGTGCAGCTCGATGTCGGGGGCGGAGCGAACCTGGTCCTTCGTCACCGCGACCTGGAGGTCGTCGGGGCCGATCCGAATCCCTCCCAGCGGCACGAAGGTCAGATGACGGCTCACGAAGCCCTCCTTGACCGTGCCGAACTGGGGCTCGTCGGTCTCCACGTCCACGTAGACGTCCTGGAGCTTGCCGATCTTCTCGCCGTTGCGATCGAGGAGCATCTTGCCGTGCCACTCGGCGACGCTCCATCTGGCATCCCCCTGATCTTCGCTCATGGCCGCCTCCTCCTCGAGCTGCGCCGTGCGCACACACGCCATGATACGCGCGATCACGCGGCTCCGCAGCTGAGCTGGTGGGCGGGCTGGGAGACGCGGGCGTCGCCGTCACGGGCCGCGCGGAGGGCCATCGGGGGAGCGGCGCACCGCGCACCGCGCACCGCGCACCGCGCACCGCGCACCGCGCACCGCGCACCGCGCACCGCGCACCGCTCTGCGCGCCGGCGGCCGTCTGTGCGCCAGCGGACAGACGGGGCGTCGACGCGGACGGATGATGTGACCGTTCAGCGCAGATTGTCCCTATGAGCTCTGCGAGACCGAGCGATCAGGCTGGCGAGACTCACCTGTCTCGCGTCCGCCACCGAGGACGGTGAACGGTGGTTGGCTGTGGAGGAATCGATGTCCGTGTACGACATGGTGCTGTTGGTGGCCGGCGCCTCGCGGGGGCGTCGCAGCGAGGTCAGCGAGCTGGGTGCCCGGCTGCGGGAGGCCCTGGTCGAGACCTTCGCCGCCGATGGCGTCTCGCTGTCCGTGATCGTGAACGATGGCGCGGTGAGTGTCCGCGGCGAGGTCGACTCGCTCGATGAGATCAGCCGGGCAAGCCGGGTGATCGACCGGTTCCGCGGCGAGATCGAGATCGACAACCTCGTCCGGGTTCGACCCTCGGCCGTCGCGGGTCTCGGTGTGGCCGATGACGCCGGTGTCCACGTGGTGGGCCGGCGCACCGATGTCGACGCGGACGGCGTTCACGTGCCCACCCAGACGGCCGTAGGCCTCGAAGATCGTCAGCTCATGTCGGGAAGGGTGCCACCGCGGCCGCGGCCCCGACCAGGTCGGGAACCCACCCAGCCGCAGCGGCGGCCATGGCGCCCCATCCCTCGTCCCCCCACCTAGCCTCTCTCAGCACTGAACTGGACCCGAGGCGTCACGGCGGTCCCCGGCCGGGGACCGCCGTGAGCATGCGGACCAGGTCGGCGGCGTGGCGACCCTGCAGAGTCGCTGCGGCGCCACTCGCGCTTGGGCTCCCGCGGCCGGTCCCCCCAGCGGGTTCGGGGCGGCCAATCGGGCCGCGGTCAGGGCCCGCACCGGGCGGCGCGCGGCGGGGATGTGCCTCTCCAGGGTCCCGCTCCACCCGGGAGGGCTTGCTCCGATCGGCGGCGGCCACCGCCCGCCGTGGCGGCGGGATACCATGCGCCGATGATGGGCGCAGCGGTGAGCCATGCCCGCTGAGAAGGTCCGGCTGAGGATCGGTGACCTGGCCAAGGCCGTGCTCGTCACGGGCCAGGCGTACCAGGATCCCAAGGACGCCCTCAACGAGTTCGTCTCCAACGCCGCCGACGAGTACGCGGAGGCCGGCCCCGCCTGGAGGGGTGGGCGCATCCGGGTGGTGCTGCGCCGGCGGGGGCGCCGGCCCGTCATCGCCGTCGCCGACGACGGTCGCGGGATGGACCTGGAGCGCCTGCGCCAGGTGGCCCGCAACCTGTTCGACTCCGCCAAGGCCGGCGATCCCCGAACCATCGGCGAGAAGGCGATCGGCATCCTCGCGTTCCAGCAGCTCGGTGGACGCTGCGACATCCTGAGCCGGCCGCTCGGCGAGAGCCGGACCCACGCGCTGCGCCTGGTCCGCGGCGAGGCCGTCGCGACGCTGGAACCCGACGATCGGCGCCACGCGCGCGACCTGCCCGGGACCACCGCGTACATCACCGACCTCGACCCCGAGGTGCTCCGGGTGCTGACCCTGCGCAAGGTGGTCGACTACTTCCGGCGGCGACGCGGACCGGCCCTGGCGCGGGGCGACTACGCCATCGAGGTCATCGAGGGACGGGCGTCCGAGACCGTGACCCCCGAGCGACCCGAGGGCGTCCGGCTCGAGCTGCCCGCCCTCGGCACGCTGTGGGGGCGGCTTGAGTTCAACCTCTACGTCGCGCCCCGGTCCGATCGGCTCCGCCGGGTGTCGGTGGTGGGACGGGGCGGGGTGACCATCATCGATGACCTCTGCGACCTGGAGGAGTTCGACCGCGCCCCGTGGGACACGGACAGGGTGTCCGGCGAGATCGGGTTCGACGCCCTGGTGCAGACGGCGGGACGGCGCGCCATCATCCGGGACGGCAACGCGTTCCCGATCTTCGTCGACGCCATCCGCCGCATCGAGCCGGTGGTCCAGCGAGCGATCGAGAGGGTGGCCCGCGATGTCGACGAGGCCGTTGCGGAACGCGTCTCGGACCTCATCCGCAGGGTTTTCAGCCGCGTGCTCCGGGAGCTCGCCGACCTCGAGAACCCCATGCGCGCCCCCGTGGGCGACGAGCCCGGGGAGGGCGCCCTCTTCGCGGTCGAGGCCGACCACCTCCGCCTTCCCGGCACCGGCGAGCCGCCTGGCTCAGGCCTGCCGGCCGGGAACGGCAGCGCAGCGTGGGAGCCGCTGCAGCCGCCGGAGCCGCCCGATCTCGACGAGCTGGAACCACGTCTCGCGTCGGAGGACCCTCCGCTTCCCACCGCGCGGCCGGACCGCCGGCGCAGCACCGCCCTGCCGAGCCTCGCCCCCGATCCGCGGCCGGGCACGGCCCGGAGCCGCCTCGATTCGGAGGCCGGGGTCGTTCTGTACAACGAATCGCACCCCGATTACCTCATGGTGAAGGACGACGAGAGCACTCTGGTCGACTACCTGTCGCTGCTCGTCACCAAGGAGTACGCCGTCTACAACAACCCCAGGGTGAGCGGTGACGAGGTGGCCGAGGAGATGGTCCGCCTCCTGGTGCGGCTGCGCCGGCACCTTCCCTCCCGCCGCTGAGACCCGCCGTCACGCGCCACGAGCCGGCGAAGAGCTCGTCACGGTGGTGCCGCGCCCTCCGCTGCGCCGGCTCCGGGGCTGCCCGCTGAGGCTCGCGCTCGCCCGTCACCGCTGCTCGCCCGTGAGCCGCGCCTCGTCGCGACCGGCGGCCACGGTGTCGCACCCCGGACCACGTGGGGCGGCATGGCCCTCTCCGCGAGCCGCACCGGAGGCATCCCGGCTCGGGCAGCGCCCAGGCCTTGACAGGTGCGCAGATCTCTGGCATGGTTAGCTACCTAGTGCGCTAGGTGACCAGTCCATCCGATGCCGGAGGCGCCGATGATCGAGTTCCATCTCGACACCCGGTCGGGGGTCCCCCCCTACCAGCAGATCGTGCAGCAGGTCCGGCACGCCCTCCGGCTCGGCCTTCTGGAGGTGGGTGACCAGCTCCCGACCGTGAAGGAGGCGGTCGCCGCCATGGCCATCAACCCGAACACGGTGCTGAAGGCCTACAGGGAGCTGGAGCACCTCGGCCTGGTCGCCGCCCGACCCGGCATCGGGATCTTCGTCGCCAAGACCCTGGGCGACCACTCGCTGGCCGCCCACGGCCCGCTGCGTCAGGACCTGATGCGCTGGCTGGCGAAGGCCCGGCGGGCCGGCCTCGACGACGAGAGCATCGAGGCGATCTTTCGCGATGTCGTTCGGTCCGCCTCCGCGGAGGGGGTAGCGTGACCGTGGCTCTGGAGGCGAACGGCCTCGGCAAGCGCTACGGCCGCATCTGGGGGCTCTCGGACTGCACGCTCGCCATCCCCGCCGGCAGGGTCGTCGGGCTCGTTGGGCCCAACGGTGCCGGCAAGACGACCCTGCTGCACCTGGCCGTCGGCCTGCTGCAGCCGACCACCGGCTCGCTGAGCGTCCTGGGCGGGCGCCCCGGCACGACCTCGGCGCAGCTGGCCCGCATCGGCTTCGTCGCCCAGGATGCCCCGACCTACACGGGGCTCTCGGTCGGCGATCACCTGCGGTTGGGGGCCTGGATGAACCCGAGCTGGGATGCCAGGCTCGCGGAGGAGCGCCTGGGACGGCTCGGGCTTGACCCCCGCCGGAAGGCCGGCCAGCTCTCGGGTGGTCAGCGCGCCCAGCTGGCCCTCACTCTCGCCGTCGCCAAACGACCGGACCTGCTGGTCCTCGACGAACCGGTCGCGAGCCTCGATCCGCTCGCACGTCGAGAGTTTCTCAAAGGTCTGATGGAAGGCGTGGCCGAGCATGGCGCAAGCGTCATCCTCTCCTCCCACATCGTCGCGGACCTCCAGCGGGTCTGCGACTACGTGGTCGTCCTCGTCGACTCGCGTGTCCAGGTCGCCGGTGACATCCAGGAGCTGCTCGCGACGCACCACCGGCTGACCGGCCCGCGCCACGCCCGTGGTGCTCTGCCCGGTGACCTGCTGCTCATAGGTGAGAGCCAGACCGACCGCCAGAGCACGCTCATCGTGCGGACCGACGGTCCCATCCTCGATCCCGCATGGACGGTGGAGCAGCTCGACCTCGAGGATCTCGTCCTCGCGTACATGACCCACCCCCGTGAGCACGAACGGCGGCCGCACCTGGAGATCCATCGGTGATCCGGCTGACACTCCGGCAGTTCCGCACCGAGGCCGCCGTGGCGTTCGGTTTGCTCACGGCGCTCGCCGTGGTGCTCGCCCTGACCGGCCCCCACCTCGCCCAGGTCAACGAGGCCTTCCAGGCGACCTGCGCCACCACGGGGAACTGCAGCTCGGCGGCGAACCCGGTCTTCGAGGTCGATCGGGGGCTGCAGGCCCTGGTGCCGATCATCGCGATCATCACCCCCGCGGTGATCGGGATGTTCTTCGGCACACCGATCCTCGCCCGTGAGCTCGAGACCGGCACCTTCCGCGTCGCCTGGACCCAGAGCATCACCCGACGGCGCTGGCTGGCGGTGCGGCTCGCCCTGCTCGGTCTGGCCGCGGTGACACTGGCGGCGCTGCTCGCCTGGATCGTCGACTGGTGGGACGGCCCGCTGGATGCGGCCAGCCAGAGCACATTCGACCCCGTGAACTTCAGCGTCCACGGCTTCGTCGCGATCGGCTACGCGGCATTCGCCTTCGCGCTCGGGGTGGCGGCCGGCGCTCTGCTGCGCCGGACGGTCGCGGCGATGGGTGCCACGCTCGTGGGATTCGCGGTGTCGCGCATCGCGGTCACGAGCTGGGTGCGCCCGAATCTGGCTTCGCCGCTCCACGAGCTCCTCCCCTTCTTGACAGCCCGGCCGGGCTTCAGCCTGGACGCGTCGGCGGGCACCCTCTCGCTCACCCCTCCCCTGGTGCACATCCCGAACGCATGGATCTTCTCGACCTCGGTGGTCAACCCGTCGGGCCGCGCCCTGACCGGGGAGTACGTGCTGCACGCCTGCCCTGGGCTCCACCAGATGGCCAGTGCGGGACCGGCAGCAAATCCGCTGGTGGCGCTGCGTACCTGTCAGGACAAGCTCTCCGCAACCTTCCACACGCTCGTCACCTACCAGCCGGCCAGCCGCTTCTGGCCATTCCAGTGGGCCGAGCTGGGCATCTTCCTGGCGGCCGCGCTGGCCCTCTGCGGGCTCACCTTCTGGTGGCTGCGCCACCGGCTCGCCTGACCCCTCCCGCGAACTGGCACGAACCTCGCGGGCGGCGTGCACGGCCCCTCCCCGGCCGGGGAGGGGCCGGTGCGGATGGGCGGCCTGCGGATGCCCGCCGGCGGGCGCCACCGTGCCGTGCCTCTCCCCGCCTGCGTGGCCAGCCCGGTGACGCGACCCATCAGGATTCGAGAAGCGCCGCTCGCCGGGGCGGAGGTAGCCTGACCCCATGAGCATCACCATTCATGCAAGCTCCCTCCCCCACGACGACCCGGAGGCTTCCCTGGCCTTCTACCGCGACGTCCTCGGCTTCGAGGTCAGGAAGGACGTGGGCCGAGGCAGGATGCGCTGGATCACCGTCGGCCCGGCCGGGCAGCCGAGCACCTCCATCCTTCTCGCCCCACCCGCCACCGACCCCGGCATCACCGCCGAGGAGCGTCGCACGATCACCGAGATGATGGCGAAGGGCACCTACGGTTGGATCCTCCTGGCCACCGACGACCTTGACGCCACATTCGAGCGCGTCGCGGCGAGCGGTGCCGACGTGGTGCAGGAGCCGACCCAGCAGCCGTACGGCGTGCGGGACTGCGCCGTCCGGGACCCTGCCGGGAACCTGGTCCGCATTCAGGAGCTGCGCTGAGCCGGAGAGCGGCGAACTGAGGAGTCGGGGCCCTCCCGGGGGCCACCGCCTCCGCCGTCCCGGCGGTCGCCGCCATCGAGAAGGGCTCCCCGGGGTCAAGGCCGGCTCGCTGGTGGCCGCCCTCGGGACGACCGGCGACGGCGTCGCCGCCATCGTGGCCGGCGGGCAGGCGGCGATCGTGGTGGTGAGGGGGGACTCCCCAGCTTTTCAGGCAGGTCAACGGGTCGGTCATGGGAATAGTATTTCCATTCCCACGACCGGTTCGCAGCGGCGAATCGCTCGATCTCGGCGGCGATGGCCTCGTCGGCATCACCGTCGCTGAGGTCACTCCAGACGACCCCGTTCCAGCCGCCTCCTTCGGCGAGGACCCGGGTGACGCGTGCTCCCAGCTCTATCCGACCACCCGGCTCCGCTGGCGGGTGGCGGCGCATCTGCTCATCGAAAGCCGCCCGAACCGCGGCGATGTCCATCAGGAAACCACTCCAGCAACCATGCTACCGGCGGGAATCGAACCCACGACCCACGCCCTGGCAAGGCGTTGCCCCAAATGGGAACGGTAGCGTGTTCGAGATGGCCCGGGACCGGCTCCATGGCCAACGTCTTGACCGCGATCAGCGAAGGAGCTTGACGACAACGCCATGGGATTGGCCGACCCAGGTGCGGTCCGCCGTCCAGACGGTCGCCCCACGCATCCTGCCCGCAGCGAGGCATCATCGCCCGGCCAACGACGGGTCGGGGCACTGCGACCACATCCGCGCCGCCTCGATCGCGATCTCGGAGGTCACCGTCTCCACCTCAGGGCCGAGAGTCACGAGCAGGGCGGCAACCTCGTCGCCGTCCCGGCCGTGTTACGGGTCCTCTCCGTGTCGAGCTCGGGTTGCACCGACCGGTTGCAACCGGGATCACCACTCCCGGTCTCACGGGGCACCTCCCGCCGCCTGATCGACGGTCGCCGGCAGCGCGCAGACCATCCCCTCACTGAACCCCACGGCGCCGATGCCGAGGGCGAGGTTGAACCTGCCCCGCATGTTCTCCATGGCGATCACGTGGCTGAGCTCCACCAGCTGGCGGTCGTCGAGATGCTTGCGCAGGCTGCCAAAGAGCCCGTCGGGCACCTCGACCGGGGTGCGGGTCATCCCGACCGCGTAGTCGAGCACCAGGTTCTCGACATCGGAGAACAGTCCGCTCGAGCGGTGACGGGGAAGGGCGAGCAGCTCCTTGTCGCTGACGCCCCAGAGGCGCGCCACCTGCGAGCCGAGGTCGATGCAGTAGTCACACCGGGTGACGGTCGCGGTCTTGAGCCAGGCCAGCCCCTTGAGCCGCCTGGGCAGCCGGTCGAGCTTCGCGGTTGCCTGCTCGAGGGAACCGTAGGCGCGCATCAGCCCGGGCAGGTGGGCATAGAGCTCAAGGGGCGCGAGCATCCCTTCGGGGGCACGCCCGGTCAGCCGCGAGAGGGCGCGGCGGGTGAAGAAGTAGGCCAGCCGGACGCTGACGGGAGCGGTTCCGGCCGAGACCCCCGGGATGCGGGACATCGCGGGCTCCATATTCCGATCGATCCTACGCCGTATCGATATCGGTGCTACGATACCGTATCGATGAGTGCACGTCAAGTGGCCGATGCGGAGGGCGAGCTCGCAGCCGGGCCGATCAAGGAGAAGACCCGCAGGCCGGTTCTCCGGGGGACTCACGCCCGCGACCGCGTGCTGACCGCCGCGCTCGAGGTGCTCGCGGACCGTGGCCTGGCCGGATTCAGCATGGAGGCGGTGGCCCGCCGGGCTGGTGCCAGCAAGCCAACCCTCTACCGGCGCTGGCGGTCAGCGGGCGAGCTCCTGGTGGATGCCATGGACGCCAGCTTCCGGCCGATCCCCCTGCCGGCAACCGGCGATCTCCGCAGCGGTCTCGTGGAACTTCTCTCCACGTTTGAGCGCCTGCTCGACCAGCAGCACTTCCCCGGGCTCCTCGCGGCCTTCATGGATGCCGCCGAGCGTGACCCCAGGCTGAAGAGCCTGCATGCAGACCTGACGGAACACCGCCGCGAGCCCCTTCGCCTGCTCCTGGCCCGCGCCCGCGACCGGGGCGAGATCCCCGCCGAGGCGGACATCGAACTTGCCGTCGACCTGCTCGGCGGCCCGCTCTTCTACCGGCGGTTCGTGGCCCATCGCGGCTACCGCGAGGGCTACGTCAGCGGTGTGGTCGACCACGTTCTCCGCTCCCTCGGCCACACCTCCCCCTCCCCCTCCCCCTCCCCCACCATCGACGGCGGCGGATGGACGCCGGGCAAGGAGCGGTCCCCTGCCGGTCGCCTGGATCAGCGGTGGCCGACAGCGCGAGAAGGATGAGCCCAACCACCGGCGGACGTCATGGAGGCACCTCACAGGTCAGGATCTGATACATGGCTTGCGATTCTCATGACGGGGAGGAAGTGACATGGCGAAGCTGATCTATTCAGCGATCGCCTCGCTCGACGGCTGCGTCGAGGACGAGCACGGCCAGATCGGGTGGGCGATGCCCGGCGAGGAGGAGCACGCGTTCGTCAACGAGCTCGAGCGTCGAATCGGTAGCCACCTGTACGTGAGGCGGATGTACGAGACGGCGGCCTGGTGGGAGACGATCGACACCGGTCCGGCTCAGAACGAAGAGATCGCAACCGGTTGTGTCGATCCGCAGAGGAGAGGAATGGGATCACGGCGGAGGACGTGGCGGCGGAGATCCACGGGTTCAGCGAGCCGGACTCGACGCCGACGCCGTGGGCGGCGGGCGCCGAGCGGCTGCGTGCAGCGGACATCTTCTGGCTGTCTCGGACGGACGGCGCACGGCGGCGACGGCTTGAAGCAACGCTCGGAGACGGTCGAGCGACTCGCTGCTACTCTCGCCTGAGCGCGATCCAGAGATCGGGCTTGATCGCCCCTACCACGAACACCGGTGGGTAGCGAGGGCCGTGACACCGATAGCTCACCACCTCACCCTCCGCCACGTCAAAGGAACGCCGGGCGCTGAGATGGCGTCCTTGACCAACTCGCAGGCTGTGATGACCGGGCGCCAGAGACACCTCGACCATCTCCTCGTAGGCGAGCTGCCCAACCACCCTCCCGTCAAGTGCAATGTTCCACCTCTCCTTCTTGCCACTCAGCAATCCACTGATCGGGTTGCCAGCATATCCCCGGGACAGCCTCAGCGTCGCCTCAGCCACGTTCGTTCCTCCTGCGCTTGTGCGCCCCCGCAACTCATCAACGCGTGTGCCGGGAGCACCACGGGCATCATGGCCTTCTCCTCGACCACGACGTGATAGGAGGTACCACACAACAGAGACGATCAACAGAGCCCCGACCACGATGCCGACGACGATGTCGGCACCGTGGTGGGTGCTGCTACCAATGCTTGCCACCATGACTGCTGCTCGCGACGCTACGGGCATGACTTGCGCCTGCCTCCTCTGATGGGTAAGAGCCTGACGCCCCGGGATGTCCTAGCGCGCCGCATCTCGCTATCCGTTTCCTCAGCTTCTGCGCAGCGTGATCTCCACGGTTTCCTGGTTGGCGATCCTGCCGACCACGGTGCCGTCGAGGACTATCTTCCAGGTCTCCCCCTGCAAGCCGATCCCGAGCCCGCTCCATATGCGGGAAAGCCTAAGTGTGGCCGCGGCCATCCTCAACTCCTCCGAGGCTCTGAATCCGCCGCACGGTCCCGGCCGGGAGGCCACTGGGGCTCACGGCTACTGGCTTCGCGGCATGGGAGCCGGTGATCAACCGCTCCCGGTCGAACATGGCCACCACCACGCGCCACATGACGATATCGATGACCAGCAACCCGAGCCCGAACCCCACCGCCGTCCAGACGCCCAGAGGCACGATCTGGAACGACACAAGGGCTGTTACCGCCAGCGGCGGCACGCTGGCGAGGGTCCCCAGCTGCTGAGCAACCCGCACGTCACTGGCTCGCGCCGAGATGGCGGTGCCGACCCCAATCGACCAGACAGCGAGCAGTGGGGTGAACAGCGCCTGGGCGAGAATGTGCGAGCCCTCGCTCAGAGTTGCTGGCACGGCGGGGTTCTGGGCGAAGAAGTGGGCGAGGATCACGACCAGGGCGAACAGGAGGTAGGCGAGCCCGACCGAGGGAATGACCGGGGCCAGTGCCTTGCCGATCAGGATCTCTCCGCGTCGCACCGGCGTGGTCAGCAGCGGCTCCAGGGTTCCCTGGTCCCGCTCTCCGACCACCGAGTACGCGGCGATGGTGGCGGGGATGACCGCCGGCACGATCAGGAGGACAAGGAACGTCGAGCCCACCTCCTTGGCGACCGCCGCGGGCTTGACAGCGGCACTGAGCACGAAGATGACGATCGCTGGGTTGATCAAGAAGACGAAAGGCAGTACCAGCATGGCGCCGACGATGAATGGCGTGCGGCGGTACTCACGAATCTCCTTTCGCGCCACGGCGGCCAGCCGTCCCATGTCGAGTCCGATCATCGCCGTGCCTCCGGGTCCTCGTCGACCAGCTGGAGGTAGACGTCTTCCAGCGAGTGGCGCGCTGCCGCGATCGACACCACATCAGCGCCGGCGGCCACCAGGGCGCGGGCGACCGCGGGGGCTGCAGCCCTGGGGTCGGCCACGCTCAGCACGTACGACGCGGTGCCCTGGGAACGCCATCCCTGGACTCCCGCCTCGCCGTTGAACACCATCTCCGGAGTTGGGAGGGGCAACGCCGTCTCCACCTCCAGCGCTCCGCTGAAGAGGCGGGTCCTGAGCTCATCGGGACGGCCGACGATGCGCAGCCGGGTGTTCAGGATGGCCACGCGGTCGCAGAGCCGCTCGGCCTCCTCGAGGCGGTGAGTGGTGAGGAACACGGTAACCCCCCGCCGGCGCAGGCCGTCGATCAGCTCGTGCACCTCCCGAGCGGCGACCGGGTCCAGCCCGGAGGTGGGCTCGTCGAGGAACATGATCGCCGGGTCGCTCAACAGCGCTCGGGCAAGTCCTACGCGCTGCCGCAGGCCCTTGGAGAGGCTGCGGCACAGGTCTCTGGAGCGTCGCTCTAGGTGGACCACCTCCAGAGCGTGGGCGATCCGGGGGCCGGCCGGGTGCAGCCCGTAGAGTCCGGCGAAGAGCTCCAGGTTCTCCTGGACGGTGAGCCGGAGGTACAGCCCGGGGTTCTCCGGCATGATGGAGATGAGCCTCCGGATCTCATTGCCGGTGGCCGGCGAGAGGGGTACCCCCGCCACCACCGCAGACCCGGACGTCGGGGCGATCAGGGTCCCCAGCGTCCGCACCGTGGTCGTCTTGCCGGCACCATTGGGACCCAGGAAGCCGAAGACCTCTCCGCCCGCGACCTCGAATGAGACGTTCTCAAACGCCGTGCGCTCGCCGAAGCGCTTGGTCAGGTGGCTGACCGATATGGCGGCACCGGCGGCGGGATCAGAGGTTTCCCCGTGGCGAGCGCGGGTGGCAGTCGGCATAGCTATGTGATATCATCTGGCTAAGCCCAGTGTCAACCTCAAGCTCGGGAGGTCACCCATGGCTACGCCGTCAGACCCGATCCAGATCAGGATCGCGGATTCCACAGACGACCTCGCTGAGCGCCACGCCATGGCCCTCTCGGGCTGGGCCATGGGTCCCCTCGGCGCGGTTCTCTTGATAGTCGGGGCCTCACTCGTCGCGCGCAGTTTGTACGGGCTGTCCGAGCCCGCGGGGATACCTCGCGAGCTTCTCGGCGTCGGGGCCGCGCTCCTGGTGCTCGCCATCGCCTCCCTGCGGGGGCTTCTCTCGCTCAGCCCCGGCGAAGCGGTGGTTCTCCGCGTGGCCGGGAGCTATCTCGGTACGGTTCGCCGGTCGGGCCTCTGGTGGGTGCATCCCGTCAGCCGCCGGACCCGAGTTTCCACCCGCATCAGGAACCACGAGACCGGGATGCTGAAGGTCAACGACGCCGACGGAAATCCCATTGAGATCGCTGCGGCGGTCGTCTGGCGGGTCGGAGACGCGGCCCGTGCCCTGCTGGCGGTCGACGACTACGCGGCGTACGTACGAGTCCAGGCCGAAGCCGCCGTCCGCCACGTCGCCAGCGGCTACGCCTACGACGCCGGCGCGCGAGATGTCCCCTCGCTGCGCGGCAACCCGGTGGAGATCAACCGTGAGCTCTGTGCTGAGATCTCCGGCCGCGTCACCACGGCGGGGATCACGGTGCTCGAGGCGCGCCTCACCCGACTTGCTTATGCACCCGAGATCGCCCAGGCGATGCTGCGGGTTCAACAGGCCAACGCGGTCGTGGCTGCGCGGCACCGCATCGTCGAAGGCGCCGTCGGCATGGTCGAGCTCGCTCTGGACCGGCTTTCACAAGATGCCGTGGTCGAGCTCGACGAAGAGCGCAAGGCCACGATGGTGGGCAACCTCCTCGTCGTTCTCTGCAGCGACCGCGACCCTCAGCCGATTGTCAACGCCGGCACGCTGTACTGATGGGTCAGCTGGTCGGCATCGCCGACGCTCGCACCGCCCGGAGGAAGTCCGTCCTCCTGCGCTTGGATCCGAGGCTCTACAATGCCCTGGCTCAGTGGGCCGCCGACGACTTCCGCAGCACCAATGCCCAGATCGAGTACCTCCTCCACAAGGTCCTAGTCGATGCAGGACGCGTGAGTGCTGCCCGCACGAGGCGAAGCCAGCCACGCGCCGAGCGAGCGTGAGGAGATTTCCGACGGCGAAGCAAAGATGAGGTGATGGCGTTCATCGGCGCGGGCGTCCGTCACGTCGTCCATGCCGGCGTGGGCGTCACCCCGGCATGGCTGGCGGCGGAGATCGCTCAGCCGGTACTCGCCCCACGCTGGCGCCGCCTCCCGCCTTCACGCGGCCGGCGCAACGGTCAGGCGTTCGCCCGGCGAGACGATGCGGACCGGCGACTCCGGGGCCAGGCGCTGCACCGCCTGGACCAGGTGGCTGGGGTCGCGGTCACTCCAGGTCACCAGCGCATCACCGAGCCAGCCCCCGGTGAACGCGTAGTGGTGAGGGACGGTCAGACCGGGACGCAGGATGCTGGTCAACTCGGCCGCCTCCTCGGCATTCATCACCACCTGCCTATTGAGTTGCGGGCGGATTTGGAGCCCGTTGGTCGGGAGCAGGCTGAGGTCGAAGCGGGGAAAGCGCTCGGGCAGCGTCTTCAGCTCCGGGATCAGCATGGTGTCACCGGCGAAGTAGACTCCCCGCCCGCCTGCGGAGATCACGAAGGTGATCTCGTAGACGCCGTGCCTCGCGGGAGCGGCGGTGATGGTCAGGTCCCCGACCCTCGTGGCTGCCCATGGGTCCAGGGGGCGGACATCGGTGAACCCGGCGGCGCGGGCTCGGGGCGCGACTGGGGCGGCGACCACCATCGGAACCGTCCGATCCCGGTACGCGGAGAGGGCCCGCAAGTCGCAGTGGTCGTAGTGATGGTGGGAGATGAGGACGGCGTCGAGCCGCGGAAGTTGGTCCACGCGCATCGCCACCGGCTCGCCGGGATGGTAGAAGGCTCGCTCCGAGAACCAGGGGTCGGTGAGCACCACCATACCTCCGATCTCGATCAGGTGGCAGCTGTGGGTGATCCGGGTGACAGCGAGGGGTTGGTCCATGATGCTCTCCAGATAAGTAGACGCCCGTCTGGTGATAGTATGTAGACATCCGTATGGTTAGTCAAGCCGGACGTCTGCCGCCAATGCGATCCCGCCACCGCCGAGGGGAGGGCAGCCTGCTCCGGGATGAGCTGATCGAGGCCGCCCGACGCCTCCTCAGCACCGCTGAACGGGAAGGGGATCTCAGCATCCGGGCAGTGACCCGAGCGGCGGGGGTGGCTCCGCAGAGCTTCTACCTCCAATTCCGAAGCCTGGACGAGCTGCTCTACGCGGTCTACGCCATCGAGTTCGGGCGGCTCCGGGCGGCGATGGAATCGGCGGCAGGGAGGGCGGCTGGACCCGAGGCGCGCCTCCTCGCGGCTTGTCTGGCCTACTGCGGCTATGCGGAGGAGCACCCCGGCCGCTACCGTGCCCTCACCGAGGTGCGCGGCCGGGTCCACCATCCAGGCTGGGAGAACCGGGACCTCCCCGGAGCGCCGACCTTCCAGTTGATCCAGGACCTCGCCGCCGCTGCCCTGGACGCCTCCGGCCTGAGCGCGGACCCGTTCCTCGTCGCGGCGATCCTCTGGGTCTCGCTACACGGACTGGTCATCCTGCGCGCCTCCCGTCCGGCGTTTCCCTGGCCGCCGCTAGAGACAATGACCGCGGCCATCGTGGAACACGCAGTGGGGCGGTGATCGACCCTGCCGCCATGGTCAGCGGAGACGGGGAGATTCCCCCTGCATCGCCGCCATCAACTCTGCTCGACGGAGGTTGGTGTGCAGCTTGCTTCCACCACCGCGTCGATGAGTAATCCGCTCGCCGCGGGTCATGCCCGTGGTCCCCATCGTTGAAGGAGGCCTTCGGATGCGCGATGTGATCTACTCGATGAGCACCTCACTCGACGGCTACATCGCCAGCCCTGACGGAGGCATCGATTGGACCGCACCGGACGATGAGCTGTTCCGCTTCCACACCGAGCAGACACGATCGATCGCAGTCCAGCTGATGGGCCGCCGTCTGTACGAGACGATGCTGGTCTGGGAGACCCTCGATCAGGAGGGGTCGGCCTCAGAGATGCTGGTCGACTTCGCTCGCGTGTGGAAGCCGATCCCGAAGCTCGTCTTCTCGCGCAGCCTCGAGGCGGTGGAGGGAAACGCACGCCTGGTGCGCGGCGGCCTCACCGAGGAGCTCGGACGGCTCAAGTCTGAGAACGGCGGGGCGATCGGGGTAGGCGGCGCCACCCTCGCCGGGGAGGCCGCCCGTCTGGGCCTGGTCGACGAGTTCCGCGTGTTCGTCTACCCGGTCGCCCTTGGTGGAGGCACGCCGTTCTTCCCGCGCGAGCACCGGCTCGACCTTGAGCACGTCGAGACGCGCACGTTCGGCTCGAGGGTCGTGTGCCTGCGCTACCGGGCTCATTGACGCTGACGGCCTGCAGATTGACGTCCCGCTGGGAACGGCATCGTCGGCTGGCCCCACTGCGGCAGAGTTAACTGGCCCCACCCGCAGGCGCCGTTGTTGACGTTTCTGGAGACGATACCTCGGACGTGGTCGGACCGCTGAGCGTCGGATCCTCGAGGCCGGAGTCGGAGGTGTCGGACATCGCCTCCGTCCCGTTCTGAGCCTTGACGGCCTTCTCAGCGGCGAGAGCTTCGGCAGGGATGGCGCTTTTGAGATTTTTCAGCCGCGCCAGGGATCGTTTGAAGCGATAGGACTCCGTCCCGGTCTCGATGATGTGGGATCGGTAGGTGAGCCGCTCGATCACCGCCTTGCAGAGCCGGGGATCGGAGAACACCGTGGTCCACTCGCTGAAGGGGAGGTTGCTGGTGAGCGCCACGCTGCCCGCCTCCGCTCGCTGGGCGATGACCTGGAAGAGCAGCTCGGCACCGGTCGGCGGCAGGGTGACGTAGCCCAGCTCATCAAGGACGAGCAGCTGGTAGCGGCTCCAGCGTCCCACGGCTCGGGAGAGGGTGCGTTCGTCGCGCGCCTCCAGGAGCTCGTTCACCAGAGCGGCGACGGTGGTGAAGCGGGCCGACCGCCCCTGCTCGCAGGCGGCGACCCCCAACCCGATCGCCAGCATGGTTTTCCCGGTGCCGCTGTCCCCCACCAGGAGGATGTTCTCGGCCCGGTCGATGTAGCTGCCCTCAGCGAGCTGGGCGATGAGGGCAACCGGAATCACCGGCGCCTGTGCAAACTTGAAGTCGCTGAGGCGCTTCACCGCCGGAAACCGGGCTTCGGCGATCCGGCGTTGGGCGCGGCGCTGAGCCCGGTCCTCCAGCTCCTGCTCGAGCAGGCCGGCGAGATAGGCGCTGTGGCTCAGCCGCCCCCGCACCGCCTCCTTCTCCATGCTCTGCCAGCGGGCCCCCACGCTGGGCAGGTGCAGCTGCCGGCACTGGGCGGCGATGAGGGTCGCGGTTGCGGCGGCGGTCGTCGTGGTCATGCGGGATCTCCTCGGTCGAGCAGCTGGTCGTAGTGCGCGACGGTGGGCACCGGCACCGTCGGCTGATGGAGCACGCGCAGCGCCGGAACCACCGTCGGGATCGACGGCGGCTCGGTGGCGCGGCGCAGGTTGAGCTGGACGGCGGCGGCCTCGTAGGCACCGGTGGTGAGCGCCTCCTCGACCGCCATCAGCACGGTGGGCAGCCCGTAGTCGCGGTGGAGGAAGAGCACGTCGACCATCTGCCGGGCACCCTCGGACTCGCCATGACGCTCCCGCAGGCGCCGGAAGAGCTCCCCGTAGGCGGGCGGGAAGCTGCCCGTCTCGATGGCCTGGCGGAGCGGTACCGATCCGGCCAGCGCCCCGGGCTTGCAACGCAGCACCTCCAGGTAGTGGTCGAGCTGCAGGCGGTCGTGACCGACGCCGTAGACCCGTTGGTGGCGGGCCACCTCGCGGCCACCGTGACGGATCACCACCTCGGTCGAGCTGACCGCTGCCGTCATGGTCAGGCCGGCCAGCTCCGCCGGCGCCGAATAGCGGTTGCGCAGCACCGTGAGCCGGCTCTTCTCGTCCGTCCGCCCGCTGAGATGGACACGAGCGTCGAACGGCTCGGCGGGAAGCGGCCGCAGCAGCGGCTTCTCCGCCACCCACGCCTCGCCCACGCTCACCGGGGAGCCGTCCAGGTGGCGCTGCAGCTCGTCGAGCGAGGCCTGACGGCACCTCTGGATCAGCTCCGCCCAGCTCGCCACCACGGGGACCGGCACCAACGCGTTGCGGCGGTGGTAGCCGATCTCCCCCTCAACCCCGCCCTTCTCATGGGCACCAGCGATGCCCGGCAGGCAGTACTTGGCCTCGAACAGGTAGTGGGAGCGCAGCAGCGTGAAGCTCTTGGTCTCCTCCCGCCTCCGGCCCTGGAGGACGCGCCGCACGGCGAGCTTGAGGTTGTCGTAGCGCACCGTGGGGAACACCGACCCGTAGTACGCGAAGGCCTCGACATGGCCTTCCAGGAAGGCCTGCTGGGTGAGCCTGCGCAGCGGCCAGTGGAAGGGCGCGCCGCTGGCGCAGGCACGCATGGTGAAGATGTCGACCTTCTCCTCACCCTCCGGGAAACGTACCCACGACTCGCCCATGTCGACCTCGGCTTCCTGGCCAGGCTCGTGGTGCTGGGGCACCATCACCTCCCGAATCCCGCCCTGCTGGCGCCGGCGCCGCCGGACGTAGGCCCGGACCGTCCGCTCCGAGACCTCGGCCTGGTGCTCCTCCCGCAGCCGGCTCCAGATCCGATGGGCGGTGTGGCGCTGCTTCCGCGGCGCCTCCCGATCCGCATCGAGGATGGCGTCGATCGTCGGCTTCCAGGGCTCCAGCGCCGGTTGGGGAT
>JAKABA010000359.1 GCA_021802115.1 bacterium | reverse complement strand
AGCGGCTCCGCGGCCATCGCCCTGAACTCCTGCAGTGCGGCCGCGATCGCGGTGGCCGCCTGCTCCGGCTGGGTGGCCACGTAGATCCCCAGGGCCCCCGTGTCCCGATGCCGGGCGGTGAAGGAGTGGACGTCGTAGGCCAGGCCCCGGCGCTCCCTCAGTTCCATGAACAGGCGGCTGCTCATGCCATCTCCGAGCGCGGTGTCGAGGACGTCCAGGGCCCAGCGATCAGGGGCCAGATAGGAGGAGCACCGGCATCCCAGCAGCAGATGGGTCTGCTCCCCTCGCCGCCGGCGCAGGCGCACCCCCAGCTCGGGAGCAGGCGGCCGGGGCGGGTTGGGCTCGGGCTGACGGCCGTCCCCTTCCGCGGGCAGCAACGCCCCCAACCGGGCGGCCACCAGCCGCCGGGCCGGCTCCGGATCCACCGCACCCGCGACCACTACCACCAGGCGCCGGCCGCTGTAGTTCGCGCGCCGATAGGCGGCGAGCTCGGGGGCGCCTATGTTCGCCAGCGACTGGCGGGTGCCGCTGGGGTCGCGGGCGAGCGGATGGTCGCCCCAGATCAGCCGGTCGAACGCCATCTGGACCAGCTCCGACGGCTGGTCCAGGTACATCCCCAGCTCCTCCAGGACCACCTTGCGCTCCTTCTCAACCTCCTCGTCCGCGATCAGAGGGGCGAACACCAGATCGCTGAGGACGTCCACCGCCAGCTCCAGGTGGGGCGCCGGCACCCGGGCCCAGAAGACCGTCATCTCCTTGTCGGTGCTGGCGTTGAGGACGCCCCCCACCCCCTCCACCGCCTCGGAGACCGCCCGGCTGTCCGGGTAGCGCTGGGTCCCCTTGAACACGATGTGCTCCAGGAAGTGCGACACCCCGGCCAGGCGCCGGGGCTCACTGCGCGACCCCACCCCCATCAGGAGCGAGACCGACACCGAGGTCCGCCCCGACAGCGGCGCCAGCACCAGCAGCGCGCCACCGGGCAGCGTCTCCACCTCCCAGCCCGGGTCCTCCAAAGCCTCAGGCCCGCTCTATCTGTCGCTGCTGCAGCCGGGCCAGGGTGACCGCATAGTTCACATCCAGCGTGGCGGCGTTGCCCTCGATCTGGATCCCGCCGACCACGTTGTCCTGCCGCCAGGCCACCACGAAGGCCTCGTAGCTGGTGCCCGCGAACTGCTTCTGAAGGACGAATCCCACCGCCTGGTCGCCCAGCTGCCCGGTCGAGATCTGCACCCCCCCGGCGGCGCGCGCCTGCTGGGCCACGACCTCCAGGCCGGTGGCCGCTCCGGCGGCGGTCGTGTAGGTGGCGGCCGAGCTCTCGATCACGACCGGTCCGACCGCCTGCTGGGGACTGAGGCTGCGGGTGAAGTCGGCCTCGTAGCCGGAGATCCTGCCGGCCGCCTCCAGCCGGCGCAGCACCGCGCGGTCGCCGGCCGCGGCTCGGCGGTCGCTGTAGACCCCCGCCGAGGGCGACCCGTGCTCAACCACGAATCCGGGGTAGGGGATCTCGCCCACGGTGAGGACCAGCTCCCGCGGCGGCTCGTGGATGATGGGCCCGGCGGGGCCGCAGCCCGCCAGCAACGCGCCCGCGCCGGAGCCGGCCGCCAGCGTTCCCATGAGAACCAGCAATCCGAGGGAGCCCGGGCTCAGTTCCAGGCCGCCTCACGCCCGCCGGGGGGTGAGGCGGGCCGGGCGGGCCGGATCACAACCCTCCTGCCCTCGTCCACCCCGGTGCTCTCCGAGGTCACGCCGGTCTCGCCGGCCAGCGCCATGTGCACCGCCCTCCGCTCGTACGGCGGCATGGGGTCGAGCATTATGGTCCGCCCGCTGCGCTGGACATCCGCCGCCAGCCGCAGCGCCATCTGACTGACGGCGCGCTCCCGCCGCTCGCGGTAGTGGGCGACGTCGACGATGACGCGGGGGGTGCCGGAGGAGGACGGCTGCGGCGGCAGCATCAGGTTCACCACCGTCTGCAGGGCCCGCAGGGACTCGCCCCGCCACCCTATCAGCACCCCGAGATCCGGGCCGTCCACCAGCAGGGCCAGCGGCCCGTCGGCGGCCGCGGGGGAGCCGTCCGGCTGGGAGGGCCTGGTCACCGACACCTCCGCCTCCACCTCCATCAGCCGCAGCAGCTGCTCCAGGTGCTGCCGGGCCTGGGCCACGTCCGGGGGGAGCGGCTGGACCCGGACCCGCGCCAGCGCGCCCGTCAGCCTCTCCCCCGGGACCGCCAGCCGCCCTGGCGAGAGGACCTCGACCAGCGCCTGGTCCTCGGTGACCCCGGCCTGGGCGAGCGCGAGTGCGCGCGCCTCCTCCAGCGTCGGCGCCTCCGCCTCGAAGGCTGGATCGGTCACCCGGGCCCCCTGGGGATCATCCAAGCCCACTCATTTGGTGCGGGTCCGGCGCCGGGTCCTGCCCGAGGTGGGGCCGGGCCTGCTGCGGCCGTTGCCACCCGCGCCGTTGCCGGACGAGGTCTTGGGCACCAGCGCCCGGGCGCCGGCTCCTCGCTCCGCTGCCGCCGGGCCGGAGCCCGCGGGCGGCTGGCCCTTGAGGCCGCCCGGCCCGCCGGGGGTGAATCCGTCTCCGTATTCGGTCCGGAAGCGCCCCATCGGGGAGTTGGGGGGGTACCAGCCGGCTCCGGGCACCCAGGAGGGCATCCTCAGGCCGCCCCATCCCATCATGGTGTAGACCTGGATCACCATGATGGCGCTCTGGGTGATCCAGTAGAGGCCGACCCCCTGGTAGAAGTTGAGCGCGAAGAAGGCGATCATGACGGGCATCAGGTAGGTCGTCTGCGACATCACCCGATACATCTGCCGCTCTGACTCGCTCATGTCGGGGCGGGCCGGCTGCATCATCATCTTCGACTGCATGAAGGTGAGGACCCCGGCCAGGATGGGGATGATCAGGAGGGCGGGGTGGCCGATGATCCCGCCCTTGACCTTGAAGGCCACATCGCTCAGCTGGGGCACCCACAGAAAGCCCCCCTGGACGCTGTGGGACTGCGACAGCTTCTCGATGGCGCCATAGAGGGCGTAGATGAACGGCATCTGGATCAAAAGCGGCAGGCAGCCGGAGAGCTGGCCCAGCGGGTTGATGTTGTGGCGCTTGTAGAGCGCCATCGTCTCCTCGTTCAGCCGCGCCCGGTCCTTCTTGTACTTCCGCTGGATCTCCTTCAGCTCGGGCCCGATCCGGCGCTGCTCGGCCTGGATCCGCCACTGGGTTGCGATCTGCCAGCGGAAGAGGGGGAACAGCACCCCCCGGATGATCACGGTGATCGCGATGATGGCGATCCCGAAGGCGCCCACGGTGGCGGTGGGCCCGAAGCCCTGGAAGACCTTGTCCAGGAAGTTGAGGGCGATCCCCACCGGGGTGAGCAGGATGTAGAAGAAGATGGCCTCGAACGGGTTCGAGGGCGGCGGCGCCATGGGGTTGACGAACCCC
>JAKABA010000062.1 GCA_021802115.1 bacterium | reverse complement strand
CACTGCGGGGCTGGTGATCGGTCCACCGAAAACCTCCAAATCGCGAAGAGTGGTTATCCTGTCCGAACTGGCGTTGCGGGCCTTGGAGGGGCGCCAGGAAACCGAGCGAGTGGAGAGGGCATCCGCAGGGCCACTGTGGGACGAAACCGGACTCATCTTTCCCAACGAGATCGGCCGGCCCCTTGAGCCCGGCAACTTGCTAAGGCGATCGTACTGGCCGCTTCTCCGGCGCGCCGGGCTCCCTCCGATGCGATTCCACGACCTGAGGCACACCGCGGCGACCATCATGCTGAGCCGTGGAGTCCATCCGAAGGTGGCGTCGGAAATCCTCGGACACGCAACGGTAGCGATCACCCTGGACCTCTACTCGCATGTCACTGAGTCCATGCAAGCTGAGGCTGCGCTCTTGATGGATGAGGCTCTCGGGGGCTCCCTGCCGCCCTCAGATTGAGTTTTTGGTTTCGTTGGTGCCCGCCTCTCGGCAATGGAGTCGCATTGGGGTCGTGTGGTGCCCCCCGGCTGGAGAGCCTATGCCAGCTCGAGGTTGCCACGACGGTTCAGCTCTGAGTTCCGTGCAACCGCTCCAGCGCCGCGAACCAATCGGGCACAGCGCCCTTGAAGTCCCACCGATCAACCGTGCCCTGGATCGGCAGAAACCGATACCAAATGCCTAGAATCCCGTCGCGGCAAACCAGGACGTGGGAGGCATCCATCACCTGGCCGTTGCGGGCAAAGAGTGCTGTCGGAAGTGGCGCTTGAACGTCGCCGAATGTGAGTGACTTGGTTTCCCCGGGGGAGAGTGAGAACTTCGCTAGAGTGATGCCCCAACGCCCGGATCGGGTATAACCCCAGCTGCAGTACAGGGCTGGGCCGCGGCCAACGTTGACAACATCGCCGGCCACGCGGAAGGCCCTTCCGTCAGTGCCAGGAACTGTCCCCGCACCGAGCGTCAGGAAGGGCCTCCAGTCCAGTTCTCTGGAGAGGCGGATCTCCTCTACCGACTCTCGGCTGGCCCGGGCGTCCTCTTCGGTGGCGGTCACCATCTTGGAGGTCTTGTGGGCCATCCAGCCAGTGAAGGAGGCCGCGACAAACGTGCCGAAAGCCGACCCGGCAGTCGCCAAGGCGGCGAACTCGGTCCAGTTCACGGGCACAGTCTACGGGGCACCGCGGGCGCCCCAGATGGTGTCTGTCGGCCACGGGCGAACGTCGCAGATCGACGTGATGGTGTTCATCAGCGGGAAGCCGAGAGCGCGGGTGTGACACCTTCGATCGATGCGGAGCATTGCGGAGGAAAGGGGAGCGTACCGGCGTCGGAACCCTTCGGGGTGGGTGTGGACGGTAGGGGGGCCAAGGTGGACTGGCCCCGGCCTCTAGGGCAGCCAACCGTGGTTGGACAGGCCGGCCTCAGCACGAGGATGGTGGCGCCTTGCCGAACTGTGGTCAAAACTGTGGTCAAGGACTGCCACCGGACGGCTCGTTCCTGGATCTCCCAGATCAAAAACTGGTGCCGAGGGGCGGGATCGAACCGCCGACACCGGGTTTTTCAGACCCGTGCTCTACCAACTGAGCTACCTCGGCCCGGATCTCCTCCGGAGCCCCTGTGAGACCGAGCCAGGGGTACGGTCGCAGGACAGTGTGCCAGTCTAGTCGGTAGGGCTGTCCTTCAGGTCGTCGGGTCGGCTCAGCCCGACGGGGGGGCCGAGGGGGTGGGCGAGGAGCGGCGAACTCGCGCCCCTTACGATGCTCGCTGCAGTCACGAAGCCACCCCGCCGGCTGCGGCGGCGGAGGCCGCCCGGAAGCGGAGGTGATCACATTGAAGGTCCTGGTCTTGGGGGGCGCGGGGTACATCGGAAGTGTGGTGACCCGGGCCCTGATGGAGGCAGGCCACGAGCCCGTCGTCCTCGACAGCCTCGCCACGGGTCATCGGGACGCGGTCCCGGCCACCGTTGACTTCATCGAGGCCGACATTGCCGACGGCGATGCGCTCACGGCTGCGCTCCGGCGCGGCATTGGTGCTGTGATGCATTTCGCGGCCCGGTCATTGGTCGGGGAGTCCGTCGCGGTGCCCGAGGTGTATTGGTCGACCAACGTTTGCGGAACCAGGACCCTCCTGGACGCCATGAGGGCAGCTGGCGTTCGGCGTCTGGTCTTCTCCTCAACAGCCGCCACCTACGGCGAGCCGGAGTCGGTTCCGATCACGGAGTCGGCGCGAGTCGCCCCGACCAGCCCGTACGGGAGGTCGAAGCTGGCCGTCGACATGATGATCGGGGATGAGGCGGTGGCCCATGGCCTCTTGGCCGTCAGCCTGCGTTATTTCAACGTCGCCGGCGCCGTGGCGGGGGCCACGGAGAGGCACTCACCCGAGACCCATCTGGTCCCGAACCTACTGCGGGTGGCGTCCGGATTCGCGCCTGAACTGGTCCTGTTCGGGGATGACTATCCGACGCCGGATGGCACCTGCATCCGCGACTATGTTCACGTCGAGGACCTGGCCCGCGCTCACCTGCTGGCCTTGGAGTCGATCGCCCGACCGGCTCCGGACCACGGAGGTGACCACCGGATCTACAACCTCGGCAACGGTGCGGGCTTCTCCGTCCTGCAGGTGGTCGAGGCCGCCCGGCGGGTGACGGGCCGCCCCATCCCCATCCGGGTCGCACCGCGGCGGCCCGGGGACCCCGCGGTGCTGGTCGCCTCGAGCGGCAGGATCGAGCACGAGCTGGGGTGGCATCCTCTCAAGCCGGGGCTGGACCAGATCTTGGCGGATGCCTGGCGATTCCTGGAGCGTCCCCCAGACCATCCCGCCTGACCCAATGAGGTGGGGCAGGGTCAGGGCGGCAGCAGGGGCTGGCGCTCGGCGGCCCGAGCCTGGGATGCGGTGATGTACCCGTCCTGCTGCATCAGCTCCAGGACATCCTCACGCCGGGCTCGGGCCGCGGCGGGGTGGCGGAGCGGGTTGAGCAGACTCGGGGACTGGGGCAGGCCCGCCAGCAACGCCGCCTGAGCGAGGGTGATGGTCGACAACGGTCGATGGAAGTAGACCCGGCTGGCCTGCAGCGCGCCGACGGCTCCATCACCCAGGTAGACCTCGGACAGGAATGCGTCCAGCACCTGAGTCTTGGTCAGGTGGTCCTCGATCTTCAGGGCCAGGATGATGTCCCACCACCGGCCCCAGACGGAGTGGTCGGTGCCGCCCATGTAGATGTCGTCCGCCAGCTCCTCGGTGATCGTTGATCCCCCCTGACACTCGCAGAGATGAAGGAGGTCGTAGCCCGCGGACCTGAGCAGCCCCTCGACGTTCACGCCGTGGTCCTGGTAGAAGCTGGAGTCCTCGGTGGCGACCAGCGCATCCGCGAGGTACCGAGGCACCTCCCCGGGCCGGAGCGGCCGGGTGTGGTGGGCGGCGTCGAGCCGGGATATACGCGTGGTCAGGTCGCGGGTATCCGGCGTGGCGATCCAGGTGATGGCGTAGAGGCAGGTCGCGAGCAACGCCACCGCCGCCACCAGCCAACGCCCGCGGCTGGTCTTGGGCGTGGTTAACTGAGTGCCGTCGTGCGCTTGGCCCATCTCCCCCGACTGTACCTGGCGGCCGCAGCGGCGGCCTTCTTCCTCATTGGCCTGGGGCTCTCCTGGACCGAGGGAGGCAACCACCTATGGGTACAGGGGGTGGCTATGGCCCTGGCCCTGATCGCTTTCGGACTCGCCTGGCTCGCGGCCGACGACCGCCGCCCCTGACGGCTCCCAGGGGGCCGCTCTGCCTTCGCGATTCAGGGATCCAGATCGGGGAATGGCGATCGGGCGCGGGCCGTCGCGATCGGCGGTTGTGCTAAAGTTCGAGTTGCCTCGCGCCAATTTTGCGGGGCCGTTCGACGCCGCTTCCCTCGCGAGCCGGTCGATCGATTTGGCTCGCGAGGATGGCCGCGTAGCGGCACGGGAGATGGTAGATGCCGATCGGAACAATCAAGTCAGTCAATGAGCGCGGGTTCGGGTTTCTAGCCGCTGAGGATGGCGTGGAGTACTTCTTCCACCGTTCCAGCGTGGAGGGCGGTGCCTTCGAGCAGCTGACCCGCGGCGCTCAGGTCGAGTTTGAGATTGAGCCAAGCACCAGGGGGCCTCGGGCGGGGCGCGTTCGCGCAGCCTGATGGTGGCGCAGGCCGTCGGCAAGCCGCCGGTCCAGCGCCCCTTTCGGCGCCTTCATCCTGACCTCCCGCCGGCTCGTAATTCGCTTTACGACCCCTGGCAGTGCGGGTTCTTGCATGACGGGCGACGGAAGACCTGTCTATTCGATGTGAGAGACGCCCAGCGCGCGATGCGCGCGCTGGGCTTCCCTCCCGACCTGTGGGCCCCACTTGGGGAGGCGCGGATCACCCACGACGAGTTCCTCCGTCACGTCGCCGCCGTCCATGCGGCGCTGTCGGTGCATGCTGACACCGCCGAGGCTCGGCGGCGGTCGATGGTTCCCTCGGCAGTGAGGATCGTGCAGAACTATCTGGGCTGGGCCGATCGTGTGTGCACCCATGGGACCGGTGTGGTCGAGACCGACGACCGCCGCCGGCCGATCCCCTGAGCCATGAGCCCCACAGCCCCGGCGGTAAGGATGGCGGTCGACTCGTCGACCTTCGCCCAAGAGGTGATCGAGCGCTCCCGGGAGGTCCCGGTGGTGGTCGACTTCTGGGCCAGCTGGTGCGGACCATGTCGGCAGCTCGGCCCGGTGCTGGAGGCCGCGGTGGACTCCATGGAAGGGGCGGTCCTGCTCCGCACCCTCGACGTCGACGCCAACCAGGAACTGGCGCAGCGCTATCAGGTTCGCGGCATCCCGGCCGTTAAGGCGTTTCGGGGCGGCGAGGTCGTGGCGGAGTTCGTTGGGGCTCAGCCCGCCACCATGGTGAGGTCGTTTTTGAGTGGGCTCCTGCCCTCGCCGGCGGACCGGCTGGTTGAGCTGGGCGATGAAGCCTCGCTGCGGGAGGCGCTGAGCCTCGATCCGTCCCACCTGCCGGCCAGGCGGGCGCTGACCCTGCTGTTGATCCGGAACGGGAATTGTGCCGAGGCCCTCGAGGTGGCCGGCCAGGCACCTCAGGACCGCACCTGTGACGGGCTCGCGGCCTGGGCCGAGCTGTGCCAGCAGCAGAGTCACGATCCGAGCGACACCGATCTGCTCGCGCAGCTGGCCGCCGAGCGCTGGGACGAGGCTGCTGCCCGCGCGACGACCATGGTCGCCTCCCACTCCGGTGATGCGCGTGACCGGTTGCGGCGAATCTGCCTTTACTGCTTCGAGCAGCTAGGTCCCGACCACCCCGCGGTGGTGGAGGGCCGGAGCCGGCTGGCCGCAGCTCTCTACTGAATCTCGCGGGGCCCCTCCGGGCAGGGCGTCCCCGTCAGCCCAGGGTCGGCGCCCGGGGGTTCACGTTGGCGGGGTGGCGGGCTTTCTGGCGCACCTTCCAAGCCGGATCCCCTCGGAGGGGCCGCGGCGTGCTTTGATTAGGTCCGTGACCAGCCAAGCTCGGAGGCAGCGATGGGATATTTGAAGGGATTCTCACATGGAGTCATGGCCGGCGCGGTGATCGGGGTCCTGATCGCGCCGCGCCCGGGCCGGGACACCCGGATGGCGATCGAGACCACCTACCACAGGAGTCGCCACCGCGCCGAGCGCGTGGCGAACGGCGTCGCCTCGGGATGGCGAACAGTTCAGCCCGCGCTCCGGGTGGTGGCGGATGCGGCCGACTCGGCAGGCAGGATGGTCCAGCCCGTGGTGCACACCGCCCGGCACCGGCTGGCAGAGAGCGGTGCGGGTCTGCCGACGCAGGCGAGTCGCAACGGCGGCGGCGCATGAGTCGGGCGGGCTCTCCCGAGGAGCGGATAGGGGCGTTCCTGACCGCGGTCGACGAAGAGATCGTCCGGCCGGTGCGACGCTATCTGCGCGGCTTCCGCCGGGGAATCCTGGTCGGGATCGTGCTGGCCCTACTCCTGACCCCGGTGGCCGGTGGCGAGTTGCGCGGTCGGATCTTGCGGACGATCCCCATCCGCTGCCGTCGTCACTGACCGGGGCGCGGCAGGGTCAGTGAGGAGTGGGAGCCTCCGCCACCACCAATTCCGACTCTGGTTCGGCCTGTCCGGGGTAGTCAGCCATGAAGGAGGTGCCGCAGCCGCAGGCGTTGCGCGCCCTGGGATTCGCCAGCCGGAAGCCTCGCCCGCGGTAGCTGTCCTCGAAGTCAAGGATCGACCCCGCGACCAGCGGGAGTCCGTCTTCTTGGACGACGATGCGTACGCCCTCCACCTCAGTGACCACGTCATCGGTGGCCGCCGCCTCCTCCAGATCGAAGAAGAGCTTGAAGCCCCGGCACCCCCCCAGCCGCACGTCGACGCGGAAAACCGCGTCGGGCTGCTGGACCCGAGCCTTCCAAGCACGGATCTCCTCCAGGGCGTCGCGGGTGGCCAGCAGCGGCGGTTGCATCCCTTGATTGTAGGTGCATTCTGGCCGAGAGCCCTCCAGTAGAATCGGTCGGACATGGAGATCGCGGAGATCTGGCGGTATCCCGTCAAGTCGATGGCCGGAGAGCAGCTGCGGTCGGCCAACCTTGGGGTTCGCGGGCTGACGGGCGATCGCGGGATCGCCGCCTTCGATCGTCAGAGCCGTCGCCCTGACCACCCCGTGAGCGCGCGTGGGCTGCCGGGGCTCCTGAGGTTCCGCGCGGTGTGCGCCGCCGACGGCGCGGTGGTCACCGGCCCCGACCTGCCGCCCACTCCCTGGCGCCACCCCGCCGTCGCCAACCGGCTGCGGGAGGTGTGTCAGCGTCCCCTCGAGCTGGCGGAGGTGGTCGGAGGGGCGTTCGATGACTCACCTCTCCACCTGGTGCTGCTGCCGAGCGTGATCGGCGTCGCCGCGGCCGTGAACCGACACGTGGATCCCAGGAGGTTTCGGGCCAACCTGTTCATCGCTGCCGACCCCGGTCAGGTCGATGCGGAACGAGAATGGCTGGGCGCGCACCTTCACATCGGCGCGGCGGTCGTGCGCGTGCTCTCGGAATGTGCCCGCTGCGTGGTCACGACCCGAGACCCGGATACGTACGCTGGGTGGCCGGGACTGCTCCGCCATCTGGTGGAGACCAGGCAGGCCATGATGGGGGTCTACGCCGAAGTTGTGGTTCCGGGGCGGATCGCGCCGGGAAGTCCGGTTGTTGTCGAGTCCTGAGTCCGGTCCGAGGGTTCCTCGACCGTCCTCCTGAGGCTCGGAGGGCGGGAGGCACGTTCCACAAGGGTCACCTGCTTGCAGGAAGCCGCATGGGCCACGAGAGGCCTGGCGGAGCCGGGCGGCCGCCAAGCCTCGCTGATCACCGACGGCCGGCGCGGCATCGCCTCGGGCCCGGGCTCATCAGAGCGCTTCCGTCATCCGGGTTGCCCGCTCCACCGCGAAGAGGCCGATCGGGTCCGAGCAGGAAGGCGGCGCTTCGCTCGAGAACACTTGCCTACTCGGTCAGGGCTCGAGTGGAGGCGGCAGCCGGGCGCGCGGGTGGTCGATGCCCGGGCCGCCATCGGGTCGGGCCAGCGTCACGCGTACCCTAGCGGAGTGACCAGTGAGGGATCGCCATCGGGAATCGGCCGCGATGACCCACTCCGACGGTCAGCACCGGTGGGGATGGTGGGGGCGGATCTGATGGTCACGTCGCGGCTTTCCGCCATCCTGGGCCACCATGGTCTCAGCCTGCGATCGATCGCCCACGGTGCCGACCTCAGCGGCTTGCAGCTGGTGCTGGTTGACCTGAACCGGGACCAGGAGTCTCGATTGCAGACGATGCGCGGGCTCTCGCAGGTGACCCCGCCCCCGCTGATCGTCGCCTTTGGCCCCCATGTTCTGATGCGAGACTTGGGGAGGCGAGCCCGGGCCGCGGGGGCCGACCGGGTGGTTGCCAACAGCGCTCTGCCGGTGGTCCTGGAGGGGCTGCTCGCCCGGGCGGAAGATCCTGCCAGATCGACGAGGAGTACGCATGACTGATATCCACGAGGCGGTCCAGGGGCTGCGCCCTAGCCTGGTCGCGGATCGCCGGCACCTGCATCAGCATCCGGAGCTCTCCGGTCACGAGCGGGGCACCGCCGACTTCATCGCCCAGCGCCTGCGAACCCTCGGGCTGACCCCTAAGCGGCTGGTCGAGGGCCGCGCGGTGGTTGCGGATCTGGACGGTGCACGTCCGGGTGGTCATCGGCTTCTGCTGAGGGCGGACATCGATGCCCTACCCCTCCTCGAGCGTGGCGCCGACCGGCCCTACCGATCGTTGGTGGACGGGGCGATGCACGCGTGCGGCCACGACGCCCATGTGGCGGTCGCTCTGGGGGTGGCTGAGCTGCTCACCGGGATGCGCTCTGCGCTTGCCGGGACGATCCGGTTCGCCTTCCAGCCCGCCGAGGAGACCGCGGGCGGAGCCCAGGAGATGATCGACCAAGGGGCGATGTCTAACCCGGAGATGGAGGGGGCGCTCGGGCTGCACGTATGGAGCGGGCTTCCGGCCGGCACGGTCGGGGTGCGGGAGGGTGCCATCTTCGCCTCCGCGGATGAATTCAGGGTGGTCATCGAGGGTCGGGGCGGCCACGGCGCCCTGCCGCACCAGGCGCTGGACCCCATCCCCATCGCCAGCATGGTGGTGCTGGCACTGCAGACCCTGGTCTCACGGGAGACCTCGCCGTTTCAGGCGGCCGTGGTGACGGTGGGCAAGATCGAGGGTGGGGTCGCCTTCAACGTGATTCCGGATACGGTCACCTTGACCGGGACGGTGCGCGCCTTCACGGTCGAGGACCGGGATCGGCTGCTCCGCCGGATCTCCGAGGTGGCCCAGGGGATCGCCGCCAGTTTCGGCGCGAGCGCCCGAACCGAGCGCGGGCCCGGGTGCCCGCCGGTCGTGAGCGACGCCCGGATGGCCCAGCTGGTGAGGGCGGCGGTCTCCGCCAGCCCTGGGGTGGTCCTGATCGATCCAGAGCCGGTCACGGTCGGCGACGACGTATCGCTGTTCCTACGGGCGGTACCGGGTTGCTACTTTCTGCTCGGGGCCGGCAATGCCGAGGCGGGAATCACCGCGCCACATCACCATCCGGCTTTCGACCTGGACGAAGCCTGCCTCCCGGTGGGGGTGGAGGTCATGGCTCGGGCGGCCCTGTCCTTCTGCGAGTCGGGGCGGCCCGATGCTTAACAACCCGCCTCCGGACACCTGCGATCATTGTGGGGCGACAGATCTCACATGGAGGCGCGTCGATGGCCCGGAGTGTCAGGTGCAGCTGGAGGGGGGGCGGGTGGTGACCCGCTCGGGGGCCGTGCATGTCTGTCCACGCTGCGGGCACACCGTGGTCATCTCCAGCCCGGGACCGCGCCTGGCCAACTTCGAGGTGCACAGGGGGTGAGCCAGACCTCGACTGCGACGCGAACGGTGGTGGGGCCGGTGCTGGTCCGGGACGCGACCAAGCCGGCCCCGCGACAGCTGGTCAGATTCGCCTTCTACAAGGTGCAGCCGGAGTGGCGCCGCCTGTCGGCGGACACCCGGGCCGAGCATCGTCGCGAGCTGGCCGCGGTGCTAGAGGAGCACAGCCGCCGCATCCTGATGCGAACTTTCACCCTGGTGGGGACCAGGGGCGACAGCGACATGATGATCTGGGCGGTGAGCGAGGAGGCCGAGCGGCTGCAGGCCCTGTTCACCGACATCAATCGATCGGCGCTGGCGGGATACCTTCAGTGCTCGCACAGCTACACCGCCATGACCAAGCGCTCCATCTACGTCGACACCGAGCACCCCAACCAGGGCGGCACCACCGACCGGTTGGTCCTGGCTCCTGGCAAGAGCCGCTACCTGTTCGTCTATCCCTTCGTCAAGACCCGCGCCTGGTGGGCGCTCAGCGCCGAGGAGCGCCAGCGCATGATGCAGGAGCACATCCGGGTGGGGCACGAGTACCCCAGCGTGAAGATCAACACCACCTATTCCTTCGGCCTGGATGACCAGGAGTTCGTGGTAGCCTTCGAGACCGACTCGGCCGCTGACTTCCTGGACTGTGTGCAGGCGCTCCGGGACACTGAGGCGTCCTCCTACACCCTGCGCGATGTGCCCAGCTTCACCTGCGTCCGGGCGCAGATCGACGAGATGCTGGAGGCCCTCGGCTGATGGCGCCTAGCCCTGCCCGGGCCCTGCTCCCGGGGACCGCGGCGGCAAGCTAGTTGCCCCGAGAGACGGCGCCCGAGGTCTACCTCATCGCGCGTCCGGCGGTCGACCTGGACGCTATGCGGTCCTACCTGGAGCGGGTGGGTGGTGCGAGCTGGCTGGAACGGCGCGTCCAGGATCCGGCCGGGAGTGGCGGGGAGCTGCTGGTGGAGTTCGCGGGGCGCACCTGTTACAGGAGTTGGGAGCCGGGGCTGAACCCCAACGTGACCAGGGTGCGCCAGGACCCACGCGCCTATCTGGAGAACATCCTCAAGAGTGCCCACGGCAGCGTGCTCGAGCATGCCAACTACACCTTCGCGCTCCACAACGTGAGCCGGGTCGCCACCCACGAGATCGTGCGCCATCGTGCCGGTGCTGCCTACAGTCAGGAGAGCCTGCGGTATGTCCGCCTGGTGGACATCGGCTTTCGAGTTCCCCCCGCGCTTGAGCCCGTGCGCCAGCAGGTTCTGGAGCTGGTGGAGCGACTCGAGGAGTTCCAGCTGTCGGCCGCCAAAGCGTTGGGCCTGGACGAGGACGGGGTCCCCTTTCACATCAAGAAGGAGGCCACCTCCGCGCTCCGCCGGCTGGCCCCGATCGGGGTGAGCACCGACATCGTCATGACCATGAACCTGCGCACCCTGAGGCACGTGGTCCAGATGCGGACCGCAGTCGGCGCTGAGGAGGAGCTCAGGCTCATCTTCGGGCGGGTGGGGGAGATCATGGTGGAGGAGGCGTCGGGGGTGTTCCAGGATTTCGAGCGTGACCACAGGGGATGCTGGGTGCCGCGGTTTGCCAAGGTCTGAGCCGACCGTTGCGCCCGTTGTGGGCGGATCGGTGCGGCCCCGGGTCGAGGTTGGAATCGACTGCCTGGATCCGGCGGCTCTGGCCCCCTTCTGGCTGGCCGCTCTCGGTTACTCCGCTACCGCCGGAGATGGGGAGCCGTACCTCGACCTGGTGGGCCCGCCCGGATCCCTGGGCGTCTTTCTGCAACGCGTGCCCGAGCCGAAGTCGGGGAAGAATCGGCTGCATCTCGACCTCTTCACCGTCCAGCCCGAGCGCCTGGTCGCCCGCCTGCGGGCCCTGGGGGCCCGGCCGGTGGGACCACCTTTCTTCGAGGAGGATCCGCAGCGGTGGGCCTGGCAGGTGATGCGAGATCCCGAGGGCAACGAGTTCTGCGTCTGTCGCGAAGGGACCTGAGGCCGCTTGGCCTGGGGCCACTGGCGGTGCCCGGCGTAAGCCATTTCTTTTAGGATCCAAGGTATGAAGATCGGTCGCCGCCAGCTCGATCCCCGCGTCGAGGCCAACCCCACCCGCTTGCCACCCGGGCAGGTGCTGACCGAGAAGTGGCCGGTGCTGCACTACGGCCGCGTGCCCACCTATGACATGGGCCGCTGGCGCCTGAGGATCTTCGGAGCGGTGGAGCAGGACACGGTGCTCACGTTCGACCAGCTCCTGGCCCTGCCCGCCAGGGAGGTCCTCTGCGACATCCACTGCGTGACGACATGGAGCCGGTTCGACAACCGCTTCCTGGGGGTTCCGCTGGCTGAGATCGCGAGGCTGGCCCACGTGCGCCCCGAGGCGCGGTTCGTCGAGTTTCACTGCTTTGGCGGCTTCACGACCTCCGTGCCTTTGGAGGTCGCCTCGGCCGAGGATGCCCTGCTCGCATATCGGCACGACGGGCTGCCGCTCTCGCCCGAGCATGGGTATCCACTGCGGGCGCTGCTGCCCCGCAAGTACTTCTGGAAGAGCGCCAAGTGGGTGGAGGGTGTGGAGTTTCGCGCCGAGGACGAGCTCGGCTTCTGGGAGCGCAATGGCTACAACAACAGCGCCGACCCCTGGCGCGAGGAGCGCTATTGGTGACGGCGACCCGTGACTGCGGTAAACTCGAATTGACCAGCAGCAGCTGGCAGCTTCCGAGCAGGTTCAGGGAAATTTCAGCATGATCACCGTTTCCGAGCAGGCCATCAGCCAGTTGAAGCAGCTTCTGGAGCAGCAGGAGAACCAGGAGATGGGCCTCCGGGTGTACGTGACACCCGGCGGGTGCTCCGGGTTCAGCTACGGCATGGGCTTCGACGATGCGCCCGCCAGTGACGACGAGGTCACCGAGCAGGAGGGGATCCGGGTGTTCGTGGACCCCTACAGCGCGACCTACCTCGAGGGTGCGGAGATCGACTACGTCGACAGCCTGATGGGAGGGGGGTTCACGGTGCACAACCCCCAGGCCGTCAAGACCTGCTCCTGTGGCCAGTCCTTCGACTCTGGCGACGGGGCGGGAGCGGCCAAGGCCTGCAGCGCCGTCTGAATTGGGCGGACTCCGGGAGGCCGAGGACCCCGTCCCCGGGCTGGTCGCGCCGACTGCTGGCGGGCGGCCACCCCGGGCCGGCGCATGAAGGCGGGCGCCCGTCGGCTGGTGCCCGCAGTGCGGCTGGGGGCGGGGCTCGACTAGACCCCTCCCTTTGAGCATTGGATGAACCAAGTGGTCGCGGCGGGCCGAGAGCCTGTGACCGGGCGGCCGCTCAGGGTCACCGTTCTAGCCGGGGGAGTTGGCGCCGCCCGGTTCCTCTCCGGGTTGGTGGCAGCGCAGCCGTTCGCCGATCTCGCTGTCGTCGGTAACACCGGGGACGACTTCTTGGTCCACGGGCTGCACGTCAGCCCCGATCTGGACTCGGTCACCTACACGCTCTGCGGCATGGGTGATGAGGCGAGGGGCTGGGGAATCCGCGACGAGAGTTGGCAGGCACTCGACCAGCTGCGGCGGCTGGGCGAGGAGAGCTGGTTCCAGCTCGGTGATCGGGATCTGGGCACGCACATCTTCCGCACCGCCCGGTTGCGGGACGGCCTCCCCCTCTCCTCGGTGACAGAAGCGCTGGGTGCGAGACTGGGCCTGCCCCTGCGCCTGCTCCCGATGACCGATGACGAAGTCGTCACCCGCATTCACACCTGCGATGGCCGTGACCTCCACATTCAGGAATACCTGGTGCGCGACGCCTGCGAGCCCCGCATCTCAGCGGTGGAGTACCGGGGAGTGGGCCGCGCCCGGCCGGCTCCGGGCGTCCTGGAGGCCATCGAGGGGGCGGAGGTTGTGATCCTGGCTCCCAGCAACCCCGTCATCTCCATCGGCCCGATCCTGGCGGTGCCGGGGGTCCGCGAGGCCGTGGCGAAGGCTCCTTTGGTGCTCGCCGTGAGCCCGATCGTCGGCGGTCGCGCCATCAAGGGTCCGGCGGTCGAGATGATGCAGGCCGTGGGGCTGGCGGCGTCGCCCGTGGGGATAGCGGACTACTATCACGGCCTCCTCGACATCCTGGTTGTGGACACGGTCGACTCCGGGCTCGCCGATGACCTCCGGGCGCGCGGCGTCGCACCCCAGATCTGCGACACCATGATGGTCAGCGAGGCCGCTCGCCGGCGGCTGGCCAACTTCGTACTGGCGGCGGCGCGATCTCAGCTGACCTCTGCCACGGGTTGAGCCAATGCCAGTCACCCCGTTTCTGGTGGTGCCGGTCAAGCCCAGCTCCGGCAGCAAGCAGCGGCTCGCCACAACCCTCCCGGACTCGGGGAGGCAGCTGGTCAGCCTCGCCCTGGCGCGGCGGGTCGTCAGCCTGGCGGCCCGAGTCTGGCCAAGAGGGGCGATGGTGGTCGTGTCCTCAGAGTCCCAGCTCTCGCCGCTGTGTGAGCGCTTACGGGTCGCCCAGATTGCGGACCCGGGGGCCGGCCAGACGGCGGCGGTTCGCTCCGGCGCCTGCTGGGCCCTGGAGCGGGGTGCGCGAGTGGTGGCGACCGTGGCGGCCGATCTGCCGGCAGTCGAGGATGGCGACCTCCGAGTCCTGCTGGCGAGGGCGCGCAGCCTCGACCCTGGCTCCATGATCATCTATCCGGACCGCGAGGGGTCCGGCACCAACGGGGTGGTGGTCGCCCCCGGCCGCCTCCTTCCCTACGCCTTCGGCCCCGGATCCCGGCACCGCCATGAGTGTGTCGCCAGCCGGCTGGGGCTGAAGCTCACAGTGGAGGTGCGCCCAGGCTTCTGCTGGGATCTCGACCGTCCGGAGGACCTTGACTCGACCGGGGTCGGGAACCCCCACCCGCTGGTGAGTTGGGCGCTCGCGCTCTCGGGGGAACAGCCGTCGCGGGTTGGAGGCGATGGCGGAGTCTGAGCCCAGCCGGCCGCTGGTCGCGGGCCGGCGGCTGACCTGCTGGGGGATCGAGGGGATCGGGGAGGTGCGGCCGGGCCAGGACCTGGCCCTCCTGGGGGAGCGCGCGCTGCGCGCGGCTGGCGGGCTCGAGCCCTGGGACGTGGTCTTGGTCACCCACAAGGTGATCTCCAAGGCGGAGGGGCGCCTGGTGTGCCTGGACGAGGTGGAACCTGGCGATGTGGCGGTCGCGCTCGCGGAACGGGTGGGACAGGACCCGCGCCTGACCGAGGTCATCCTGCGGGAGAGCCGAACCGTGATCCGGGCGGAGCCGGGAGTGCTGGTGACCGAGACCGTCCACGGGTTCATCTGCGCCAACGCCGGAGTCGATCGAAGCAACGTCGGCGGGGGCTCCGAGGTCACCTGCCTGCCTCGGGATCCGGACCGCGCCGCCGCCTCGCTGCGGTCCGCCTGGCTGGAGTTGGCGGGCGGTGGCCCGCTGGGGGTGATCGTGACCGACACCTTCGGCCGTCCCTTTCGGGAGGGGGCTGTCAATGTGGCGATTGGAGCGGCCGGGATTCCCACTCTTAGTGACCATCGCGGGTTGCTCGATGAGCGAGGGTACCTTCTGCACGCCTCCACCATCGGGACCGCCGACGAGATCGCCGGGATCGGCGAACTGGTGATGGGCAAGCTGGACGCAGTGCCCCTCGCGGTGGTCCGCGGGTTCACCTGGAGCGGTCCCGAGCTCCCCGCCCAGGCGCTGCTGCGCCCGGCAGCCAGGGACATCTTCCGGCGTTGACCGATCTCGCCTACCATCTTGGCATGGAGAGGTGCTCCGGACTCTCGACCGAGGACCGTCCGGCGTGAGCCATCCGGTGGTCAGAGTGCTGCTGTTCGCGACCATGCGCCAACTCGCCGGCTGCGCGGTGACCGAGGTCGAGCTTCCCTTAGAGGGCGCCTCCGTGCAGCAGTGTTGGGAGGTGCTGTGCCGCCGGCATCCGCAACTCAGCTCCCAACAGGCGACCGTCCGCCCGGCGCTGAACCGGAGCTATGTCGGCTGGCAGGACGCGGTATCGGCTGGCGACGAGCTCGCCTTCATCCCTCCGGTTTCGGGAGGCAGCCCGTGCCCGTGAGGGTGGTGGTCAGTGAGGCCGAGATCGACGTCGCCGCCATGCAGGCCGAGCTGGACTTGACCGGGATTGGCGGGATCGCGACCTTCGTGGGGGTCGTGCGCGACCCCGACCAGGGCCGCTCCGTCTCCCATCTCACCTATGAGGCCTACGCCGAGATGGCCATCAGTGAGCTCCGGGCGATCTCGGCCGAGGCGCTGGGCCGAGAGGGGGTCAGGGAGGTCTCGGTCCAGCACCGCACCGGCAGGGTCGACCGCGGCGTCGCCTCGGTGGCGGTGGTGGTAGGGGCCGCCCATCGGCACCAGGCGCTCGACGCCTGCACCTACGTGATCGACGAGCTCAAGGGGCGCGCCCCGATCTGGAAGGTCGCGGGCTGAATTCGGGCCCCTGCTAGACTCGAATCCCGTGGCCAGCACTCAAGCCCTGAGCGGGCCGGGCTCCGCCTCCCGCCCCAGGGCCCCGCAGTCAGGTCCTATCGCGCGGCGCCTGGAGCTGCTCTCGGAGCTGGTTCGCCGCGACGTCAGGGCGCGCTACCACGGCTCGGTGCTGGGGATTGGGTGGACCTTGATCAACCCTTTGGTCTTCATGCTGGTGTACGCCGTGGTGTTCGGCGACATCATCGGGATCAAGGGACCGAGCGGCAAGTCCTACGCGGTATTCATCCTCTCGGGGCTGCTCGCCTGGACGTTCTTCTCCCAGGCGCTGGTGATGGCCGCCAGCAGCATCATCGCCAACTCGGGGGTCGTCCGCAAGGTGGCGTTCCCCTGGATGCTGCTGACGGTGTCGTCGGTGATCGCGGCGCTGGTGAACTTCCTGATCAGCCTGGTTCTGCTGGTGCCCTTCATGATCCTGGCCAAGGCCCCGGTGGGACTTCCCCTGCTGGCCATCCCCCCCCTGGTGGTGGTCACCTTCGGTCTCTGCCTCGGGTTGGGGCTGATGCTGGCGGCCGGCAGCGTCTACTTCCGAGACCTGCAGTACCTCATCAACCTGGCCACCATGATCTGGTTCTATTTGACCCCGGTGATCTGGCCGTTCACCCGCTATGAGGGCTTCTTCCGCCACGGCACGGTCGGCCTGCTGGCCCACATCGTCGTCTACGCCAACCCGATGACCTGGATCGTGCTCTCCTTCCAGGACGTGTTCGTGTTCAACCGCTGGCCGCAGCACTGGCACGGCCTGATCTACTGCACCGTGCTCGCCGCCGGCCTGATCTGGCTCGGGATGCGGGTGTTCAGGCGGCTGCGCCGCCGCTTCGCCGAGGAGATCTGATGGAGCCGGTGATCCGGGTCGAGAACCTGGCCAAGCGCTTCCGCATCTACCACCAGCGCAGCGAGACCTTGAAGGAGGTCCTGGTGGATCGGCGCCGCTCTCGCTACGAGGAGTTCTGGGCCGTCAACGACATCAGCTTCGATGTGCCCGAGGGCGAGACCTTTGGAATCATCGGAGCCAACGGCTCTGGCAAGTCCACCCTGCTCAAGTGCATCGCCGGCATCCTGGTGCCGGACCGCGGCAAGGTCTCCGTCCGGGGGCGGATGGCGTCCCTGCTGGAGGTTGGGGCCGGTTTCCATCCCGACTACAGTGGGCGGGAGAACATCTACCTGAACGGGGCGATCCTGGGGCTGCCTCGACGGTACATCAACTCGGTCATCGACGAGATCGTGGGATTCGCCGAGCTGGAGCAGTTCATCGACAACCCGGTGCGCAACTACAGCTCGGGGATGTACACGAGGCTGGGCTTTTCGATCGCGATCCACATGGATCCCGACGTCTTGCTCATCGACGAGGTGCTGGCGGTCGGGGATGAGTCGTTCCAGCGCCGCTGCATGGACCACATCGAGGGAATGCGGCGGGAGGGGCGCACCCTGATCTTCGTCTCCCACGCCGCTGAGACCGTGCGCAAGCTCTGTGACCGGTGCCTGTGGATCGACCACGGCGTCCAGCGGGCGGCCGGGCGGACCGGCGAGGTGGTCGATGCCTACATCGGCGAGGTCAACCGCCACGAGACCGAACTTCTGAGGTCGATATCCGCCGACCTGGGGGGGTCGGGGCCGGGTTGGATGGGAGTGCGGATCGCCGGGGTCGAGGTCAGCGGCAGCGACGGCGACTTCAACTCGATCAGGACCGGGGAGGAGCTTTCCATCCGGATCGCCTACGAGGCTCCCGGCCCTCTGCGGGGGGTCCGTTTCCGGGCCTCCTTCTATCCGGCAGGTCAGGACATTCTGCTCAGCACCAGGACGGATGACGCCGAGCTCGGGCGGCTGGATCTTCCGCCGGAGGGCACGGCCACCCTCACCATTCCCCAGGTGCCCTTCCTGGACGGGGTGTACGGGCTGAAGGTGGAGATCGAGGACATCACCAGCGGGCGCCAGTACGCCGAGGTCGACCGCCCCCAGGCCTTCAGGGTGCAGGGGGGGCGGCGCTTCGAGGTAGGCGTGGCGCTGCTGGGGCACAGCTGGGAGATCCCCGCGGCCGACCCCAGCGCGCTCAAGGTCTCGGCCACCGGATAGAGCGGCGTCGGCGGCCGATCCCGGCTGGGCTGCGGCTGACCGAATGCCCCACAAGACTGCTGAGGCGGTGTAGTATTCCGCGATCGGGGCGCTTTCGACGGCCGCCTCCGCTCCACTCCGTTCTCCCGACCGCCCCAGCGCTC
>JAKABA010000358.1 GCA_021802115.1 bacterium | reverse complement strand
GCGGCGTATCGCTGGCAGGGAGACGGGCTCACCGTCTACATCGACCCCTGGGAAGTGACCACCGAGGACCCCGCCGACCTCATCGTCATCACCCACGCCCACTTCGATCACTACTCCAAGCCCGACCTGGAGCGGCTGACCACCGCCAAGACCGTGCTGGTCGCCCCCAAGGACATCGCTGCCGAGCTCACCGGCAACGTGATCGCGGTCGCCCCCGGCGAGTCGCTGGAGGCGGCCGGGGTGCGCCTGGAGACGGTGCCCGCCTACAACGTGGTCGAGGAACGGCTGGAGGCGCACCCCAAGGCCAACGGCTGGGTCGGGTATCTTCTCCAGCTCGGTGGCCACACGTACTACCACGCCGGGGACACCGATCATCTGCCGGAGCTGGAGGGGATCCGGACCGAGGTCGCCTTCCTACCGATCGGCGGCACCTACACCATGGACCACAAAGAGGCGGCGGAGCTGGCCCGGGCGATGAAGCCCGGCCTGGCGGTCCCCATGCACTACGGCTTCGTGGTGGGGAGCGCCAACGACGCCACCCAGTTCGCCGAGGAGGCCGCACCGGTGGAGGTCCGCACCCTCAACCCGGTGCACCCGTTCGAACTTTGACCGGACCGGACGGCCCAGGCCAGCGCCGCGTCGGCCCCCCTCCTCTGGAGCTGCCTCAGGGGGGCGGGGCGGCGGAGCGGGTGACCCCGGTGCTGAGCATGGCCCTGGTCGCCCACGACAACAAGAAGCGCGACCTCATCGAGTGGGCGAGGTTCAACCGGGGCAGCCTGGCGCCGCACCGCCTCTACGCCACCGGGACCACGGGGTCCCTCCTGGAGCGCGAGCTGGGGCTCCAGGTCAGTCGGCTGCTGAGCGGCCCCCTGGGCGGAGACCAGCAGATGGGCGCCCTGATCGCGGACGGCACCATCGACCTGCTGATCTTCTTCTGGGACCCGCTGGAGGCCCAGCCCCACGACCCCGATGTGCGCGCCCTGCTGCGGATGACGGCGGTGTGGAACATCCCCGTCGCCACCAACCGCGCGACCGCTGACTTCCTGATCTCCTCACCGCTGATGCGCTCCGGCTATCAGCGGCTGGTGCCCGATTACTCGGACCACGAGTCCCGGATGGCCAAGAGAGAGTGAGCCCGGCAGGGGACCCCCCACGCTTCATCCGGTGACACGATTGCTGGCCGGACCGGTGGTGGCGCTCGCGGGCCATCGCCCCCGGTTGAGCCGCGGCGGCTCAGCGCCGCTGCGAATCCAGCAGCCCCCGCACCGAGAAGTGCGAGATCGCGCGGGCGGCGGCCCTCACCCCCTCCTCCAGCCCCAGCAGCAGCGCCTCCTCACTGGATGACCTCAGCTGGGCGAGCCGTCCCAGCAGCCCTCCGGCCAGAGCGTCCCCGGCCCCGGTCGGATCGACCACCTCCTCGACCTCCACCGCCGGCACCAGGCGGTTCCCCTGTCGGGTGACCAGGGTCGCCCCGGCCGCGCCCTCCTTGACCACGACCGCCCGGAGCCGTCCGGTCTCCAGAAGTGAGCCGGCGCGCTTCAGGCCGGCGCCGCTGCCCAGCAACGCCTCCAGCTCGGCGCGGTTGGCGAAGAAGAGGTCGGCCGCTCCGATGAGCTCCAGCAGCAGCTCCCGATCGGAGGAGATGAAGTCGGTCATGGTGTCGAGCGCCACCAGATCGGCCCCCGAGCACTGGCCCATGACCGCCAGCTGGACCGGGGGGGGCATCGAGCCCAGGAAGAGGATCTCACTGCGGCGGCAGATCTCCGGCACCCGCGGCGACCACTCCTCGTAGACCCCCAGCCGCTGCACCTGGGACTCCAGTTGGCCATCGCGGCCTCGGGTCGCCGTCCACTGGTAGCTGGAGCCGGCCATGCGCTCGATCCCGGCCTGGTCGATCCCCGCCTGCTCCAGCACCTGGAGCAGCGGCGCGCCGTCCTGGCCCACGGCGGCCACCGGCCGGACCGGGCAGAGCTCCCGGGCCGCGAGTGAGAAGTAGAGCGCGGACCCTCCGGGGACCTGGGAGGCTCGGCCGTCGGGAGTGGTCAGGTCATCGAACCCGATCGTGCCGGCGGCGGCGATGGACCAGGCGGGCGTCTGGTCAGCGTTCAGGGAAGAGCGGGATGACGGGGGCGGCGCCCCGGGTGCGCTGTTGATTGATCTCCTCCAGCAGTTTCGCCTGCAGGCGGAACAGGATCTCCCCCAGGTGGCTGGCGCGCCGGTCGGTCCCCAGCTGCCGGCGCAGCCCGGGGTCGACCTCGGCCGTCAGCGCGGCCGCCTGCTGCCAGAGGTCGGCGGAGACCAGCCGCACCGACTGGAGCCGGCAGTGCTCCACCCTGCCGATGAGCTCGTCGGAGCGCTCCAGGCGCTGGCGCAGCGGCCGCCGGTGGCCGGCCCGGAACAGGTCCTGGGCCCGGGCCGCGCCGATCTGGGCGGCGGTCAGCTCGTAGGGGTTGAAGTAGGCAGGACCGATCGACATGGCCGCCATCATACGCAGCCCGGCGCCGCCACCTATCCTCAGAGGAAGTGGGTTCCGACGCAGATCTTCAGCCCGACATCCTGCTCGAGTCCGAGGAGCGCTTCGCCGGCAGGCTGCTCCGCCTGACGGTCGACCTGGTGCGGGTCGGCAACGGGGTCGAGGCCCAGCGGGAGGTGGTGCACCACCACGGCGGGGTGGGGATCGTGGCCCTGACCGATGCCGGCGAGGTGCTGCTGGTGCGCCAGTACCGCCATCCCGCCCAGGAGCTCCTCTGGGAGATCCCGGCCGGGAGCCGGGAGCCCGGGGAGTCGGTGCTGGAGACGGCCCGCCGGGAGCTCGCCGAGGAGACCGGCTACGGGGCCGAGGCGTGGCTGGCGGTGGGGGCGACGTTTCTGGCCCCGGGCTACAGCACCGAGCTGCTCTGGTACTTCCGGGCGACCGGGCTGGCCCCGGTCCCTGGCCACAGCCCGGATCCCGACGAGGCGCTCCAGGCCCGGCCCTTCACCCCGGCGGAGCTGGCCCAGCTGGTCTCCAGCGGGCAGATGCGCGACGCCAAGACCCTGGCGGGGCTGGCGCTGGCCGGGGTCCTCCGGCTGGAGTAGCGCCGTGGCACGAGGCACCGAGGGCCTCCGGCTGCGGCTGGGGGACATCGTCGACTCCGCCACCGACGCCCTGGTGAACGCCGCCAACCGGCAGCTCGTCCGTGGGGGAGGAGTCGATGGGGCGATCCACCGGGCCGCCGGCCCCGAGCTGCAGGCATATCTCCGAAGCACCTACCCGCAGGGCTGCCCGACCGGTAGGGCGGTGCCGTCGCCGGGATTCCGGATCCCGGTGCGCTTCCTGATCCACGCGGTGGGACCGGTCTGGCGCGGGGGCGGAGCCCAGGAGGAGGAGCTGCTCCGCTTGGCCTACCGCTCGGCCTTCGATCTGGCTGCCGAGCTGGGCTGCCGCAGCGTCGCGGCGCCCGCG
>JAKABA010000357.1 GCA_021802115.1 bacterium | reverse complement strand
AAGATCTGGGACTCCCATCGGGTGAGCGGCGACCCCGAGGGGCGGGCGCTGCTGTACATCGACCTCCACCTGGTCCATGAGGTCACCTCACCCCAGGCCTTCGCGGGGCTGCGCTCCACCGGCCGGACGGTTCGGCGGCCCGATCTGACGGTGGCGGTGATGGACCATGTGGTCCCGACCTGGGAGAGGAGCCGGCCCACCCCCGACCCGATAGGGCGCGAGCAGCTGCGCCAATTGCAGGAGAACTGCTCAGCCAGTTCGATTCCACTCTTCGACCTCCATCACCAGCGGCAGGGCATCGTCCACGTCATCGGTCCCGAGCTGGGGCTGACCCAGCCGGGGATGACCGTGGTCTGCGGGGACTCCCACACCGCCACCCACGGCGCCTTCGGCGCGCTCGCATTTGGGATCGGGACCTCGGAGGTGGAGCAGGTGCTGGCCACCCAGTGCCTCTGGCAGGCACCGTCGCCCACCATGGAGGTCCGGATCGACGGGGAGCTGAGCGCCGGGGTGGTGGCCAAGGATGTCGCCCTCGGGGTCATCCGAAAGCTGGGCGTCAGTGGAGGCCGCGGCTCGGTGGTGGAGTACACGGGCCAGGTGGTGCGGTCGCTCTCGATGGAGGGCCGCATGACCCTCTGCAACATGACCATCGAGGCCGGCGCCAGGGCCGGCATGGTCTCTCCCGACCAGACCACGGTGCGCTACCTGGCGGACCGTCCCGGCGTGCCCCGGGGCGCCGACTTCGACCGGGCCGCCGAGCGCTGGTTGAGCTTCGCCACCGACCCCGGAGCCCGCTTCGGCCGGGTCGAACAGGTGCCCGCTTCCGAACTGGCCCCGTTCGTGACCTGGGGAACCACCCCCGCCATGGTGGCACCGGTGACCGGATGGGTCCCCCATCTCCACGACCTGGCAAACGAAACCGAGCGGGAGGCGGCCCGCCGCGCCCTCGAATACATGGGCCTGAGCGAGGGGACCGCCATCCAGGACATCGCCATCGAGCGCGTCTTCATCGGCTCTTGCACCAACAGCCGGATCGAGGACCTGCGCCAGGCGGCGGCCGTCGCCGCCGGCAAGCGCGTCCATCCCAAGGTCCGGGCGATGGTGGTGCCGGGATCGGGAACCGTGAAGAGGCAGGCGGAGCAAGAGGGACTGGACCGGATCTTCCGGGAGTCGGGATTCGAGTGGCGGGAGGCGGGCTGCTCGATGTGCCTGGGGATGAACCCCGACATCCTGCAGCCCCAGGAGCGCTGCGCGTCGACCTCGAACCGCAACTTCGAGGGCCGCCAGGGGGCTGGCGGAAGGACTCATCTGGTCAGCCCGGCGATGGCGGCGGCGGCGGCCCTCCACGGCCACTTCGTCGATGTGAGAGGCCTGGAAGTGGCCGAGCTGGTCTGATACAGGAGAACTCGCGTGCAACCATTCACCGTCCATGACGGCCTCTGCGCCACCCTGAGCCGGAGTGACGTGGACACCGACCAGATCATCCCCAAACAGTTCCTGAAGCGCACCGACAAGGACAGCTACGGGGACGCCTGCTTCTTCACCTGGCGCTACGACGAAGAGATGCACCCCCGTCCAGACTTCGAACTGAACGACCCCCGATACTCCGGGGCCAGCGTCCTGGTGACGGGTGACAACTTCGGGTGCGGGTCGTCGCGAGAGCACGCGGCCTGGGCGCTGCTGGGCTACGGGTTCCGCGTCGTGGTGGCGCCCACCTTCGCGGACATCTTCAGGACCAACGCCCTCCAGAACGGGCTCCTACCCGTAGCCCTGACCGTGGAGGAGGTGGAGTTGCTGAGCCGGCGCGCCCGCAGTGAGGACGGATACCGGGTCAGGGTGGACCTTGAGGCCCAGTCCGTGAGCGACTCCCACGGCCTCGTAGCCCGCTTCGAGATGGAGGAGTTCTGGCGGGAGTGCCTGCTGGAGGGTCTGGACCCGATCTCGATGGCGCTCAAGCGCGAGCCCGAGATCGCGGCCTACGAGCGGCGGCGGTCACCCCTCCTGCCCACAACCACTGGCCTGGCCGGACCGCCGCTACCAAGGTCCTCGGATCCTGGCTGACCGCTCACTCCGCGATCTGCCGGTGCCCTCCCTCCGAGAGGAGCAGGCGGCGGCCGTCAAGCAGCCCCCAGCCGGCATCGCGACGCGGGGCCGAGCCGACCCACACCGTCACGGTGGTGCAACGCTCCTCGCCGGCGTCGGCGCCGGGTGGGGATCGCGCCATTCCAGGCGGAGGTCCACCGACTGGACGTGGCCGGCACCGCCATGGCGCCCTCCTGGGCAGCTGGGATGGAGCGCTCGGGGCCGGGCCCAGAGTGGCGATCAGGCCGGGTAGCCGGTCTCCGGGGCGCCTCCGACGGGCTTGAGATTGCCGAATATGTCCTGTTCGGCTTCCTCCCCACCCCCGGCCAGCCCCCGCGGCGGGAGCCTGTCTGAGCCCTTCTCGGCCAGACCCATCACGTGGTCGCTGATCCCCTCGCGGCGCAGGACTTCCCAACCCTCCTCGGTGGAGAGCTCGTTCTGGACCACGACAAGGTCCCCGTCGGTGCGAACGTCCCAGCCGATGTTCTCCAGTCTTCTCAGGACGTCACTGAGGACGGCTATCCGCTCGTGGATCAGCTTGCCGGCGCCAGCCAGCCGCACCGAGGCCGGCAGGTTGGGTGGCGTGGGCCGGTCGGGAAAGCCGAAGGAATGCATCTCCAGGTAGGTCTCCATGCCCCGGGAGATCGGCTCCTTGGTCACCTCCGCGAACTCCTCAGCCGCCTTGCGGATCGGCCTGAAGATCAGCTTCATGGATGCGTCCCGACAGGCAGGATCACGGACACCCCCGAGTTGCTGGCCGGCCCCTGCAGCGCCGGCCCAGGAGAGCTGGGGGGAGAGTAGTCCTGCTGCTGGTTGATCAGCATGTGGTTGGTGATCAGGAAGGGGCCACGGCTGTTCTCGCGGATGAAGCCCATCAGGGCCATGATCAAGGAGACCGCCACGCCGACCGCGATCAGGGAGATCGCCTGGCCCCGGCCGGCGTCACCCCAGCGCAGCTTGCCTCGGCTCACGTACTTCAGATAGATCGTCAAAGCCACGATGCCGACCCCGGTGAAGGCCACCAGCGCGGTCAGCTTCCACGGGATCATGGCTCCCCAGGGGATCAGGAGCCCACCCTGCCAGATCGGAGTGGTGGCATTGGCCGCGAAGACGTCCTCATAGCTCCAGGCCAGCGAGGAGGGCGTGGAGATGAGCATCCAAGCCCCGAAGGAGACCACCGTGCAGACGGCGAGGGCCGGAGAGCGGAAGCCGCTGGCCCTGACCCTCCGCCACAGGTAGAAGATCCCCACCGTGAAGATCGTGCCGAGCAGGAAGACCTGGAACAGGAAGGCGACGCTGAGCCCTCCCAACATCATGTCGTACCAGGAAGCGTAGGCGTGGAGCTGGATCTCCTTGGCGTACTCCCAACCGACCAGGGGCTGCGCGATCGTG
>JAKABA010000356.1 GCA_021802115.1 bacterium | reverse complement strand
CCGCCTCGGCGACCCCGGCAACGGCCGGGCGCGCCTGGGCCACGGTCACCTGAGCCGGCCGCACCACGCGGTCATGGAGGCGGTAGCCTGGCAGCAGCTCAGCCACCACCGTGTCCCGCTCCAGCCCCTCCCCCGGCACGGTCGAGACCGCATCGTGGATGCGAGGGTCGAATGGAGCCCCCACCGCCGGCACCTGCTCGACCCCCTGCGACGACAGCGCCTCCTGAAGCTGGCGGACGGTGAGTCGCAAGCCCTCGGAGAGCCCGTCCTTGGCGTCGGGATCGATGTGCGCGACCGCTCGGGACAGGTTGTCCAGAGCTGGCAGGATCGCCGTCAGCAGCGCCGCGGCGGCGTAGCGGGCCAGATCCTGAGCCTCCTGAGCCTTGCGCCGCTTGTAGTTCTCGAAGTCGGCCGCCAGGCGCTGGTAGGAGGCCCTGGCCTGCTCCAGCTCCGAGCGCAACTGCTCCAAGTCCTCGGGCTGCTGGCTGGGCTCCGGTTGGGTTGCGTCCTGACCCGGTTCGCGCTCGGGTCCGCTGGCTTCGGTGGGCAAATCAGTCTCGGGCAAATCGCTCTCCGCTGGAAAAGTTGGGCTCATGTGAGAAGACGGCTCAGGGCCTCGCCGGTAACCTGCGAGACCAGCTGCAGCCGGGCGGCCACCCGGCCGTAGCGGATCCGGGTCGGGCCCACCACCCCCAGGGTACCCCAGAGCTGGTCTCCGGCCCGGTAGCTGGTCAGCACCAGGCTGCAGTCCTGCAGCTCCTGCAGCCGGTTCTCATGGCCGATCACCACCTGCATGCCGACCCGGGGCGCCAGCTCACTGACCACCGCCGCCAGGATCCGCTGCGCCTCCAGCACCTCCAGCACCGTGCGCAACCGATTGGGATCTTCGAACTCGGGGTTGCGCACCAGGTTCCTGACCCCGTCGTGGATCACCAGCGAGGCCCTGGTCTCCATCTGCCGCAGCCCCCGCACCAGCTCCTCGACCACCCCGGGAGGCACTCCCTCAGGTGGGGGCAGCCCCTCGATCGCGGCGGCGGACAGTCCCGCGTATTGGCCGCTGAGCCGGCCGGCCACCTGGGACAGGGCCTCCTGATCCAGCCCGAGGTCGACATCGACCACGCGCTGGTGCACGGCGCTGCCATTGGCGACCGCGATCACCAGCGCCTGGCCAGGACGGACCAGCACCAGTTCAACATGGAGCAGACGAGCCTCGGTGTGGCTGGGACCGGTCACCAAAGCCACGTTGTCGCTGAGCCGGCTGAGGGTCGCCGCGGCCAGCTCCAGGATCGCCTCCACGTCTGGAGCCGCCGCCTCGAAACTCTGCCGCACCTGCCGTCGCAAAGGCGGCTCCACGATCTCCTGCGGCAGCAGGAAGTCGACGAAATAGCGATAGCCGAGATCGGTGGGGATCCGCCCCGCGGAAGGGTGCGGCTGCGTCAGGAAGCCGTCGTCGACCAACTCCGAGAGTTCGTTGCGAATGGTGGCCGAGCTCAACTCCAAGAAGTAGCGCGCCGCCAGAGCGTGGGACCCCACCGGGACCACGGTCTCGGTGTAGTCCGAGACCACCGCTCCCAAAATCCGCTCCTTACGCTGGTCCATGAGTGCGACTCCATTGCCTTGTTAGCACTCTCTCACTCTGAGTGCTAAGTCGAGTTTAGCACCGGTGTTCGCCAGGCACCGGTGACGTCCTCGTTAGCCCTGCCTAATCTGGACACGGGCCAACTGCCGGTAACATCTGCCCATGCCCGCGCCGACCGCGTCCAGGAGCGAGAGCTGGCTCGCCGTGCTCAACCCCTTCACCGCGCCCGGCGAGTCCGAGCGCGAGCAGCTGAAGCGACGGGCCGGCATCAGGGAGGTGGTCTTCGGGGTCCAGGACGGGATCCTCACCACCATGGGCCTCACCACCGGGGTGGCGACCGCCGCGGCGGGGGCGGCGGTCGCCCACACCACCATCCTCATCGCCGGTCTGGCGGGGGCGCTCGCGGGCATGGTCTCCATGGGCACGGGAGCATACCTGGCCGCCTGTGCGGAGCGGGACCTGAAGCGGGCCGCGATCCACAAGGAGCGCGCCGAACTCCTGACCCAACCTGTCGAGGAGCACCAGGAGATGGTCGAGATCCTGATGGAGCGCGGGGTGCCGGAGGAAACCGCCCATGAGCTCTCCAGAGCGTTGGCGGAGTATCCGAAGCTCTGGGAGGAGACCCACATCGAGAAGGAGCTCGGCATCTCCAGCGACCCCCAGGACTCGCCGCTGCGCGACGGGCTGGTGATGGCGGCGACCTTCCTCATCGGCGCGGTCGTCCCCGTGGCACCGTTCATACTCCTCACCGGATTGCCGGCGGTGGCGCTCTCCCTGGCGCTCTCGGCGGTGGCCTTGCTCCTGGTGGGGATCGGCAAGGCGTGGATCATCGGGCAGCGGCTGCTGGTCGGCGGCGCCCAGGTGCTCGGGGTCGGCGCCGCTGCCGCCCTGGCCGGCTACATCCTGGGCGTGCTGCTGCCCCACCTCTTCGGGTTACGGCTGCCCCCCGCCTGAGGACGCTCCCGCCGCGGCCAGCTCCAGGGTGATCCGGTCCAGAACCTCGAAGCCGCGCGGGGTGGCCCGCACGGTCTGCTGGCCGACCACCAGCAGGCCCATCCCGGCGAGCTCGCGGGCCTTGTCGAGCGCCGCGCGGGAATGCAGCTTGGCGCCGCGGCTGAGCCGCAGCCCGCAGGCCAACCGCTCCAGCTCCAGGTCGGACTCGCCCAGCCACTCATGGGCGCGCCAGCCGTTCCCACCGGCCTCCACCGCTCTCAGGTAGGTCGCGGTGTCCCGCAGGTGCCAGTAGCGCAGGGCCGCTCCCCGGGGCTCGAGACCCAGCGCCGAACCCTCCCGGGCGGCCAGGAAGCCGTGGGCGCCGGGCCCCACAGCGAGGTAGGCAGACCCGTTCCAATAGGCCAGGTTATGGCGCGACTGCTGCCCCGGACGGGCATAGTTGGAGACCTCGTACATCTCCAGCCCCGCCTCCCCCAGCAGCGCGCCCAGCAGCCGGCGCTGCTCCAGAAACTCCTCCACCTCGGGTCCCCGGCGCCGCCCGGATCGGATCTGACGCTGGAGCGGGGTCCCCGCCTCCACCGTCAGCTCATAGCAGGAGACGTGGGCGGGCTCATGGGCCAGCAGCCGCCTCACCCCCCGCTCCAGGACGCGGGTGTCCTGGCCTGGCACGGCGTAGATGAGGTCGCAGCTCAAGTTGTCGAAGCCGGCCCTCTGGGCAGCTTCGATCGCCGACTCGGCGCGGGCCGCGTCGTGGCCCCGCCCCAGCCAGGCCAGGGTCCCGTCATCCAGGCTCTGCACCCCCAGGGAGAGCCGGTTGACGCCCAGCTGGACCCAGGCTCGGGCCAGACTCTCAGTCACGTCCTCGGGGTTGGCCTCGATGGTGACCTCGGCCCCCGGCGCGACCGCGAACTGGCTGCGGATGGACTCCAGCAGGCGCCCCAAGAGG
>JAKABA010000006.1 GCA_021802115.1 bacterium | reverse complement strand
CCTGTCGGCTTCAGCCCCTCCCGCGCCGACCTCGAGGTGGTCCATCCCCGAGGGTATACCGCATCTCGGCCGAAAAAGCCAGCCCCCCTCCCCTCAGTTCACTTCAACCTACTTTGACGTGGCCCTGGCTGGTTCAGGGCCCCCAAGGACACAGCCCTACCTGAGGAGTAAGCTTCCCTCCCAGTCCCGGTCGCCACCGCCGCGGGTGGTCGGGACCGGGGGAACGGGAATTATCCAGGAGTTGACTGTCGATGACCGAGGTTCAGATGGCGGGGATTGCTCAGACCTCCCCGGCGGAGGTCTGAGCTTGGCGGACTCTCGCCGTCATACCAAGCCGGCGCTCGGTTATCTCCTAGCGGTCGTCAATGCGCTGGTGAGCGGAGTCGCGGTGTACATCAACTCCCTGGCAGTTGGGCACTTCAACAATCCTGTTCTGTACACGGCATTGAAGGATGGTGTGACGGGAACGATCCTGCTGCTCTTTGTCCTTTTGCTGGCCGGGCAACGTGCCCGCTTCCGGCGCCTGACCCGCCGCGATTGGACCTGGTTGATCCTGGTCTCACTGGTGGGGGGCAGCGTTCCCTATGCCCTCTTCTTCATCGCTCTCAAGACGACCAGTCCGGTGACCGGGGCCCTCGGCAGCCACCTTGAGTTCGTGATCGTGGCATTGGTGGCCTGGTCGGTGCTCCACGAACGCGTCACCCCGGCCATCTGGGCGGCCTTGGGCGTGCTGCTGGCGGCGACCCTGCTCAGCCTGGACCTCGGTCTGGTCGTGTTCAACAGCGGCACCATCCTGATTGCCGTCGCCAGCCTCCTGTTTGCCTTGGAGTACGTAATCGTCAAGCATCTGCTGCGAGGCCGACTGGAGCCGACGACGGTGATGACCGCCAAGTTGACTCTGGGCACCGCCGTCCTCTTCGGTTACGTGGCGGCCACCGGCGGAATAGGGGCGGTGGGGCGTCTGAGCGGCCAGCAGATCAGTCTCGTGCTTCTCACCGGAGTGACTCTGCTCGCCTTCACGGCCTCCATTTATGTGGCCATCCGGCACGCCCGGGTGACCACCGTGGCCGCGATCGGCGCTGCTTCGCCCCTGGTCACTGTGGGCTTGGAGGTGGGCTTGGGGCACCGGGTGAGTGTCGCCTGGGGCGGTATTCCCCTCCTACTCACCCTGATCGCGGTGGTCGCCATCCTGGTCCTCGGACTACGGCAGGAGACCCGGCAGAACAGGGCGCTGGAAGGGGCGACATGAGCGCCGCCGGGAAGGTGCGGCGGTCCTGCCTGGCGACCGCTCCGTCTGCGTTGGTCCACCGGCCACCTTCGGAGCGGGGGCGACCTTGACCTCCACTGGGGTCCTGCGCTTTGCAAGGTATGCCTATCCTCCCAACCAACTGGGGTACTGCGGGCCGGACGATAACCGCGCGCTGCTTGAGTACGTCGCCGCCGGGACCGCGGACGGAGGATTGCTCGATTTGGCCCGGCGGTTCGAGGGCGCCTACCCATACCTCTGCCTCATAGCCCACGCCAACGGTATAGCGGATGCGTTCGATGAGCGCGTGGTCGAGGCCTACTGGCTGGGCAACTCACTTTTGTCAGGGGTGACTGGCCCGACCTTCATGGCTTCCTTGACTGAGCGCTTCGGGCCTAGGCTCGGTGCTCAGGAGTTGCGCTGGCTGGAGCCAAAGGTCGCTACCGGAGCCCGCCCCCATCACAATTTCCACGTGTTCGACATGTACTCTCGGCTGGGGCTGATGCGAGATGAGCGGGCAACCCGCGCACTTGAGGTCATGGACAGGTGCCGGATCAGCTGGGCGACAGTGGTGAAGGTCGAGACCGAGCGGTTGCTGGTGAACCGCCCGCCCCTGCTGTATCTGGACGGTCGTTTGACGTTGGGACCGGCCACGCCGCTATGGGTGACCTGGACCACCGGAGGTCTGGGCCTCATTTCCGAGGTCAAACCAGCGGACCGGGTAGCGGTGCACTGGGACTGGGCCTGCGAGCGACTTGACGAGCGGGGTCTGAGATCACTGGCGGCCGCCACCCGGCGCTGTCTGAATTTGGCAAACCAGACCATCTGAGTCGATCCCCTATCAGGCTCGCCATTCAGTTGGTACCCGGAGTGGACCTCGAGCTGACGGCAAGCCAAGGATTGTGGATGCGCGCGGTGGGCCGACCTTGGGTAGATCCCCCGCCTAGACCCGGTTGGCAAAGTGGGGTGCGCCGGTGTATGCTCGCCGCACTTAAGCCAGAAGCGATGCTGAGGTGGCTGGTGTGGAAGAGGCTGAGGTCGGCGCGCTGCCCCGCAACTTTATGCGGGCCTGCATTCTGCTCTGGCTATCCAACAATCCGGCCCACGGCTACGACCTGCTGGAGCGCTTCCGAACGTGGGAGTTGGAGGTGGACCCCGGCGGTCTCTACCGCAACCTCCGGCTTATGGAACATGTTGGGTTGCTGAGCTCTTCATGGGAGGCCTCTGCCAGCGGACCAGATCGGCGACGCTACGAATTGACCGCGGCGGGATCGGACGAGCTTGAGACCTGGGTAGAGCGGCTCACCCGAATGAGTCTCGTGCTTGACGCCTTTTTGGCACGGCACCGGGGCGGTTTCCCGGGCCCCACGCAGGGCCGCTAGGGGATGTGCGTGGGATTGCCTGCCACCGTGCTCGAGGCTCCCCTGCCGGGCTCGTCGAAAGTGCGCGTCCAGGTTGGAGGTCGTGCCCGTGAGATCAGCACAGCCCTGCTTGACGGGCCGCCGCCCTTCGTTGGAGAAAGACTGCTGGTTCACGCTGGACTGGCGGTGGGCCGGGTCGGCGAGGCGGCCGCCATGGAGATCGAGGCGCTGCTGGAGGGATTCGGCTCCGTCCTCTCCGGGGACGGAGAGGTTGCGTCATCGGTGAAAGATCCTAGCGAGTTCACGATAGCGTCGAAGGAGGTGCCGTGATGAGATTGGCAGTCGTCGGCAAGGGCGGTAGCGGCAAGACCACCATCAGCGCTGCACTCGCGCGCAACCTCAGCCGCTTGGGCAATCAGGTGGTGGCTATCGACGGGGATCCGAACCCAAACTTGGCGGTGGCTTTGGGAATCCCCGCGGCCACTCGAGATACCCTCCAGTCCCTACCACGAGACCTGGTCACCGAGATGACAGAACCCGACGGCCGTCGGCATCTCACCGTTTCAGCGCCACTCCATGAGATCGCTGAGCGCTACGGGTTGCTGGCTCCGGACGGCGTGCGCCTGCTGCTGGGATCACAGGTGGAACAGGCAGGGGCTGGGTGACTGTGCGGAGCACATGCCACGGTCCGTGGCTTGACCGGCGGAGCGGAGCTTGGGCACAAGGAGGCGATTGTGCTTGACATGGAGGCGTCGTTGGAACACATGCGGCGCGGAACCGTGCGGCACGTCGACACGCTTCTGATCGTCACAGAGCCCTATTTCCGAGCTCTGGAGACGGCCTCGCGATTGGCGAGTTTGGCTGGAGAGTTGGAGATACCTGACGTCACCCTGATCGCCAACCAGGTGCGGTCGACTTTGGAGGAGAGCGCCGTCCGCGAGTTTGCGGAGCGGCATGGCATGAGCATCGCGGCGGTGGTACCCTTCGATCCCGAGGTCACCCGGGTCGACAACCTGGGTCAGGCCCTCCTGGACGCCGCTCCCCTGGCGGAGGCTGCCCAACAAGTGGCCCTATTGGCAGGCCGGTTGGACAGGCAGTTCACCGGGGCGGGGGCATGACCGCCGTGCCGGTGGTCCCGCAGGCGGGTCCGGCCGGGATGGGCGCCTTGGATGTGCCATTCGACCACATCTCGGTCTACTGGTTTGCCGGGATGAGCTGCGACGGTTGCTCCATTGCGGTCACCGGTGCCACCAGCCCTCCGATCGAGAAGCTGCTCCTGGGCCAGGTTCCTGGGCTGCCACGTCTCATCCTTCATCACCCAGTGCTGTCGGTCGACTCCGGCGCGGCATTCATGCGCCACTACCGAGACGCTGTGGAGGGCAAGCTGGACGCTCCATACGTGATCATCTTGGAGGGCTCGGTGCCGGATGAGCGTCGGTCCGGGGAGGGCTACTGGTCTGCAATGGGCACCGGTTCGGTGGCCGATGAGAACGACCCCGACCGGATGACGGACGGAGTTCTGCAACCGATCCCGACCATGCAGTGGCTCCACGATATGGCGCCCGGGGCGGCCGCAGCGATCGCAATCGGCACCTGTGCCACTTGGGGTGGGGTCCCAGCGGCGGCGGGTAACGTCACCGGCTCCATGAGCCTGATGGACTACCTGGGACGTGACTACCGGAGCAGCCTTGGCCTACCGGTGATCAACATTCCCGGATGCTCCCCAGTGGGTGACAACTTCACGGAGACGGTGGCTGCGGTGCTGCTTTTTCTGCAGGGAATAGGTCCGTTGCCGGAGTTCGATGAGCTGGGTCGTCCTGCCTGGCTCTTTCGCGAAACCGTGCACCGTGGGTGTGGGCGCGCGGGCTTCTTCGAGGAGGGGGTCTTCGCCAAGGCCTTCGGAGATCGCGAGTGCCTGGTAGAGATAGGCTGCTGGGGGCCCGTCGTGCAGTGCAACATCACTTCGCGTGGGGCCATCAACCACATGGGCGGCTGCATGAACGTCGGCGGCGCTTGCATCGGCTGCACGATGCCAGGGTTCCCCGACAAGTTCTCTCCCTTCTACAAGCGTCCCCCCGGGACCGTGGTGAGCAGCAATGGCAGCAGGGTTCTGGGCCGCTCAATCCGGAGTTTGCGGCAGTTCAGCCAGCGCAACCTGAACCGCGAGTCGCGCTGGGACTGGGAAGGGATCGAGCAACCCACCAGTGGTTGGGCCCACAGTGACCAGGCACCCAAGCTGGGTGACCGAGTCGTGCACTACCTCTATGAAAAGGTTCAGTTCCATGGAGCGACAAAGCCCCTGCCCGGTCTCCGAGACTGCCGGACCCATGAGGTGCGGCTGCCCCACGGGCCGGAGGAGAGGCTCACCAACCAACTCGGCGAGCCCAAGGAGCGGTCCTGATGGGACCCGCGGTTGCGACCAGCTCTCTGGGCCCGGACTGGGGTATCGGTCTAGCCGCCTCTTTGGCCGTGGTCTTGCTGGTAGCCGCTCTTCTGCTGGGCATCTGGAGCGCGGCGAAAGGGATCCTCGCGGGAGCCGTTGGAAGTCTCGGCGCGGTGCAGCGAATCCGTCGCAGCACCGACCCCCTCTTCGCACTGACCACCACCAACGAGGTGGCCGCTGGGATTCTCGCGGCGGCCGGCGGCATCGCCCGGGACGCGACCAGTTTGGCCGCCGCGTTCGAGGCGACCGAGCATCCAGAGGGCGGGTTATGAGCAGCCTGGCCACAGTTCTGATGGCGATATCTCTGGTCCTCGCCGTGATGGTGACGGTGGTGGTAGCACTGCTGCTGGCCGCGGTCCTGAGAACGGCCAGCGGGATTGACAGCGGTGCCGCTCAGGTCTGGGTGGTGGGCAAGTTGGTGGCCCGGAACACTGTGCACATAACTGCGCTCATCAGGACCAATCAAGTGGTCGCCGACATCGCCGAGGGAGCGGGCGCGATTCTCCATGCCGTGCACCGAATCGGGGTTCACGCCGGCCATTGCCCGGGCTGCCCTGCGTGCCTGTCGGCGGGAAGGAGGTGAGCCCATGCTGGTTGTCTTGACCGTGCTGGCTTGTCTGGCTGCGTTGGCCTTCCTCACGGTCCTCGCAGTCATGGTGCACCGGATCATCACCGTCTTGGAGCGGATCGGCACTGGCGGGCGGAGCTCGTTGGAGATGATCGCCTGGGGTGTGAGGGCGATCGAGGTGGAAACCGGTCACATCCCGACCCAGGTGACCCATTTGAACGCTCAGCTGGGAGGGGTCGCGGCAGGTCTGGCCCGCATCGACGACGGGCTCCGGTCGGTGGCCACCACCGCAACCACGCAGCGACGGTACCAGTGATGCTACTGGCAGCGCAGCTGATCTGGATCGTGACATTGGCCATCATCGTGTTGGTGTTGACGCCTCTGCTGCTGTACTACTGCTGGCGACTGGTCCGTGCCGCCCACAACATTGAAAGACACTTCGCGGTCACGCTCACGGCTGCGGTCGGAGTCGTCCACTCCACCGCTGCCACCTCGGAGCTATCGGCCACGATCGCCACCGCCAAGGAGATGCTCTCCACCGCAGGGTCGATAGAGCAGACGTCCACCGCCATTGAGGACCTCTTGTTGAGTCGACTGGGAGGGAAGGCGACTTGAGCGCCGTTCTGATGATCATCACCTTCGCCCTGGCGGCTGTCTACGTTGTCGTGCTGGCGGTGACGCTGGTCTTGGTCTTGGTCTACCTGCGGCGCGCTGCGGGGCTGGCCAAGCAGCTCGCGCGTGGTTTGGACCAGGTGGCGCGCCAAACCGAGTCGCTGCCGGATGACATTGCCACCATCAACCAAGCCTTGAGTCAGTTGCTGCAGGGGCTCAGCGCAGTCGGAGGCCATTACCGCAGGCTGGTGGTGGCGGCGGGACTCAAGTCCCGCCCTACGTCCGCCGCACGGGGTGAGGCCGCCACAAGGGAGTGATTGGCTGATGTGCTTTAAAAACCTGCCGGTGGACTTCGACGAGGCCGGAAAGGCCCACCTCAGGGCCGGCTTCGAACAGGCCTACGACACTCAGAAGGTGCGGCCGGCCACCACCGCGGGTCTTGGCCCTGATCAGGTTCGGGAGTTGCTGGCCCGCAACGGGCACATCAAGGAGTTCAATGTCGACCCGGTCACCCGGGTCGCCGGGGCTCTTGCCTTCCACACCGTGTGCGACCTCAAGGAGCGGCGGGTGCTGGAGACCAACAGCATGGCGACTCTGTTCCGCGGCTACGAGCTGATCCTCAAGGGGCGGGATCCCAGGGACGCGATCTTCATCTCCAGCCGCGCTTGCGGAGTGTGTGGGGGAGTGCACTCGGCAACGGCGGCGCTGGCCCTGGAGATGGCATTCGGCGTCAAGCCCCCGCCGCTCGGGATTCTGGTTCGCAACCTGGGACTGGCCATGGAGTTCCTCTACGATCATCCCCTCCACCTGTTCCTGCTGGCGGGGCCGGACTACTCCGAAGAGGCGGTCAAGGAGACCAACCCCGAGGTCTGGGATCGAGCGGTCCACGCCGCCGCGGCCTATGGTAAGTGGCACGGGTACTCGACCATAGGTGCCATCATGACTGACCTAAACCCGCTGAGCGGGCACCTCTACCTCGAGGCTCTGGAGATGACTCGGCTGGCCCGCGAGGCTTACGTGGTGCTGCATGCCAAGTACCCTCACCCCCAAACCATGGTCCCCGGTGGCGTCAGCACCACTATCTCCAACACCTCGTTCCAGGAGTATTACGGACGCTTGGTCCAGTTCTTCGACTATGCCAAGAAGGTGGTGGCGATCTGGGATGACGTGGTCGACTTCATGTATGAGGCCAACCCGGCCTACCGGCAGGTCGGAGTCCGTCCGGCCAACCAGATCGACGTCGGCATCTGGGACGACCCCGAGGCGTATGACGCCACCTATGCCAACTGCGATGAGTGGGGCGAGCGCCGCTGGGCCACCCCGGGCGTGATTGTGGACGGCGAGCTTCGCACCACCCGCTTGCAGCAGATCAACATGGGGGTGGAGGAGTTCGTCGAACACTCCTTCTACGACGAGTGGACCGATCGGGCGGCCCCCTATCAAACTGACCCGGCAAACAATCCGCTGAGCCCCTACCACATGTGGAACAAGGAGACGTTGCCGCGTCCTGGGGGCACCAGTTGGAAGGAGAAGTACACCTGGGACACGGCGCCGCGCTGGGACCGCTTGGCGATGGAGGGGGGCGCCTACACGCGCCTTTACAACACCGCTCTGGCGCGCAAGATTCCCGCCAATCCCTTCATCGAATCCACTGGACACAGCCTGCGCATGTCGCTCCCGAAGGGCACCCTACCGGATATGGAGCTGGAGTGGCGGGTGCCGGCTCAGTGGGGCGCCTTCGAGCGCAACCGGGCGAGGGCCTACTGCATCGCCTATACCGCGCTGGTCGCGATGAACGACCTGCTGCGGTCGTGGGACTGCATGAAGGCGGGTGACATGCGAGTCCAGACCCCCTATGAGATTCCTCAGGACGAGCGCTTGGGAGTGGGCTTCTGGGGGGCCGGGCGAGGCTTCCTGACGCATCACTGCGTGATCGACAAGGGCGTCATCCGCAACTACCAGATCCTGACCCCGTCCACCTGGAACGCATCCCCTCGCGACCCCTTCGGCAATCCTGGGCCCTATGAAGAGGCGGTCCTCAACACTCCGCTCTTGGAGAATTTCGATCACTCAGAGGACTTCAAGGGCATTGACATCCTGCGTACGATTCGAAGCTTTGATCCCTGTATGCCCTGCACGACCCACATCTACGCTGATGGTCAGCTGATGCTCAGCCGGGAGGTCAACACCTGTGCCTGCGGGCTCGATGAGTGACCGGATGCAGTCGCCTAGGCGCACCCTGGTGGCCGGGATCGGATACACGTATCTGAGGGATCACTCCGTCGGACCGGTCTTGGCCCAGAGGTTGGCTCAGCGCCGGTGGCCCCCTGGGGTGGAGGTTGATGACTTCAGCTTCGGAGCCATTGACGCGGTCCACCGCCTCCGCAGCTCAGGCTACGATCGGGCTGTGTTCTACGGCGCAGCGGTGCGAGGCGAGGCCCCGGGCAGCATCCGACGCTATCGCTGGGTGGGCGGCCAGGACGCCCACACCGTTCAGGAAATGGTGGCGGAGGCGGCCCAGGCGGTGATCAGCCTGGAGCACACTCTGATCGTGGCGGGCCACTTCGGAGCCTTGCCCGACCCCACATGGGTGTTCGAGATAGAGCCCGAGGACCAGGGATACGGTGAGGGCTTCACGCCGGCGGTGGAGGAGGCTGTAGGGCAGTTGGAGAGGCTGCTGCGCGCGGAGGTGGCGGCTGATGCGTGAGCCGCCACCTGCCGACATGCCCCCCGCCTCCGAGTACCTCTTCTGGAGGGACGAGATTCTCCAGGTGATGTACTGGATGGCGGGCGAGGGGCTGGGGAGCGCTGTCAGCCCTGCCACGCTGCGCACCTTCTTGGGTGGGGACGAACCTGAGCTGCTGCTCGTCATTGAGCGGGTGGCTGTCGATGGCTTTCTGGAACCCGCAGGACCCGGGACATGGATGTTGACCGAGCTCGGAAAGGATGCTGGCAAGCGCGGGTTCGCGATGGAGTTCGAGGGTCTCACTGGTCAAGCGCACGGCGAGTGCGGCCCGGACTGCTGGTGCCATCAATCTGCCGCCAGGGCTGCTCAGTGCGCCACCGAGCGGCTCGCGCGCACCTATGGCGGCCAGGGGGGTTGACCGCCGCCGCCAACCAGTGGGACCAGGCATCAACTTCCCCCGCGAGGCTTCGGGGCAGGGGGTCGAGGGCCGTCACGGTGCTTCTTGCGGTGACTCCTCCGCGCTGACGATGGAGTCCGAATTGATTCCTAACTTTGGCGAGACGCTGCCTGAGGAGGTGCCGGCGGAGCTCAAGGTCCTCATCGCCGGTATGGGGAACATGCTGCGGGGAGATGACGGCTTCGGGGTAGCCATGGCTGAGCGACTTATGTCCCGACCGAGCTGGTCGCAGATTGCGCCGCCAGATGATGGCCGACCGGGCTTCCGAAACAATCTCAGAGTCACAATCAGGGAGTTTGGAATCGGGGGGGTTCACCTGGTGCAGGAGTTGCTGAGCGGCTACGATGCTCTGCTGCTGCTGGACGCGGTGGAGATGGGGGCCACCCCTGGGAGCCTTCACCTACTGGAACCTCAGGTTCCGGACCTCCATGATCTCACGCCCGCCGCCCGGCGCGACTTCCTGGCGGACATGCACTGGGCCACCCCGGACCGCGCTCTGATTCTGGCTGGCGAGCTCGGAGTCCTGCCCCGGCGCCTGCTCATTCTCGGCTGCCAACCCGAGAGTCTGGATGGTCTCTCTCTGGTCCTGAGCGCAAGCGTGGAAAAAACCCTGGCCGCCGCCACGGATCTGGTCGCGGCGGCGTTGGATCGCTGGCGGTGAGCAGGCCATTTTGGCGACCCTGACCCTCGCACCTTTGCCAGTGGTATGGCTCCGAGCTGATGGTCGTCGACCGTTGGTTCCCCAGCTCCCGGGCACGGCCTGGGCGCGGCACGGCCAAACTGGAGCTCAGCCTCAAGGAGCGGAGCTACCTCCGCATGAGCTGTGGTTTACTCCTGGAACGGGGCCCCAACCCCGCGATCAACCCCGCCGCCATCGGTGGTCCTCCCCCTGGTGACACCGCTGCCGCGGTTTGAGGAACAGGTGGGTGCGCTCCAGTCGCATCTGATTGATCCCGACCGGGAGGATGTGTACCTGGCCTCAGTCCATGATCAGGAGATGGTGCTGCGGGAGGATCCGGACTTCAGATGGCGCCTCCTTCTGGGAAGCCACATAGAGCCCGGGCGCCACCTCCTGATCGACTGCTGGCGCGACGAACAGGCGATGCAATTGGCCCTGGCCGCCAGCCGCACGCTCGCCTCGGCGGCAGCCTTGCTGGAGCCGCAGGCGGTGACGGTGGGCACTGTCCTGCAGATCGCCGGCTTCCCGCTCGAGGAGGATGGGGCTAGCGACATCGAATTCGCTCTCACGGTCGAGAACTGGGTCAAAGAACCCTGCCTGGCCGAGTACCTGGAGTCATTGCGGGCACAGGGACAGCGCCAAGAACAGGAACAGGGGTTCCGGCACCGGCTGATGCTCCGCGAGGTGGGGGAGGAACTGCATTTCCACGTGGTCGACCTGTGGAGTACCGAGGCGGCCGCTTTCGACAGTGTGTCTCGGCGCCAATCGTCGCCCCTCGAGGCCGTGCGGTTTCTTGGGCTGCTGGCCGAGAGAGGGCGCACGGTGCCGGCCTGGGCCACTCTCAGGACCGCGTCCCGTCACTCCGGGTAACCCATGAGGCGACCTGGGACGTCGGATGTGGGCTATACGGGACCTCGAGGATGACGGGAGTGAACCGCGTCCAAGGGGTATGGGTTGGCGACATCTAGACAATGCGCCACGAGTCCAGTAAAGATGCTGGGAACAGTCGGATCAAGGAGGTAGGCACATGTCCGAGCGAGCCCAGGTGCGGCGGATAGGCATCCCGATCATCCTGGTCGGGATCTGGGGCGGATTGATCCCGTTTGTCGGTCCACTTTTCGGCTTCTCGATGGGGGCTGGGGGGGCCTGGACCTGGACTGCGACGCGGGCTGAACTGCACGTTGCTCCCGGGATCGCCGCCATTGTGGGAGGGTTCGCTGTCCTCTTCGCGGTGCAGCGCTCGCGCCGGGTCGCCGGGGGCGTGCTGGCATTGGCGGCGGGCCTGTGGTTCCTGGCCGGGCCGACCGTGGCCAGCGCCACGACCTCCGGCAGAATGATGGGCCACATGATGATGAAGTCGACCGGGTCAGCCATGGCGATGAGCCCTCTGGAGGCCTTCGGATACCACTACGGACCCGGCGCGATCATCGCGGTCCTGGCAGCCGTCGCAGTCGGGATGTCGCTTTACGTCGCCAAGCAGTCTGCAGTGCCGGCGACAGCGACCCCAAGAGTGAATCACTGAGGACGACGGGCGGGCGCGGAGGGCCTCTCGGATGCCCCGCCCCGCCCCTCCCCTCGGGAGGCGTCCTCTCCACCGGACCGTCGGCCGGCGAGTTGCCAACGGATACGCAAGCGGTCGGTGTCAGGGGCCCCCGCAGCACAGCAGGCAAGCCACGTGGTTTCTAAGGGTCAGTTAAGAAATAGATTGAACTTTTGCGTTCAAGCTATCCAGGCCGCGGCGGCCACTAACTTCCTGCTTCGCTGAGACCGGTTGCGCCGCGGCGCGGCTGCGGCCAGCGCCGGTCTCTCCACAGGGTCAGGTCCACGTCAAAGTCCGGTGCTGAGGGCAGGTCTTGGGTGTGGGAGGTGAGGCGTGAGGCATGGCCGGTGCTGAGCTGAGGGCAGGGGGAGCCCGGGAAGGCGCTGGAGAACCAGGTTGGTCCCCATCTCAGGGCATGCTTCGCCAACGGCCCTCGTCCGGGCCGCCCAAGCGGGGGAAGGGGGGCTCAGATGCCCAGCAGGGTCAGGGGATAGCGCCAGTCGGAGGCGAAGAAACGCAACGCCCTGGCGATGTTCTCCCACCCGGCGAGGCGCAGACAGCTGATGCTGAAGTTGCGCGAGCCGGCCATGGCCTGCGCTCCTCTACCTGTGCGTATTTGCGAGCGATCTTCGTCGTAGACCACGTCCCGGACCCAGTGCAGCTTATTTTCGATGCCCCATTGGCCACGCGCCAGCTCGCCGATCCGGGCGGGGTTTGCCCGCTCCGGCGAGCAGCTGGTTACCCCAAAGACGACCTCATGCCGTCGCTTCTCGCTCTTCACCATGGTCACCGAGCGTTCGATCCGGAATACCTGGTGAACGTGAGGGCAGTCGACGTAGTCGTTGAGGACAGTGCTGGTCTGGACTACTCGCTTCTCAATTCGGCCGTGGGCCTTCTCCACCTGGATCGCCGGAGGGGGAAAAAGAGCCCTGGTCCAGCGCCTGCAGCGCCTCCTCCAAGCCAGGCTGGTTGCCCTTGGCGATGAACAGGTAGTCGGCCCCCTTCTCCTCGACCAGGAAGCGGGCATGGTCTTTCTGGGTGTGCATCGCGTCCGCGGTCACCACCTGGCCGGCCAGGTCGAGCGGCTCCAGGAGTGGCTTGAACTCGGTGATCTCATTGTGCTTGCCGTCCACTTGGCGCTGGCCGATCACCACTGCCTGTTTGTGGACCAGAGCTCCCAGCAGATGCACCTGCTTGCCATCCTTGCCCACCGCTCCCCGCACCGCCTTGCCGTCCACCGCGACCGCCATGCCCGTGGCGCGGTGGGCCAGGAAGCCGCCCAACTCTCGGTCCACCAGATCGACATCAACCGCCTGCAATGTCCGCCGCAGGGTCGGCTCGCTGGGTGGGAGGTAGTGGCCATGTATAGGGTGCCAGCGGCACCCCAGCCGCTCCAGCGCCTCTTGGGGCAGTTGGGCGGCCCATTCCCCAATCGCAGCGAAGCTGCGCATCCCCGCAAGGGTGGCGCAGATTGCCACCATCAGGACGTTCGCCTGGCGGTGCCGGATCCCCTTGCGCTTGCGCGGATCGGGGACCCGGGTGAGCAACTCCAAGAGTTCCCCCTTGGCATCCAGGACGTAGTTCAGATCGGGCAAGTTGGGGCCTCCAGACTGGAATGCGGGAGCGTCGAAGGGGGCGGCCAGCCATTCCCGCCCCCTGCGATTCACCTGCCGCACCAAGATCGCCTTGGAACGGCCATGGAAGTAATAGCGGCCCCCGTTGCGCCCATACCCCTGGGTCTTGCCCAGCTCCTGCCAGCCGGCGGCGCGGTAGCAAGTGCCCTGGAAGTCGGGGTCCACGAAGGTCTCCGCGAGCACGATCGGATGCCCGAAGACCGCCTGCCAGTCCCCCGAAAGCCGCCGTAGGTTCGCCCCCAGGATCTGCGAGGCGAGATTGGGCCGGCGCTCTCCGGGCAGGATCAGGAAGCGCATGTTGTTGGCGATGTAGCGCAGCCGCCGCCACTGTTGGCTCTTGCTCCAGCCGATCCAGGCATCCCGGGGCCCGCATTTGAAGGCCGCAGCTCCCCAGCCCAGCAGCGCGAGCCAGCTGTCACCCTGCTCGGCTACGTACTTCAGCGACTCACCGACCAGGATCCGGAACCCGAGGTAATGGTGGGCAACCATGAGTTCATCCCACCGGCTCACCTCGTCTGGCGCCACCAGCCGGACTGTCACCGGCTGCCTGTCGGCTTCAGCCCCTCCCGCGCCGACCTCGAGGTGGTCCATCCCCGAGGGTATACCGCATCTCGGCCGAAAAAGCCAGCCCCCCTCCCCTCAGTTCACTTCAACCTACTTTGACGTGGCCCTGCCTCCGCGCACAGATTTGGAGAAGCCACGGCTCACGCCTACTGGGATCGCGGAGTGTGGGCCAGTTCTTCCAGGCTGCTTCAAGGCTCTCCTGCGCCACATCCTCAGCGATCCCCCAGTCCCCGACAATGGCAAAAGCTGTGGCGACGAGGCGAGGCCAGTTGGCTGCCACAACGCCGTCGAAGTCGCCGTAACCAGCATCGGATTTGGGTGGAACTGTTGGAAGCGACTCGTCCATGCCCTTGAGACGCCGCGAAATCCTCGATGGTTTACCCGAACCGACCAAGCCTGAATCTTCAGCCGGCAACCGCCACCTCGAGGCCCAGCAGCTCGCACGCCACTTGGAAGTCCGGGTCGTCCACCTCGATCGGCTCGGTGGCCGCTACCGCGATCGGGCTGTCGAGGGCAGGTGGCGTCGGCTCGAAGACCGCCCAGTTGGTCAAGTCGTCGCCGAGTCTGGAGAGGTATGCAATGCCGGAGAATTGCGGCCGGCCATCTCCCCTGGACAACTCGTACACGTGACGTGAGATTCGCTGGGTGATCTGTCTGGGCACGGCTAGGCGGATCGCGGCGGTATCGAGCTCCGTCACCCCTGCCGCGGCCAGCGCTGGAGCGACCTCGTGGGCCAACTCCGTGTTGAGGTGAACCAGGGACTCGTGGTGCCCCACATCCGCGTACTCGCCGACCAGGAGGGCCCGTGAAACCATCCGCCCTCGGCACCAGCTCGCCGGCACCTTCCCCGGCGGGATCGCGTCTATCTCACCGTTGATGGCAGCCAGATCGCGGACCACTTGGGGCGCCGCGCGGAACCGGGCCAGCGTCTCCAGGAACGCGCCAAGCTTCTGGGAGGACGCGCACAGGACGCGGCACCGACCCAAAGGATCGTCCCAGCGGTTGCCAGAGGTACCCCCTGGGCCCGCAAGGCGCCAATCCGGCCACGCCCAGGGATCTGGTCGGCGGCCGATTCGGAACACTGGCTGCTCCGGTCGGGCCCCGACCAACGCCAACCTGTTCAGCCCCCGATCAGAAAGGCACGCGCGGCCTCGAGCAACGTCGGCCCCACCTCACTCACCTCACCCTCGCGAAGCAGCTGCGCCGGGACTCGGTCGCCCAATTGCGGGTTCACCCCCTGGAACCAGGCCTGCACCACGTCGGGTGGGTCTCCCCAATCGCTGAGCATCTCCGCCAGCTGCAGGCCCAGCCGGAGCCGGGGCGGAACCCGGGGATCACTGATAGCCCTCTCCCCGGTCCCCCACTCTCGCACTGCTCGGGCCTCAGTCACTCCGCCGATGTACGCCACTAAACGTTCCCCCAGGACCGCGCTCAGCCGGGCTACCACCTGCTCAAGCGACGACCGGACCGCCTTCTCGTGTGCCGCCAGGTCGGAACGCGCTCCGGCAACGTTCACGGCAGGCCCTCCATGTGTAGCTCTTCCGCGTCGCACTGGCCCCGACCAATCCCTTGTCAAAGCCAAGGCTACGCCCATTCTTCCCGAAGGTACAGCGGGACCAGTGCCGATGAAGCACCGTCGTGGGACCATTGCGGCTCCTCGCAGCGGCCGGGCTCCGGGCAACCAGACCACTCAGCTCGTCCGCTGGCGCCCCCGCCCGCGGCTGTCCACATGTCCCGCTCGCTGTGCTCAGGGCCAAACTTGCCGCCATCACCCCCAACCTACGAGGCGTGTCGGGACTTCCTGGACTGACAGCAACTCTGACAGCAACGGGTGCGTACTCGCCCGGTCCCCGGCGGACCCGCCTACCACCTGACCGCCACGCTTTGAAGTCGGAGGCGAACCGTGCCGGTCACCGGCGGACGTCAGCTGCGCGGTCTCTTAATCCCAAGGTTCCAGGTTCGAGTCCTGGTGCGGGCACCACTTTTTGATTGTCGCCGACTTCGCTCGTTTGGGCGCTGCGGCTCAGCCCGTGGCCTTTGGCAGCCACCGGAAGCCCCAGGGCGTGATCGTGCCCTGGGAGCTTTGGGCAGAGCTAGCTCCTGCCGTCGAGGACCTGTTGGATGCAACCGAGGCAAGGCATCGCCTCGCAGAGGCTGGCGACGCCAGGACCGACTTCGACGAAGTCGCCGCGGCGTTGGGCCGTGACCCGAGCCACCACCCCTGAGAGGAGAGACGCCAAACCTCGAGCCTGCAGTTCGAGCGAACTCGACTGGTCTGGGCGCGCTACGCTCGAGAGAAGCTGATCAACAGACCCAGGTCGCGGTTTCACCGCTTTGGCCGCGTTGAGGAGAGCCTTCTTTTGCCCAGACCCTTACTTCAGATCGTCATCGGCAGCACCCGCCCAGGACGGGTCGGCCTGCCGGTCTCGCAGTGGTTTCATGGCCACGCCGAAACTCATGGTGGCTTCGACCTGGAAGTGGTCGACCTCGCCCGCGTGAACCTGCCCCTGCTGGACGAGCCGAAGCATCCGCGCTTCCATGAGTACGTCCACGAGCACACCAAGGCCTGGAGTCGCACCGTCACCAGGGCGGACGCCTTCGTCTTCGTGGTCCCGGAGTACAACTACGGGTTCAACGCCGCGACGAAGAACGCCATCGACTACCTGAACCACGAGTGGCAGTACAAGCCCATCGGGTTTGTCAGCTATGGCGGAGTCGCAGCCGGTACCCGGGCGGTGCAGATGCTCAAGCAGGTGGTCACCACGCTCAAGATGGTGCCGGTGTTCGAGTCGGTCAACATCCCGTTCGTCGCTCAGTTCCTGAACGAGGACGGTCGCCTGCAGAGCAATCCGGTGCTGGATGAGGCCGCCCAGACGATGCTCGATGAGCTGCAGCGCTGGACCGAGGCCCTCGCCCCGCTGCGCGCTTCCCGTGAGCAGGCGGTGCCCACCCGGTCCTAGGGACCACGCGGTCGGCGCGGGCCCATGCCCGCAGCCCAACGTGCTCAGGCGGGATCCCCGTGAGCCCCATGGCAGCGGGCAGAGACCCCGGGCACAAACCAGGCCCCGTCCCCTCAGGGGACGGGGCCCGATCCCAGCGTTGGACTCTGCGGAGCTGCCGGCTGTTTCAGATCTGGACCGCAGGAGAGGTGCGCCGCCAGTGCATGTAGCCGGCCGGGGTCAGCAGCAGCGAGACCGCCGCCAACACGAAGCTCACGATCGCTGCGACCAAGGCGATCGTGCCGATGGTCCCGTACGCGTACGCCTCCAGCAGCAGGCCGCGCAGGGTCGTGCCCTGGAAGGAGGTCTGTTCAAGCGCTGACAGCTGCTGCGCCTGGGAGGAGCCCGGAGCTGACGAGCGGGCTGCGGTGCTGATGAGGGAGTAGACACCGTGGTACGGCATCTCGGAGAGGTGCACCGCGATGAAGTGGTCGGCGTAGGCCTCCGCCTGCGCCCCCGTCAACACCTCCTGTCCCGCGTACTGCAACAGATACGGCTTCATGCTCGGGGTGATCTCCGTGCCCGGCTTCGCGTGCGCAAACGCGGCGGCCGTTGGAAAGTAGATCTTCTGGGCGGCCAACTGGCTGTGCACCTCGTTCTGCGTGAACACCGCTCCCCACATGAGCAGCGCGCCCGCGACGATCAGGACCAGGGTCAGCATCGCCCCGCCTGCCGTGAGAATCCCGTCAAATGTCTTGCGTCTCATGACCAGCCTCCAAAGCCCACCGGCACCGCCGCCGCCCTGTTCCCCTGTGCGGAGGAGGCCTCGGCGGCGATCATCACTGACTCCATCGTGGCCGTGCGGGGGCGCCCAAGACAGGGTGGTTACGCGATCCCACCCCTCCGTGGAATCACGGACGGTCGCGGGCAGGCAACCGCCGCGGGATCGGCGGCGTCAGGCGGAACGCATGCCCCGGTAGAGGCTCGCGAGGAGCAGCACGATCACGGCCACCGGCAGCACCACGACCGCAGCCGCGGACAGGCCCCGGGCCAGGAACCAGCCCACGACCATCAGGCAGGCGACCCCGGCCGCGATCTCGGGCGTGTCCCCGACTATGAAGTCCCACCAGAAGCGACCGAAGCTCACCAGAAGGCGCCGCACGGTCATGTCGGTTCGGCCGCCCCCAGCGCGCGGCTGCGCGTGAGTGTGGACACCGCCGCCCAGGTGATCGCAGCGTAGATCGCCAGCAGGCCCAGCAGGGCCAGGTCGGACCCTGGCCAGCGCACCCCCGCCCCCTCGCCTCCCCAGAAGGTGCCGAAGGTGACCAGCATCAGGCCTACCCCCAGCTTCATGCCGTTCTCGGGCACCTCGCTCAGCTGACGGGCCACGACGACCCCGATGGCTCCGATCACCACCACGGCCGCTGCCGCCGCCAGGGTCGCGACTCCGAGGTAGCCGGAACTCAGGCCCAGGGTCAGAACGATCATGATCACCTCCATCCCCTCCAGAAACACCCCCTTGAAAGCGATCACGAACCCGGTGGCGTCGCGCCCCGAGCCCGACCGGGGCTGCCCCGAGAGCCGCTCCACCTCGCGCCGGTAGATCGCTTCCTCATCGTGCTTGGCCCTGTAGCCGCTCGCTCGGAGAACCGCCTTGCGCAGCCACTGCAACCCCAGCACCAGCAGCAGGCTCCCCACCACCAGGCGAAGGACGTAGAGCGGGACGTAGTGGATCAGGGCGGGTCCCACGGCCGCCACCAGAATGGCCAGACAGACGACCGCCAGGGCACTGCCCTCCAGCGCCGACCGCCAACCGCGGGTGAAGCCGGACGCCATCACGATGGTGAGCGCCTCCACCATCTCCACCGAGCAGGCGCCGAACACAGAGAGCGCGACCAGGATCTCGGCGGTCATCGGAAGGCCCCGGGCAGAGAGGTCGTCAGCGAAGTCCCCACCCGGCGATGATAGCCGGAGGCTGAGCGCCGCCCGCCCAGCTCAGTCCGTTGCGGCGGCGAACGCGATGCAGGCGTTGTGCCCGCCGAAGCCGAAGGAGTTGTTGAGCACCAGCTGGGGCCGGACCATCCTGGAGCCCTCGGTCACATAGTCGAGGTCACACTCGGGGTCCGGGGTCTCGTAGTTGATGGTCGGGGGGACCCGGCCGTCGACCAGGGCCATGACCGAGAAGACCGACTCGATCGCGCCGGCCGCCCCCAGACTGTGCCCGGTCGCGGACTTGGTCGACGAGATCGGGATCTCGCGGGCGCGCTCACCCAGCACCTGCTTGATCGCGGCGGTCTCCGCGGCATCGTTCAGGGGGGTCGAAGTGCCGTGCGCGTTGATGTAGTCGACGTCGGCCGGGGTGGCGCCGGCCTTTTCCAGGGCCCGTTCCATGACCCGTCGCGCCCCCCGTCCGCTGGGCTCGGGAGCGGTCAGGTGGTAGGCGTCTGCGCTGGCCCCGTAGCCGGCCAGCTCCGCCAGCACCTCGGCGCCTCGAGCCAGCGCGTGGTCTCGCTCCTCGAGCACCAGGATCCCGCACGCCTCGGCCACCACGAACCCGTCCCGATGGAGGTCGAACGGGCGGCTGGCGTGCTCGGGGTCGTCGTTGCGCTGCGAGAGCGCGCGCATCGAGTTGAACGCGCCGACCGCCAGCGGGGTGATCGACGCCTCGGTCCCCCCGCAGATGGCGGCGATGGCATCTCCGCGGCGAATGATCTCAGCCGCCTCGCCGATGGCGTGAGCGCCGCTGGCGCACGCCGAGACCAGGGCGAAGTTGGGCCCGCTGGCGCCGAAGCGCATGGCGATCTCGCCGGCCGCGATGTCGGACAGGATCATCGGTACCGTGAAGGGGCTGAGGCGACGGGGTCCCCTCTCCGCCAGGGTCATGGTGGCCTCCTCGGTCACCCTGAGACCACCGATGCCCGAGCCCACGATGACCGCCACCAGATCCCGGTTGGAGTCATTGATCGGCAGCCGCGACTGCTCCATCGCCTCACTGGTGGCGGCCAGGGCGAACTGGGTGAAGCGCGCGGTGCGGCTGATCTGCTTGCGCTCGATGAAATCCGCAGGATCGAAGTCGCGCACCTCCCCGGCCATCTGAGACCCGTAGGGCTCAGGATCGAATGCCTGAATCCTGGCGATCCCATTGCGTCCCGCGCAAAGGGCGTCCCAGCTGGCGGCGACCCCGACCCCGAGGGGCGTGACCACTCCTAGGCCGGTGACGACCACCCGCCGCGGTCCGACCCTGCTCAACCGTTCACCCCGCCTGTCCGCCGACGCGCAAGGCCCCGGTCATCGCCGACCCTCTCGCTCCACCCGCTCATGGGCGAGCCCGCGGATCGTCCACGACGACCCCGGTGGATCCCCATCGGAGCAGCAGCCCTCCCCAGGTGAGCCCGGCGCCGAAGGCCACCAAACAGATCAGGTCGCCGTCGTGGCATTGCCCCGCGGCCGCGCCCTCCGCCAGCGCCAAGGGGATGGAGGCGGAGGAGGTGTTGCCGGTGCGGTCGACGTTGGAGACGAACCGCTCGATGGGGTAATCCAGCCGGCCGGCAGCGGTCGCCAGAATGCGGGAATTGGCCTGGTGCGGCACCACCAGGGTGATATCAGCGGGGGTGAGCCCCACCGAATGCGCGAGTCGCTCGACCACCTGTTCGAGGATCTTGGTGCTGAAGCGGAACACCTCCCGACCGTTCATGGTGATGACCCGGCCCAGGGATCGCTGGGAGGCGGTGTACTCCGGCATCCCGGGCAGCCCCGGGGGCTCGAGCGGAGCCGGCTTGGTCCCCAGAGCCGCCGACCCACCCCCGTCGGCACCGAGCTCGAGGGCGACGATCTCGCTACCGCCGGCGTCGGCGCCACCGACCAGGAACGCCCCGGCCCCGTCGCCGAAGAGGACCGCAGTCGAGCGGTCCGACCAGTCCACCAAGCGGGAGAAGATCTCGGCCGACACGACCAGGACCCGTCGGCTCATGCCGCTCTGGATCAGCGCCTGGGCCATGGCCAGGCCGTAGACCGCCCCGGAGCAGGCCGCCTGGATGTCGAAGGCGGGCCCCAGGGGAGTGCCGAGCGCCGCCTGCAGCCTGCAGGCCAAGGATGGGAACGTCTCATCGGGGGAGCTGCTGGAGCAGATGATGGTGTCAACCTCGCCGGCCCCGACCCCGGCCGCGGCCAGGCACGCTCTGGCGCTGCGCGCGGCGAGCTCCAGCAGACCCTCCGCGGGACTGGCGACCCGCCGCTCCCGGATCCCGGTGCGGCTCACGATCCACTCGTCGGAGGTGTCCAGGAACCGCTCAAGGTCCGCGTTGGTGACCAGGGTCTCGGGGAGGGCACTGCCAAGGCCCATGACCCGGCATCCGCTCCCGGGGCCGCCGGGCGACGCAGCGGATCGCCAAACGGACCCCACGGAATCCTCAAGGTTCACAGTGGCTCCAAGGTTACGCACTCGAGCCTGGGCGAAGCCGTGGCGTAACCTTTCTCGCGGCTCGGGACTCTGCTCACGTGAGACCTGCGGCGGCTGGCGCCCCAGGTACCGGCTGTGCGCCCGAGCCGGAAGTTTCTGAGGGAGGACGCGGATGGCGATAAGCCCGGGCTACACCCGAGCCCAGACCAGCAACGACCCCGGAGCCTTCACCTGCTCCGCCTGCCACGCGACCTATCCGGCTGCCCAGGTGGCCGGGAGCCTCTATGTGTGCCCCGGGTGCTCGCACCACGCCCGGATCGGCGCCCACGAGAGGATCCGCCAGCTGGTGGACAAGGGGAGCTTCCAGGAGTGGGACGCCAATCTCGCCGGGACCGACCGGCTCGGCTTCTTCGACACCCGGGCTTACACCGACAGGCTCGACGAGGCACGGCTCCGCCAGCAGCTACCCGACGCGTTGCTCACCGGCTCCGGCACCATCGAGGGGCATCGTGCCGGCGTCGCCGCCTTCGACTTCGGCTTTCTCGGAGGCAGCCTCTCGACCGCGGTCGGAGAGCGGCTGGCTCGCGCGATCGAGCACAGCGCGGAGGAGCGCATCCCCTTCGTGTGCGTGACCTCTTCCGGTGGCGCACGCATGCAGGAGGGGGTGTTCTCGCTGATGCAGATGGCCAAGAGCGTCTCCGCTTTGCACCAGCTGGCCGAGGCTCACCTGCCGTTCATCTCGATTCTGGTCGACCCGACGATGGGGGGCAGCATCGCCAGCTTCGCCGCCCTCGGTGACGTGATCCTGGCCGAGCCCAAGGCCATGATCGGGTTCACCGGCGCCCGGGTGATCACCCAGGCGACCTACGAGCAGCTGCCCGCCGGCTTCCAGACCTCCGAGTTCCACCACGCACGCGGGCTCATCGACCGGGTGGTGGACCGTCGCGAGCTCAAGGCAACCCTGGGCCAGATTCTCGCTGTGCTGGCGATGCCCAACCGGGAGAGCGACCGGATCCTGGCATGACCCCCGTGGAACCCAAGGGGGAGGTCGAGGCCGGCCAGGCAGCGGCGGCGTGGGCGCACGTCGAGATGTCGCGCCACCCTGAGCGGCCCTACGCCTTGGACCTGATCAAGCGCTGCCTCGATGACTTCATCGAACTGCACGGAGACCGGCAGGGTGGCGATGATGCCGCCATGGTCATCGGGCTGGCCCGGCTCGGAGGTCAGCGACTCGCCGTGGTCGCGAACCAGAAGGGAAGGACCCTGGAGGAGCGCGGAAGGCGCAACTTCGGGATGGCGCACCCAGAGGGATATCGGAAGGCTCAGCGGCTCTTCACCCTGGCGGGGCGACTCCAGCTGCCGGTGGTCAGTTTCATCGACACCCCGGGGGCCTACCCGGGAGTGGCCGCCGAGGAGAGGGGGCAGGCTTGGGCAATCGCCCAGACCCTGGAGGCGCAGCTCGCCCTGCCGACTCCCTACCTGGCGGTGGTGATCGGTGAGGGTGGCAGCGGGGGGGCCCTGGCCACCCTGCTGGCGGATTCGGTGCTGGTGCTGGAGCACGCGTTCCTGTCCGTGGCGTCCCCCGAAGCCGCCGCCGCCATCCTCTTTCGCGATGCCAGCCAGAAGCAGCATGCCGCCGCCGCGCTGCGCCTGGAGGCGGCCAACCTGCTCGAGTGGGGCATCGCTGATGAGATCGTCCCCGAGCCCGAGGGGGGGGCGCACACCGATTGGGACGCTACCGCGGCAATCCTTCGGCCTCGCCTGGAACTGCGCCTGCGCCAGCTTACCGAGAGGGGCTTCGACCCCGCACGTCGCCGGGCGCGGTACCGGCAACTCGACGGGCTCTTTCAGGCCTGAGCGCCGCCGCCTCCCGGCCCGGGAGGTGCGCCACCGCCTCTCAGGTGGCCGCGGCCCGAAGCTCCTCCCACAGCACCGCCACGTCCTCGGGCGTGGTCCGCAGGCCGCCGATGGTGGCTCTCAGGGCAAACTGCCCACGCAGCACCGCGTGCGAGATGAACACCCGGCCGCGCTGGTTGACCCGGCTCATCAGCTGCCGGTTGTGCTCTTCCAGCTCTTCCTCGGAGCTCAGGCCCGGGGGGTGGTGCCGGAAGCACACGGTGGACATAGGCACCGGAGCGAGCAACTCCCAGCCTGCCTCGCCGCTCAGCCGGTCTGAGAGCCAGGCCGCCATCCTCAGATGGGAGCGCAGGATCTCGCGTATCCCCTCCTGGCCGAAGTAGCGCAGCACCATCCAGAGCTTGAGCGCCCGCATCCGCCGACCCAGCGCCACCCCAAAATCCATCAGGTTGCGAGCCCCGATTCCCTCTTCCCGGCCGGCCTCCGGCGTGGAGAGGTACTCGGGAACCAGGGAGAAGGCGCGGCGCAACACCTCCGGTCGGGTGGTCAGCAACACCGAGCAGTCGATGGGGGTGAACAGCCACTTGTGCGGGTTCACTAGCACCGACTGCGCCCGCTCCACCCCCCCGAAGACGCGCTCCCGGTGCTCCGGCAGCGCCGCCAGGACACCACCGTGGGCAGCATCCACGTGCAGCCACACCCCGAGCTCGTCGCAGATGTCGGCGAGCTCGGGGACCGGGTCGATGCTGGTGGTGGCCGTGGTCCCCACGGTCGCCACCACGGCCAGAGGCCTGACCCCCGCCGCCAGGTCTTCCCGCAGAGCCTGGTCGAGAGCGCTCAGGTCCATCCGGAATCGCGCATCCGTCGCCACCGCGCGGTAACCGTCTCGGCCCAGGCCCAAGGTCACGACCGCCTTCTCGACCGACGAGTGGGTCTGGTCCGAGCCGTAGACACGGAGCCTGGGCAGGTCGGGCCGACCCACCAGCCCGTGCTCTCTTATCCCCAATCCCAACTGCTCCCGAGCGCCGGCCAGCGCCACCAGGGTCGAGGTGGAGGCCGTGTCGTTGATGTGGCCGTCGAAGGTTGGGGGCAGCCCCAGCAGCTCCGCCAACCAGCGGCACACGACCCACTCCAGCTCGGTGGCGGCGGGTCCGGTCCGCCACAGCATCGCGTTGACGTTTAGGGTCGCGCTCAGCAGCTCCCCGATGATGCCGGCACCGGCGGCGGAGCTGTTGAAGTAGGCGAAGAAGCGGGGGTGGTTCCAGTGGGTGGTGGCGGGCACGATCCGGGTCGAGAAGTCGGCCAGGATCGCATCCATCGACTCTCCCCTGACCGGCGCCGATTGCGGCAGCCGCTCGGCCAGCCAGCCGGGCTCGACCGCCGCCAGCGGCGGCAGATTGGCCATCTCATCGAGATACCTGGCCGCCTCCTCGATGGCGGCGTGCCCGACTCTGCGGAACTCCGCTGGGGACATCTCCAGGCTGGGACCGGCGCTCTGAGGACGGGGCAGGTCCGGCATCAGGCGGTCGCCTCGGTTGAGAGCTCCCGAGCGACACTGAAGTCCCGCGCCAGCGGGGCCGCGTGGCGCTCCCCACCCAGCGGGATGAGATGGAGGCGCAGGCCGTCCCGGGCACCGATCTCCTTCACCAGCTGGGCGGCGACCTCCAGGCCGCGGCCCGCTCTGATCTGCTCCGCCAGTCGGTCTGGGATGGGGCAGTCCGGCAGCGAGCGAAGGACGAAGTCCAGACTGCGGGCCGAGCGGATGAGCCCGATGCTCGCGAAGATCACCACCTCGGGCGGGACCACCTGCTTGAGCTGCACCAGGAACGAGTCGAAGCGCTCCAGGTCGAACACCATCTGGGTCTGGACGAAGTCGATTCCCGCGGCCGCCTTGCGCTCAAGCAGCCTGAGCTCCCGATCCCTCGGGGCGAACGGGTTGGCCACCACCCCGCGCAGCAGGGACCGGGGAGCGGCCCACTCGGGGATGGAGGCCAGGGTCTCCACCACGGTGAGCCCGCTGTCGACGGCGGCCCCCCGGTCACCCCTGACCACCAGCACGCCCAGCGCCCCGAGGGCGGCGGCGCCCATCACCTGCTGCTGCTGGCCGAGGCGGTTGCGGTCGCGGCACGAGAGGTGCACGATGGCCTGGAGTCGGCGGCTCTGGCAGGCCGATACTGCCGCCAGGGGGGAGAGCCGGGGACGGCTCATGTGGTTGTCGGTGAGACCCACCACCCCGATGGCTGGAGAGAGGAGGTCGAGGGCGCGCTCCACGGGGCGCAGGTCCGCCTGGCGAGGCATGGAGAGCTCGGCGGAAATCGCGGCGGCGGGAAACACTCTCGCCCCAATATATTGGCTCATCAGATGAGGAAAAATTTCATCCTTTTGGCGGATGGCAGAAAGCCACCCTTGGCCGCACAATTTGCAGTCGCCGAGGTGCCCCCTCCTGTTTCGGACCCTGGCCCGGTCCGGAGTCGACCTCTTGGCTGACTTTGCTCCTGCAACCTCCCCCGCAGGTGGGTTAAGCAACGGCTTGTCCCATGGCGAAGTCCCGGTCCTGGAGGTGCGGCACCTCGGCCGCACCCTACACCTGGGGGAGGAGCGGATCGAGATTCTCAAGGACATCACCTTTCGCATCCCCGCCGGGGAGTTCGTCACCCTGATGGGCCCCTCGGGCAGTGGCAAGAGCACCCTGCTTGGCTGCATCACCGGGCTGGACACCCCCAGCTCCGGCCAGGTGCTCCTCAACGGGGTCGACGTGTCGGCGATGCGGGAGAGTCAGCTGGCCGGAATCCGCAACCGCACGGTGGGGATGGTGTTCCAGGCCTTCAACCTGATCCCCACGCTGACCGCGCGGGAGAACGTCGAGGTGCCCCTCTACGCCGGCTCCTGGAAGGGCTCCCCCTCCGCCAGGGCGGAGGAGCTCCTGGGCCTGGTGGGGCTCTCCCACCGGATGGAGCACCGCCCGAGCCAGCTCTCGGGCGGGGAGCAGCAGCGGGTGGCGATCGCCCGGGCGCTGGCCACCCAGCCTCCGCTGCTGGTCGCCGACGAGCCGACCGGAAACCTGGCAGCGGCCCAGGGGCGGGAGGTGCTCGACCTGCTGTGGCAGCTGAAGCAGACGTTGGGGACCACCTTCGTGATCGCGACCCATGATCCCTCGGTCGCTCAGTACGCGACCAGGATGCTCCAGCTGAGCGACGGCCAGCTGGTCAGTGATGCTCCCGGCCCTCGGGCCACAGCTGCTTGAAGTCCGGGCTCTACCTCCGCTACACCACCCGATCGCTGCGGCGCGGAGGACGACGCACGGTCCTCGGCGCCTTCTGCGTCGGGGTGGGGGTGATGGCGATCGTGGGGCTGCAGCTGGCGGCGGCGATGGTGTCCTCGTCCCTGACCGCCAACGTGCGGCAGGCCAACGGAGGAGACGTATCCGTGGTCTCCACCGCGGTCCCACTGCCCGCCTCCGAACTGCCGGTCCTGGCCCAGCTCAAGCGCACCGGTCAGATCACCCGGTACACGGCGGTGCGGGAGTATCAGGCGACCCTGATCAGGAGCAACGGCCAGGGCGTCTCCACCGTCATCGACGCGGTGGACCCGGCCTCCTTCCCCCTGGTCGGCCGGCTCACCCTGAACCCGGGCGCGCAGGGCACGTTCACCCAGCTGATGCGCCGCCGGGACACCATGGTCCTCTCCGCCTCGGTCGCCAGCCTGCTCAAGGCCCGAGTCGGTTCGTTGGTGCGGGTGAACGCTGCCGCCGCCACCCACCCGATCTACTGGACGGTGGGCGGGGTCATCCAGGGAACCGCCCCGGCGGGGCTGTCCCAGGACGTGCTCACCTCCTACGCCACCCTGGCCTCGAGCCTTGCCCGATCGGCGACGGTCGACTACGGCGAGGTCTATCTCACTACCCGGAACTCCGGCCAGGCGGCGAAGGTCGCCGCCGAGCTCAGCCGTCAGCTGCCGCTGGCGACCGTGTCCACCGTCCAGCAGGCGCTGAACTCGGATCGCAAGGCCGACCAGCAGCTGACCCAGTTCCTGGCGGTCGCGGGGCTGGCGGCTCTTCTGATCGGCGGGATCGGGATCGTCAACACCATGCAGGTGAGCCTCTCGCGGCGCCGCCTCGAGATCGCGATGCTGAAGACCACCGGGTACAGGAGGCGCGACCTCTATGTGCTCTTCGGCCTGGAGGCGGCCCTCCTCGGCTTGACCGGGGGGATCGCGGGGGCGCTCGCGGGGATCGGGCTGTCCGACGGGATCCGGCTTTTGCTGCAGAACATCGCCTCGCTGGATATCAACTTCGTCCTCGACTGGGAGGTGGTGCTGGCGGGGGTGGGGATCGGGGTCGCCACCACCTGCATCTTCGCGATCCTCCCCATCGTCCGCCTCAGCCGGGTGCGCCCAGCGGCCGTCCTGCGCGACGACCCGGGGGGCACCAGTGCCGCCGTCGTGGGCTCCAGCCTGCTGCTGCTGGCCCTGGTGGGTGCGCTGTTCTGGCTGCTGGCGGCCGCGATCCTGGGTTCGGTGACGCTGGCCCTGGCCCTGGTGGTGGGGACCGGAATCGCCCTGTTCATCCTGACTGGCCTCTTCAGCCTGGCGCTCATGGTCATGGGCAAACTCCCCGTCCCCGAGCGCTTCACCCCCAGCTATCTGGCCCTGGTCACCGCGGCCTTGCTGGTGGCGATCGGGATCACCCGGGTCTCCAGCCTGCGGGCGGTGGGGGCGCTCATGATCGCGTTTGCCCTGCTCGGCTACCTGGTGGTGGTGCTGCCGCGCCCGTTGAAGTCGGTGGTGCGCTTCGCCTTCCGCAACGCCAGCCGCCAGCGGACCCGCACCGCGGCGACCGCGGTGGCGCTGTTCGTGGGGGTGTTCGCGGTCGGCCTGATCCTGGTCCTGGGCACCGACATTCGCGCCGATCTCGACTCCATCATCACCCAGTCGACCAGCTACAACGTGATCGCGGTCGCCCCCAGCACCGACCAGGTGGCCCTGACCCGGGCCGTGCGCCGCCTCCATCCCGGTCACCAGCTGGTCTCCAACGCCGCCATCACCGAGCCGGTCTCCATCGCCGGTGTCCCCTTCGCCAAGGCGGTCGCCGGCGGCGCGACCACCGGTCGGGGCAAGGAGGCGGTCGCGCTGCTCAGCGGGATCCAGGGGTTCGACGTGCAGGGCGGTGTCACCCCGCCGATCTCGATCACCTCGGGTCGCCAGCTCGACGCGGCCGATCAGGCGGGAAACGGCGTGCTCGTCGAGAACGTCCTGCACGGTGCCCCCTACCACCTGCGTCTGGGAGACCAGATCGGACTGCTCGACCCGCTCTCGAGGAGCGCTCGGGTGGTGGAGGTCAGGGTGGTCGGGTTCTACAGCGTCGTCCATCGCGGCGCCAAGAGCGGGATCTCCATCACCACCACGGTGGCGCCCATCCTGGCCACCACCGGCACCACCGCCCGGATCGGTGGCAGCGGGGTCATGGAGGTGGTGGAGATGAAGTTCCCGCCCGATCGCGCGGACGCGGCGGCGACCAACCTGCGCCAGAGGGTGACCGGTGCGCAGGTGATAAGCCTCGCCGACTTCACCCTGATCATCGACCAGTTCCTCAACAACGCCATCCTCTTCCTCACCGCGATCGCCTCCCTGGCGCTGCTGGCCGGGATCGTGATCATCGCCAACTCCGTGGCCCTGGCCCTGCTGGAACGCCGCCGCGAGATCGGCATCCAGAAGGCGGTGGGACAGGGCAGCCGGGAGGTCTTCGCGCAGGTATTGATCGAGACTGGCGCGGTCGCCTGGCTGGGAGCGACCGGCGGCATGCTCGCGATCGCGCTGGCGCTGCTGCCGCTGGGGCGGCTGGTGATCAAGATCTCACTGGGAATCCCGACCCCGCTGGCGCTCGCCATCGTGGTCGGTGCGATCGTGGTGGCGGTGCTCACCGCCGCCCTGGTGGCCTGGGGGCCGGTCAGAGTACGGCCCCTGGAGGTGCTGCGCTACGAGTGAGCGGCCGCTCCGGGCTCGGGTCGGGGCGGCTCAGGCAACGGCGGTCGTCGCATCACCCAGAAGTGGGGGGCGCGGGCGGGGCTGAGCTCGGCCACGACCCGGAAACCGCGGCCCTCGTAGAAGCGCACATCGGATCCGGTAACCGTGTCCAGGTACGCCTGGACCCCGGTCCGGTCGCAGCGCTCCAACACCGGCGCCAGGACCGCGGAGCCAAGCCCCTGCCCCTGGCGCGCCGGCTCGGTGCCCAGCACCGCCAGGTACCAGGCCGGGCCGCGGGGATGCAGCTGGTGGACACGGGCGGTGGTCCAGGCGGCCGAGGGGAGCCTCCGCCCCATCAGGGCCACCGCGCGAAGGTTCCAACGCAAGAGGTCGCCGGCTCTGCCACGCGCGTGGCCGACGGCCCCCGCGCCCATCGACAGCCAGAGGGCGGCCGAACTGAGGTCCTCAGTCCCCCAGCCCTCCCCCGTCGCGAGCAGGATCCGCGCCGTGAGCCGGTACCAGCGGCTCAGCTTGGCGGCGCGCGACGCGGCCTGCGGAAACAGCCACGCCGAGGTGGGGTCGGCGGCGAAGGCCCGTGCCAGCATCTCCCCGATACGGTCGGCGTCGGACTGATCGAGCCGCCGGACCCCGACCGGGGAGCTGGGTGCGGATGGCCCGTTCATCCGGAGCCCCGGGGTCCCGCCCCCTGAGCCCGGAGCCCGCTGAGTGTGAGATCAGTCGTCGGCGTTGGCGCCCTGTCCGCGCGCCACCCGTTCGGCCACCGCGTTCATCACGACCGGCGCCGCCATCCGACCGGCCCTGAGCGCCAGCGCCTGCAGGGGCCCGCGCGAGCGCTTGGCCCGGGAGGTGGCGCCTCGAACCATGGTTCGGCCCGCGGCCTCCTCGAGCAGCTCCTGCAGGCGGCGACGCCACTCATCGGGCATCTCCTCGATCCAGTCGGTGGTGGTCGGCTCCTCGCGGCGGCGGCGGCGCTGGCGGACCACGTAGACGGTCCCCACCACCGCCACCACCAGCACCCCGGCCGCGAGGCGGGCGCCGTCCCGACGAAGCCGCCACTTGGGGTCCAGCTCCCTGCGGAGCCGGGCCTCGATGCGGTCGAGGGTCGCCCCGGCCCGCGCCCGGGTGACCGCTATCTGTGCGCGCGCTTGCTCTGGAGTCGTGCCCACTCGAGATCCTCAATCAGGCTCTGCTTGCTGTCGGTGAACGGCCACAGGTGCCGGTTGGACCAGACCGCCGCAGCTCCCGCCCCCAGCAGTACCAGCCCCGCCAACGCGACTATCCCCGCCACCAGGGTGTGGTTGGGGATCCACTCGACCAGGGTGATGAGGGCGAAGATGCAGAACACACTGAGACCCACCATCGCCAGCGCGCCCGCGACCGCCACCCGGATCCCCCGACGGGCGCTGCGCTTGAGTTCGGCCTTGGCCAGGGCCAGTTCGTCGGCCGCGAGCTGCCGCATCTCGTCGGAGAACTCGCTCACGAGTCGGGAGATCGGCTCCTCGGCGGGATCGGACCTGGCCATCTCATGCAGGGTAGCGGATGGCGGCCGGCTCCCGTGCGCCTCCTATGATCAAAAGGTGGGACTTAGAGCTGCCGGCGACCGGTCCGAGCTGATCGCCCCCTGGGTGCGGCTCGCCCGCCGGGGCAGCCTGCTGATCGCCACCGACTTCGATGGGACGATCGCACCGGTGGTCAGGGATCCGCGCAGGGCGCGCCCGCTACCCCAGGCGGCCGGTGCCATGGCGACCCTGGCAGCCCGGACGCCGGTCGCGGTGATCAGCGCCCGGGACCTGGCCAACCTGGCGGTCCAATGCCCGATCCCCGGGGTCCTGCTGCTGGGCAGCTACGGGCTGGAGCCGTGGATGCGGCTGTCCAGGGAGGAGCCGCTCCCTCCACCGACTCCACCGTCCGAGCGGCTGGTGCGGCTGGCGCAGAGCCTGGAGGAGCTCACCGACTGGCTGCCCGGGGTGCAGGTCGAGACCAAGACCATGGGAGTCGCGGTGCATTACCGCAACTCCCCCGAGCCCCGCCGGGCGGCCCAGCTGGTGCGCCGGATGGTGGAGCAGGTGGCCCGCGCCGATGGGCTGGATGTGGTGCGCGGCAAGCTGGTGGTGGAGGTGCGTCCCCCCAAGAGCGGCAACAAGGGCACGGCCCTGGCGGCGATCCTGGACCGGCTGAGCCCGCGCGGGTGTGTCTTCGCGGGAGACGACCTGGGGGACCTGCCGGCGATGGAGGAGCTGCACCGCCGCCGCCCCGACCTGGAGCTGGCCTGCGCGATCGGCATCCTCAGCCCCGAGTCCAGCCCGCTGGTCGCGGAGACCGCCGACCGGTGCCTGGACGGGCCGGCGGCGTGGGCGGCGGTCCTGGAGGAGCTGGCGGCATCCCTGGCTAAGGGGGCGCCCAGGCGCCCGAGGCCGGCTACTGCGCCAGCAGGTCGTTGAGATCCTGGAGCTGGTTGCTGATCCAGCGCGTGATGTCGTTGCGCCTCACGATCTGGCGGAGCTGGCGGGCGCGGTTGCCACGGTATCGCTTGGCCATCGTCAGCGCCGAATGGAGCGCCTCCGCGGTCTGATCGATGTCGAAGGGATTGATCCCCAGGGCCTGGGGGCCGAGCTCCTCGTAGCTGCCGGCGTTCTCGCTCAGGACCAGGACCCCGTCGCGCTCGTTGCAGAGCACCCCCTCCTTGGCGACCAGGTTCATGCCGTCGTAGATGGGGTTGACCAGCAGAGCGTCGTAGTTCTTGTAGGCGGCCACCGCCCGGTGGAGGTTGTCGGCGACCTCCAGCCGGATCGGCAGCCAGCTGCCCGACTGAAAGCGGCGGTTGACGCGGGCGGTGGCCGCCACCAGCGCCCCCAGGTAGGCCCGGTATGCGTCCACGTTCTGCCGGCTGCGCTGCAGCAGGGCCCAGAAGACCACCCGGCCGCGCAGCTCCGGATGCGCCTCCAGCAGCCGCTCGTAGGCCAGAAAGCCGCGCACGATGTTCTTGCTGAGGTCGGTGCGGTCGACCCGCAGGATCAGCATCTCCGGGCGCCAGGTGGCGATCAGCTCCTCCTCGCGCCTCACCGCCGGGCTGGCCGCCATCTGGGTCATCCCGTCGATGTCGATGGAGATCGGGTAGGCGCGCACCCAGACCGAGCGGCCCTCGTAGAACACGATCCGCTGGCGGTGGTCCACCCCCAGCCCCAGGTTCTCCTCACAGGTCATGAGGAAGTTGCGCACATCCAGGCTGGTCTGCAGCCCCACCACGTCGTTCCCCAGCAGCCCGGTCAGGATCCCGTCGCGCATGTGCCGGGGGATGACCTTCCAGTACTGAGGGGTGGGCCAGGGGATGTGGATGAAGTGCTGGAGCCGCGCCTCGGGCAGCCGAGCCCTGACCATCGCCGGCAGGAGATAGAGGTGATAGTCCTGGGTCATGACCAGCGGCCGCAGCGGCGATGAGGTGGCGACCCTCACCACCTGGTCGGCGAAGTCCTGATTGACCCGGACGTATCCCTCCCGCCAGGCCCGGCCCGTGGCGGAGTCCAGGATCGGCTCCCGGCCCAGGTCCCAGAGATAGTGCTGGATGAACCACAGGAGCGGATTGCTGATCTGGTTGTAGTAGAGGTCGTAGGCCTCCGGGTCGGACTCCACGAAGACCACCCGAAAGCTCTCCTGGTCCTCGGTCGTCACCTCGACCACGCCGTCAGCGCCGGCGGTCCTGATCAGGGCGCGATCGGCGTCCCCGCGGGCGGCCCCGATCCAGGTGGAGTTGCTGGAGCGGGCCAGGGAGGCCATGGCGGTCACCAGCCCCCCACCACCTCTGGTGATGCGCTCCACCCTGCCCTCCTCCAGGTGGACGTCGATGGGGGGGCGGTTGGCGACCACGATCGTCTGCCACCCCTGCAGCATCCGCCGCAGGTATGGTTCGATTCCGGGCATGCCGCATAGGATGACAAAGCGGCCCCCGCTCATGGGTGAGGCTACGGGAGCTTGGACGACGCCCGGGCTTCTGATCCCGCGCCGGACTCCGCCCCGGGGCGGCGGTTACTAGCGGAACTGGCGCTGGAGGTTGTCCAGCTCAGCGGCGCCCGGACACAGCTTGGCAAAGGGCAGCTGGGCAAGGGGGGTCCGGGAGGTTCCCGCCAACTCGTGCATCTCCGGGGCGGACTCGTCCAAAAAAAGCAGCCCGGTCGCGATCTCGCCGTGGCGGCTGCGTTCCCGCAGGTAGGCTTCCACCGCGCCCCGGTCTGCGGGGTCGTAGCCCTCCGGAACCGCCCGGAATTTGACCCGGGCGCCGTCGTGCAGGGTGACCTCGGTAGCCCGGTCCGGCACCAGCGACTCCACGATCTCCTGATGCTGCCCGATGAAGTCGGCCTCGATCTCCCTCAGCTCGTGATCGCGCATGTACCGGTAGCTCTTGGTCGAGCCCTCGTGGTCGTTGAACTGCACACAGGGCGAGATGACGTCCACCAGGGCGAACCCCCGATGCGCCACCGCCGCCTTCAGGATCGGCACCAGCTGGCGCTTGTCCCCGGAGAACCCGCGGGCCAGGAAGGTGGCCCCAAGGCTGAGCCCCAGCATGATCGGGTCCACCGGGGGCAACCGGTTGAGATCCCCGCGCCGGGAGCGCGAGCCCACGTCGGCCGAGGCCGAGAACTGACCCTTGGTCAACCCGTAGACCCCGTTGTTCTCAATGAGATAGGCCATGTTCACGTTGCGCCGGATGGCGTGGGCCAGATTGCCCAGCCCGATCGAGAGGGAGTCGCCGTCCCCGGAGACGCCGATCAGGATGAGCTCCCGGTTGGCGGCGGCCGCACCGGTCGCGATCGTGGCCATACGGCCGTGGACGGAGTTGAAGCCGTGGGCGCCGGAGACAAAGTAGGCGGGGGTCTTGGAGGAGCAGCCGATACCGCTCAGCTTGGCGATCAGATGGGGCGGCAGCGATAGTTCGAAGAAGGCCTGAATCAGGGCCGCGGTGATGGAGTCGTGGCCACACCCGGCGCAGAGCGTCGACATCCCCCCCTGGTAGTCCTGAAGGGTGAGCCCGAGCTCGTTGCGCGCCAGCGGCAGCAACGGAATCAATGGTTTGGTGATCGATGGCACCCTCAGCCCTCCAGCTGCTCTCGGATCTGCGCCACCACCTGGTCCGCACTGGGGGGCAGGCCCCCGTAGATGAGCACGGAGCGCAGCCGCGAGGCGGGGACTTTGGCCTCGATCTCAAGCAGCGCCCTAAGTTGGCCGTCACGGTTCTGCTCGACCACAAAGCAGACCGGGTAGCGCTCGCAGAACTCGGACACCTCCGAACCGAAGGGAAAGCCCCGGACCCGCATGTACGAAGCCCCTATGCCCGCGTCCGCCAGGATCTCCACCGCCTCCTGCACCGCCGGTCCACAGCTGCCGAGGGTCACGATTCCCACGTCGGCTTGGGGGGAGGCCGTGATCACCGGACGGGGCATGTGGGCGGCGGCCGCCCGGTGCTTACGCAGCAACCGGTCGACCACCTCCTGGTAGGCACCCTCCGCCTCGGTGTAGCCCCCCAGGCGGTCATGGCCTGATCCCCTGGCGAAGTAGGCTCCGCGCGAGTCGACGCCGGGCAGGGTGCGGGGGGTCACCCCCAGTTCATCGGCCTGGTCGTAGCGGTGAAAGTGCGGGTCGGCATCCAATTCGCGCGGCCCCAGCACCCGGCCCCGGTCGGGCCGGTACGAGTCGTCCCAGGTGAGCCGGGGCACCGCCCAGTCGTTCATGCCGATGTCCAGGTCGGAGAGGAGCAGGACCGGGGTCTGAAACCGCTCGGCCAGGTCGAAGGCCAGGACCATGAAGTCGAAGCACTCCCCGGGGTCCCCGGGGAACAGCAGCAGGTGCTTGGTGTCACCGTGGGATGCGTAGGCGGCCATCAGGATGTCGGCCTGCTGAACCCGGGTCGGCATCCCGGTGGAGGGTCCGGCGCGTTGGACGTCGACCACCACCGCCGGGATCTCGGTGTAGTAGGCCAGGCCCAGCAACTCGTTCATCAGGGAGAGCCCCGGGCCGGCGGTGGAGGTGAAGGCGCGGGCCCCCGCCCAGGAGGCCCCGATCACGACCCCGAGCGCGGCCAGCTCATCCTCCGCCTGCACGATCAGGTAGTTGTTGGCGGTCGGCGAGCCTCCCGGGCCCGCGTTCGGGTCCGGCTCCTGGCGGAAGCGGGCGCAGAGATGGCTGAAGTTGTCCATGACCGAGGTGGCCGGCGTGATCGGGTACCACCCCGCCACCGTCGCCCCCGCGTACAGGGCCCCCAGCGCGACCGCGGTGTTGCCATCGATCAAGATCAGGCCGTCGGTGCCGTCCCCGCGCTCCAGGTGGAACGGCAGGGGGCAATCGAAGTTCTCGGTCGCGTAGTCATGCCCGAGTTGCACAGCGAGCCGATTCGCCTCCAGCAGCCGGGGCCGACCGCCGTAGCTCTCCTCCAGCAGCCCCGCCAGCACCTCCACCTCCATCGCCAGCAGCGCGGCCACGGCCCCCGCGTAGGCGATGTTCTTCATGAGAATCCGTTCACGGCTGCCGCCGAAGTGATCCGCGCAGAGCCGGGCCAGCGGGATCCCCAGGAAGTTCACATCGGGACGGAGCAGCGCTTGGTCCAGCGGCCAGCTGTCGTCGAAGAGCACGTAGCCGGACGAGCGCACCTCGGCGATGTCCGAGGCGTAGGTCTGACCGTTCATGGCGACCATGAGGTCGTACTCGCGGCTGCGGGCGGTGTGGCCGGCGGCATTGACCCTGATCTCGTACCAGGTGGGCAGCCCCTGGATGTTGGAGGGGAACAGGTTCTTGCCCGAGACCGGCACCCCCATCCGGAAGATCGCCTGCATCAGCAGGCTGTTGGCGGTCGCGGACCCGGTCCCGTTGACGTTGGCCAGCTTGATCGCGAAGTCGTTGACCCGGTTCCCAAGGACCCGCCCGCCGGCCGACAGGGTGGGTTCGGTCAGCGCACCGGCGACCGGGATCCGCTGCTTCACGAGATCGGGATCCCGGCCCGCCCCGCGTAGGGGATCTGGAGGTCGAACTTGACCATGTCCCAGGCTGCGGTGGGGCAGCGCTCTGCGCACAGCCCACAGTGCACGCAGAGGTTCTCGTCCTTGACCATCACCCGGCCCGTCTGCGGCAGCGGCTCAGAGATGAAGAGGGCCTGCTGCGGATTGGTGGGAGGGGTGCTGAGGAGCGGCCCCAGCTGCGCCGGCTCCAGCCCGGCCGCGTCGACGATGGTCAGACAGCGCACCGGGCAGATGTCGATACAGGCGTCGCACTCGATGCAAAGCGGCGCCTCGAACCCGGTCTGGACGTCGCAGTTCAGGCATCTCTGGACCTCCCGGGCGGTGGCCTCGGCGCTGAAGCCCAACTCGACCTCCAGATTGAGTTCGGCGAAGCGCCGCTCAAGCTCCAGATGGCGCATGGGCTGGCGGGACGCAGGGTTGTAGTCGTTGTGGTAGCTCCACTGCGACAGTCCCATCTTCTGGCTGAGCAGGTTCATGGTGACGGGGGGCCGCTCGTCCACCGTCACCCCCCGGCAGTGGTTGTCGATGGAGATGGCGGCCTGGTGCCCGTGCTCCACCGCCCAGATGATGTTCTTGGCGCCGAAGGCGGCGTCCCCCCCGATGAAGACCCCAGACAGGGTCGATTCCATCGTGACCGGGTTGACCACCGGCACCTCCCCCGGTCCGAACTCCAGCCCCAGGTCCCTCTCCACGAAGGGGAAGGCGTTCTCCTGCCCGATCGCCAGGATGACGTCGTCGCAGGGCAGGGTGACCTGGCGCAGCACCCGGGAGTGCACCGCCGGTTCGTCCCACTCGACGACGTCGAACTCCACCCCGACGAGCCGTCCGCCCTCGCGCACGAAGCGGCGGGGCGCGTGGTTGACGACGATCTGAACCCCCTCCTCCTCAGCATCCTCCAACTCCCACGGGGAGGCCTTGAAGAATTGACGCGGGCGGCGCGCCATCACCTTGATGTCGCGGCCGCCCAGGCGCAGCGAGGAACGGCAGCAGTCCATGGCGGTGTTGCCGACCCCGATGATGAGGACCCGCTCCCCGACCGCGCTGACGTGGCCGAAGGCAATAGATTCCAACCAATCGATCCCGATGTGGATGTGCGGGTCGTCGGGGTCGTCGCCCCAGCGCCCGGGCAGGTCCAGCTCCTTCCCCCGAGGAGCGCCGCTGCCGATGAAGATGGCGTCGAATCCCTCCCCCAGCAGCTGCCGCAGGCTGTGGACCGGGGTCGCATAGCGAATGTCGACCCCCATGTCCAGGATCACCCCCACCTCGTCCTCCAGGACCTCGGCCGGCAGCCGAAAGGCGGGGATGTTGGTCCGCATCAGCCCGCCGGGTTGGCGGTGTCGCTCGAAGATGGTCACCTCGTAGCCGAGCGGCATGAGGTCGTTGGCGACCGTGAGCGAGGCGGGGCCAGCGCCAATGCAGCCGATCCGCCGGCCGTTCTTGTGCTCCGGGGCCCGCGGCAAGCCGGCGGACACATCCCCTCGAAGATCGGCCGCCACCCGCTTGAGGCGGCAGATGGCGACGGGCTCGCCGTCCACCCGCTGGCGCCGGCATGCCGGCTCGCACGGACGGTCGCAGGTGCGCCCGAGAATCGCGGGGAACACGTTGGACTGGCGGTTCAGCAGGTAGGCCTCGCCGTAGCGCCCCTGGCCGATCAGGCGGATGTACTCGGGGACGTTGGTGTGGGCTGGACACGCCCACTGGCAGTCCACCACGCGGTGGTAGTAGCTGGGATCGCCGACGTCGGTGGGCGGCGGCGGCTCGGCGCGCCCGGTGCCATCCTGGCTCACCGTCGCTGCTCCACGTCAGCCCTGAGCGGACCAGCACCCATTCCGCGCGGGCAGAGACACCGGTTAGACCAGGGCACCTTCGGGATCGCGTGGGCTGCCACGGTGGTGATTGTGCAACCGCAGGGGACGTTCTGCATAGAGGTTTCCACCCAGCGGGCGTTGGGACGGAACCCCCAGACGCCGGCCGCTCCGCGGGGAAGCGCCAGGAATCCCCGGGTAATCGCCCATTCCTGAGTGGCTCCGGTCCGCTACCATGCCGGGCGTGAAGCTCAGCGTTCCGCGCGAAACCGTCGCCGGAGAGCTCCGCACCGCAGTCAGCCCCGACTCCGTGGCCCGCCTTTTGGCGCTGGGGCTCGAGGTCTGCGTGCAGTCCGGGGCGGGGCAGGGCCCGGGCTTTTCCGACGCGGAGCTGGAGGGGGCGGGGGCGAAGGTCGCCAAGGACCTCGGCGAGTGCCTCCGGGAGGCCAGGCTGGTGTGCAAGGTCCAGCCCCCCACCGAGGCGGAGGTGGGCCTGCTGCCGGAGGAGGCGGTTTTGATCAGCTTCCTGCCCGCGCTGACCCCAGCCCCGGTGCTCCAGGCGCTGGCGGCGCGGCGGGTGACGGCGTTCAGCTTCGAGCTGATACCCCGCATCAGCCGGGCCCAGGCCATGGACGCCCTGTCCTCCCAGGCCTCCATCGGAGGCTACAAGGCGGTGCTGGTGGGAGCCGCCAGGCTGCCCAAGCTTTTGCCGCTGCAGATGACCGCGGCGGGCACCATCGCCCCGGCCCGGGTGATGGTGATGGGCGCTGGAGTCGCAGGCCTGCAGGCGATCGCCACCGCCCGCCGGCTGGGCGCGGTGGTCGAGGCGACCGACGTGCGCTCGGCGGCGAGGGAGGAGGTCAAGAGCCTGGGAGCAACCTTCGTCGAGCTGGAGCTCGAGGCGCAGGAGGGCGAGGGCGGCTATGCCCGGGAGCAGAGCGAGGAGTTCCTCGCTCGCCAGCGCGCCCTGATCGCCCAGCGGGTGCAGCAGAGCGACCTGGTGGTGACGACCGCCGCGATCCCCGGCCGCCGCGCTCCCATCCTCATCACCAAGGAGGTGGTCGCGGGCATGCGGCCGGGATCGGTGATCGTGGATCTGGCCGCCGACAGTGGCGGCAACTGTGAGCTGACCCAGCCCGGTGAGGAGGTGCGGGCGGGCCAGGTCACGATCCTGGGCTGGCGCAACCTGCCCGCCACCGTGGCCACCACCGCGAGCCAGATGCTGGCGCGCAACGTGGCGGCGATCGTGGGTCACCTGGTTTCCGACGGCGAGCTGGTGCTCGACCTAGACGACGAGATCACCGGCGCCGCCTGCGCGATCCACGCCGGCGAGATCCGCAACCAGCGCCTGCGCGAGGCCGCCCAGACCGGAGGGACAACCGCATGAGCACCCAGCTGGTCAACGAGATCACCATCTTTGTCCTCGCCGTCTTTCTGGGTTTCGAGGTGATCTCCAAAGTTCCCACCATCCTGCACACCCCGCTGATGTCTGGCAGCAACGCCATCCACGGGGTGATCCTGGTGGGGGCGATGGTGATCATGGCCAGGGCCACCGGGCCCCTCCAGCTGGGGGTCGGGTTCCTGGCCGTGGTGCTGGCGACTGTGAACATGGTCGGCGGCTACGTGGTCACCGACCGGATGTTGGAGATGTTCAAGAGCCGCAACCGCAAGCAGCCAGGTCCGCAGTGATGGCGAGCTGCTTGGACTGCATGGTGAGCCGCCTCGAACGCTCCGGCCGCTGCCTCGGGAGGTGGTGATGGGTCTCAGCCCGGGGATCACCCTGCTCTACCTCCTGGCGGCCGTCCTCTTCATCGTCGGGCTCCACCAGCTGAGCTCCCCCCGCCACGCCCGGAGCGGGAACCTGGTGGCGGCGGGGGGAGCGGTGATCGCCTTCGTGACCACCCTATTCGTCCTCCACCATGCGATCTTGAACCTGGTCCTGATGGCACTCGCGATCGTGATCGGCATCCCCATCGGGGCGATCGCGGCGCGGGCCGTGAAGATGACGGCGATGCCGCAGATGGTGGCCACCTTCAACGGGGTGGGCGGCGGGGCGGCGGCGCTGGTGGCGATGGTGGAGTTCCTGCGCCTGCCGGGAGGAGCCGCACCCCTGGTGGTCTCGATCTCGGTGGTGTTCGCGGTGGTCATCGGCGCCACCAGCTTCGCCGGATCCGGGATCGCCTACGCCAAGCTGCAGGAGCTGATGCGGGGGACCCCGATCACCTATCCCCTGCAGCAGCCGGTGAACGCGGTGGTGGCCGCCGCCATCGTGGTGCTCGGGGTGTTGGTGGTGGTGTCCGGGGTCGGGGTCGTCGCGCTCTGGTTCGTGCTGCTGCTCGCCCTGGTGCTGGGGGTCGCCTTCGTGCTGCCCATCGGGGGCGCGGACATGCCGGTGGTCATCTCCTTGCTCAACGCCTTCACCGGGCTGGCGGTTGCCGGCGATGGGTTCGTGCTGGGCAACCCGGTGCTCATCGTCGGTGGAACCCTGGTGGGAGCCTCCGGAACCTTCCTCACCATGATGATGTCAGAGGCGATGGGGCGCTCCATCACCAACCTCCTCTTCGGCGCCTTCGGCAAGCTCCAGGTGGGCCCCGAGACGGCGGCCGCGGGCCACGGCAGCGTCCGTTCGGGATCTGCCGAGGACGTCGGCACCCTGCTGGCCTACTCCCAGCATGTGATCATCGTCCCCGGCTACGGGTTGGCGGTGGCCCAGGCCCAGCACGCCGCCCGGGACCTCGCCGACGCTCTGGAGAAGCGCGGGGTGACGGTGGAGTACGCGATCCACCCCGTGGCCGGCAGGATGCCGGGCCACATGAACGTGCTGCTGGCCGAGGCCAACGTCCCCTACGAGCAGCTGAAGGACATGGATGAGATCAACGACTCATTCCGGTCCGCCGACGTGGCCCTGGTGGTGGGAGCCAACGACGTGGTGAACCCGGCCGCGCGCAGCTCGCCGGGGAGTCCCATCTACGGCATGCCCATCCTGAATGCGGACCAGGCGCGCAACATCGTCTTCATGAAGCGCTCCATGAGGCCCGGATTCGCAGGCATCGACAATGAGTTGATGTACGACCCCAAGACCATCATGCTCTTCGGAGACGCCAAGGACTCGCTCACCAAGTTGGTGGCGGCGGTGAAGGCCGCCTGAGCGCCTCGCCCCTCAGCCCGGGGTAGAGCCGGGTGATGGAGTAGCCTGCGGACTGGCGTAGCGCAGGGGAGCGCAGGCATCGGTCGCGGCGGCGCACATCACGAACCGCGTGCCCGGGGCGCGTCCCGCCACCTGCAGAACCAAGACCGGAACTGCGAAACCGGCGCTGTCGACCGCCGCCGGCTTCGCTCCGATCACCACCGCCGGCTGTGCCGCGGGAGTCGAGGACGGGCTGGGCCAGGGCTCAAGGTCGGCCTGCAGCAGGTACGAGTCCGGGCTCAAGAGCCCCTCATTGAGGTCCGCCACCAGCAGCTTGGCGGAGGCGGCGGGATAGGGGGCGTCGGCGCCCAGGATCGGCACCGGCACAGCCCCGGATATCCCCACCAGGGAGAGGTGGTTCAGGTAGTTGGCGGCCACGTCCGCGTAGATCTCCTCGGGCTGGCCCAGGATGTTGACCACGGGATAGCCGTCCTGGCTCCACTGGAAGAACACCCGGCGGTCGGCGGCATGGGCATTGGTGAGCTGCGGCAGGGGGATGAGCCCCGACCCCGGCCCGGGCAGGTGGTGCGCTGCCAGGAAGCGCTCCACGAAGAGGTCGGCGGCGGTCACGGTGGGAGTCGCCCCGGTCTCGTCGACCGGGGTGTTGGGATGGAAGTTGAAGTCGGCAAGGCCCGGCGTCGAGGTGAGCTGGTAGCCGGTGGTCGATCCCAGGTTGTAGGCGAGCCCCCCGCCGAAGCTGATCGGCGGCCCCGGGACTCCGAGATCGCTGGCGAGGTCGTTGAGCGTCACCTCCGGGCTGCCCTCCACCTTCGCCGCCAGCACCCGGGCGGGCAGGGGGGGCAGGGCCGGTGAGAGCTGGTATGGCCCCGCAATCGAAAGCGGCGCCGACACCACGCCGCCCAGGGGCAGCACCCCGAACGCCAGCTCCACCGGGGTTGGGCGCGGCCTGGGTGTGGGCCTGGGGGCGGGAGGAGCGCCGCACGACGCCAGCAACCAGGTGGAGGCGAGAGCGCCGAGGACGATCGGAGCAAGGCTGCGGGGGCTCCCAGCGGTCACTCCCTCAGAATGCCAGAAGTGAGCTACGAGCAATCGCTGTCCCGCCTCGGTGCCGCCAGCCACCGGGGGATGCGTCTGGGCCTGGCGACCACCGAGTCGCTGCTCGCGGCTGTGGGCAACCCCGAGCGCCGGCTGCGCGGAGTGCTGGTCGCCGGGACCAACGGCAAGGGCTCGGTGTGCGCCATGGTGGCCGAGATCGGCCGGCAGGCCGGGCTCAGGGTGGCGCTCCTGACCAAGCCCCATCTCACCAGCTACAGGGAGCGGATCCGGCTGGGGGCAGAGCCGGTGTCGAAGGAGCGGTTCGAGGAGCTGGTCGACCGGGTGCTCGAGGCCGAGTCGAGAATGGACCGATCCGCGGGGCTCCCGACCCACCACGAGCTCCTGACCGCCATGGGCTTCATCGCTGCCGCGGAGTACGGCGCCGAACTCACCGTCTGCGAGGTCGGCCTTGGGGGCAGGCTCGACGCGACCAACGTCTGGGACGGCGGAGTGGCGGTGGTCGTGACCGTGGGGCTCGACCACCAGGCGCAGCTCGGCAACACCGTGGCCGAGATCGCCAGGGAGAAGGCCGCGATCATCAAGCCGGGCGACCTGGCGCTGACCGGCGCCGGCGAGGATGCCCTGCCCGTGATCCGCGCGGCCGCCCAGCGCGCCGGCGCGCGGCTGTGGGAGCTGGGAAGGGAGATCCGCTGGGCGCCCGCGGGCTCGGAATCGTCGCCGGGTGCGATCTCGGTCCACACCCCGCTGCGGGAGCATGAGGGGATTTCGGTGGGCCTGGGCGGGGGGGTTCAACTCGCCAACGCGGCGCTCTCGGCGGCGATCGCCGACTGCCTCACAGAGCGGGGGTTCCCCATCGGCCCCCGCGACATCAGAGAGGGCCTGGCCCAGGCCAAGTGGCCGGGGAGGATGCAGGTTGCCGCCACCAGCCCGTTGGTCATCGTCGACTCCGCCCACAACCCCCACGCGGTCGCCGCGGTCCGCGACGACCTGCGGCGGTGGCTGGCGGGGCATCGCGGCATGCTGGTGTTCGGCTCGATGGGGGACCACGACCACCGGGGCATGCTGGAACTGCTCGCGACCCTGCCCTTCGAGCGAGCCTACCTCGCCCAGGCCGATTCCGCCCGCGCCGTCGAGCCCGGGCTCCTGGCTGGTGAGTGGCCGGGAGCGGCGGTGGTCGTGCCCGCGGTCGCGGATGCGCTCGAGACGGCGCGGTCGGCGGCGGGGACCCAGGGGTTGGTGGTCGTGATCGGGTCGATCTACGTGGTCGGAGAGGCGCTGGCTCACCTCGGAGTCGGGCTGCCACCGGATCCCAAGGTCAGCAGCCAGCCCCTCTGGTGAGCCCGACGGGCGGCCGGTCCTGCGTTCCGTGTCGCGATCCGATTCCAGTTGCATCTTCTTGGCAATAGTGGGATAGACTCTTCTGGGGAGCGGTGGCGGTTACGTGGGCCGCGAAGGGTCGGTTTGCAGCGAGGACATCTTGGCCGAGGGAGTCGAAGCGCCTGAGCCCACCGGCGAGCGCAAGCTGGCCCAGCTCTTCCACCTGACCGACCTGGTGCCGCTGTCGGTTTCGAGCGTGGGCCCCCTGTTCTCAGTCGCCGCCACCGGGGGGGTCATGGCCGCCGACGCGGGTTGGTGGACGCTGCCCGCGATCGCGATCCTGGCCCTGCCGTTTCTGGTGTCAAGCTTTGTCTTCCGGCTCCTGAACCAGCACTTCCCGCACTCGGGGGCCTCCTATCACTGGTCAGCGAGGGTGATCGGCAAGTCCGCCTCCCGCTACCAGGCGTGGATCCTGATCCTGGCCTACTTCACCTCGATCCCGCCAATCGCGATCCCGGCCGGGAGCTACACGCTGGCGCTGATCGCCCCCCACTACCAGGCCCCGGCGATCGTGCACGTGGGAGTGACCCTCTTCTGGATCCTGTTCGCGGCCGTCCCCCTGCTGCTCGGCGGGCGGCCGACGGCGCGGATCACCCAGGCGTTCTTCGTCCTGGAGTTGGTCTCGCTGGCGACCTTCGGGGTCCTCGGCGTGCTCAACTGGCACCGCATCAGTGTCCCCATCCACTTTGGTCCACCCCCGATCGGTGGGATCCTGATCGTGGCGGTGGTGGCGGCGACCATCCTGGACGGCTGGGAGATCGACAGCTACGCCGCCGAGGAGTCGCTGCGGCCGCGCCAGCATCCCGGGATCGGCGGCATCATCGGAGCGATCGGGGCCCTCCTCTTCTACGCGATCCTCTACCCGCTGATGCTGGGCGAGACCCCGCTGCACCAGCTGGCGGGGGCCACCAACCCGCTGGCCCTGTGGTCGGCCCGGCTTATCCCGGGCGCCCCCTGGGTGATGCTGATCCCGATCCTGGCCTCCACCGCCGGCGGGCTCTGGCTCACCACCTACATCCTGACCCGGGCCCTCTACGCGATGGGGCGCGAGCGCCTCATCCCCTCGGTTTTCGCGTCGCTGAACCGCCGCCAGGTCCCCCACGTCGCCATCGTGGCCAGCCTGGGATTGGCGCTGGTGGTGGTCGCCCTCCAGGTGTTCGTGACCTCCCTGGGCTCGTTCTTCAACCTGGTGCTCTCCGCCGCCGGCTTCTTCCTCTTGGCGGAGTTCTTCCTGGACTCGGTGACCGCCAGCGTCTTTCTGACCATCGGCCACCGCCGCGTGCCGGGGACCTGGCTGGCCCCCCATGAGCATCGCCTGCTGAGGGTCGGGGCCCTGTTCTCGACCACCGTGATGGGGGCGCTCCTGGTGGCCTTCTTCATCTACGGGCCGAAGGCGATCGGCAACGGCATCGACCAGACGATCGCGGTCCTGCTGGTGCTGGGACTGGCCTTCGCCTGGTGGACGAAGCGGCGCACGACCGGCACCGTGCTCTTCCACGGCCGGGACGTGGAGGCGAGGGCCCCGACCACGCCTGAGGAGGCGGTAGAGCCCTCGCTCCTATGACCTTGGCGCCCCGGGTCCCTGCGAGAGCGGCGCCCCTCAGACCGTGACCGCGGCCCTGGCACCCGCCTGCGCCAGCGCCTCGCGCGCCAGCCCGGCCAACTGTTCCCAGTCGCCGCTCTGGAGGATCTCGCTGCGGAAGAGGTCGTTGGTGAGCCCGACCACCTGAACGCCCGCCTGCAAATAGGCGGCCACGTCTTGGATCCCCACCCCGCCGCTGACCCAAAGGGGAACGGCCGGCATCGGACCGCGGACGGCGCGGATGTACCCCGGGCCGCCGATGGGAGCTGCCGGGAACACCTTCACCAGGTCGGCGCCGAGGGCCTCGGCCCGGGCGATCTCACTCGGGGTGGTCGCCCCCATGACCAGGAAGAGGCCGGCCTCGCGGGTGACCGCGGCCGCCTCCGGGGTCAGGTACGGGGTCACCACATAGTCGGCCCCACTCTCGACCGCCTGGCGGGCGAGAGCCGCGTCGGTGATGGTCCCCGCCCCGACCATGCAGCTGCCCGCCACCTCCTGGCGCAGCCTCCGGATCAACTCGAACGCCCGGGGAGTGCCGGAGGTGATCTCCACCGAGCCCACCCCGGCTCGGGCGACCGTGAGCACGGCCTGGTAGGCGACGTCGGGATCGCTCCAGCGGATCACGGCCGCCAGACGGTTGGGGAAGTGCTGGGTAACACGGTCTGCGCTGGTGGTCATCGGGTCTTGCTCCTCATGTCGCGGCGGCTGGCTGTAGGTTCGATAGGCTCAGCTGACGGAGCCCCAGATGTCGCCCACCGTGAAGCCCTGTGGGAAGGGATCGTCGCGGTCGAGCACGTAGCGGGCGTGACCGGTGACGTGGGCGCGCCCGGTGATCGTGGGGATTACCGCTGGTCTACCACCGACCATGGTCTCACCAATGAGCCGGCCTGTGAAGACCGTGCCCAGGATTCCCTCGTGGCGGAAGTCGCGGCCGAGGGGGAGCCGGCCCTGGGCGTGCAGCACCGCCATGCGGGCGCAGGTGCCGGTTCCGCAGGGTGAGCGGTCCAGCGCTCCGGTCCAGCTGTCCGGCCTACCCCACTCCAGCTCCCCGGTGGAGACCACCACGGTGTTGCGGGAGTCGGCGTGGCTACCGCTGGGGGGACCGTGCAGCAGTGCGATCGTGGGACCCTGGATCTTGGGGTTCTCAGGGTGGGTCTGCGGCGCCTGCTCCCTGGTAGCGGCCTTGATCAGCTCCCCGGCCCGGGCCAGCTCGCGCGCCCTGACGGGGACGAGCTCCAAGCCGAGCTGCGCCGCCTCCGCCAGCACGTAGACCATGCCCCCGTAGGCGATGTCCACCGCCACCTCGCCTAGGGTGGGAACCTCCACGCTCAGGCCCTGGGCGAGGACGAAGCTGGGGACGCTCTCGAAGGTGATGCTGCGGGCCCGCCCGTCCACCACCTCGGCGCGGATCTCCACCAGGCCGGCCGGCGCCTCAAGGGCAAAGGTGGTGACCGGCTCCTCCACCTCGACCATCCCCAGCTCGATCAGCGCGGTCGCCACGCAGATGGTGTTGCTGCCCGACATCGGAGGGTACTCGACCTGCTCCATGATCACGTAGCCGGCGGCGGCCCGGGGATCGGTCGGGGGCAGGATCACATTGCAGTTGGCGGCCGGATAACCGCGCGGCTCGCGCAGCATGCGCAGCCGCAGGTCGTCCAGATGGTGCTGGAAGTACTGCATCTTCTCGAACATGTCGCGGCCGGGCACGTCCGGCACCCCGCCCACCACCACCCGCCCCGGCTCACCCCCGGCGTGGAGGTCGATCGCCACCACATCGCGCACCGCCGGCATCGGAGGGCCTACAGCTTCTCGGCCACGCTCTGGCCCTGCACGAAGAAGAGCAGGTAGTCCGGCCCTCCGGCCTTGGTGTCGGTGCCGCTCATGTTGAAGCCCCCGAACGGGTGCACCCCCATCTGGGCCCCGGTGGAGCGGCGGTTGATGTAAAGGTTCCCCACGTGGAAGCGGTCCTTGGCGTGGGCGATCCGCTCCGGGTCGCGGCTGAAGTAGGACCCCGTCAGCCCGTACTCGGTCTGGTTGGCGATCCGCAGCCCGTCCTCAAAGTCCCTGGCCCGGACCACCGCCAGCACCGGCCCGAAGATCTCCTCGGTCGCGATCCGCGCCTGCTCCCCGACCCCCGCGAAGATGGTGGGCTCGATGAAGTGGCCCTCGCCGTCGGCGCGGGAACCGCCCGTCAGCAGCTCCCCCTCCTGCCTTCCCAGCTGCAGGTAGTCCAGGATCTTCTCCTCGGCATCCCCATCGATCACCGGGCCCACACCGACCTCGGGATCCACCGGGTCTCCCATCCGCAGCCTGCGGGTCAGCTCCAGAACCCGCGGCACCAACTCGTCGTAAACGGAGGAGACCACGACCGCCCGCGAGCCCGCTGAGCACTTCTGCCCCTGGAAGCCGAAGGCGGAGCGGGTGATCTCCGCGGCGGCCAGTTTGAGGTCGGCGGTCTCATCCACCACCACCGCGTTCTTGCCCCCCATCTCCAGCTGCACCCGCTTCAGCCAGCGCTGCCCCGGATGCACCCTGGAGGCCCGCTCGTAGATCCTGATCCCCACCTCCTTGGAGCCGGTGAAGGCCACGAACCTCGTCTTCGGGTGGTCCACCAGCGCCTCGCCGACCACCTCCCCCCGGCCACTGAGATAGGTCAGCGCTCCCTTGGGGATCCCCGCCTCGTGCAGGAGCTCCACCAGCCAGGCGGCGGTGGTGCTGGCGGTCTCGGCGGGCTTGAGGATCACGCAGTTCCCGCTCACCAGCGCCGCCGTGGTCATCCCGGTCGTGAGCGCCAGGGGAAAGTTCCAAGGGGAGATCACCGCCCCCACCCCCAGTGGCAGGTAGCGGAACTGGGTCGCCTCCCCCGGCCACGGCGTCATCTGGTCCCTAGCCGCCAGCCCCATCGCCTGGCGCGCGTACCACTCCATGAGGTCCACCGCCTCCGCCGCCTCCCCATCCGCCTCGTCCCAGGGCTTGCCGACCTCGTAGACCATCAGGGCGCCCAGCTCGTGGCGGCGCCGCCGCACCAGCTCAGCCGCCCGCAGCAGGATCAGGGCGCGCTCCTCCACCGGGGTCCTGGACCATGCCGGAAACGCCTCCCATCCCCGCTCGAGCGCCAGCTCCACGTGGCTGGGGTCAGCCATCGCGTGACGGCCCACGACCTGCCCGGGATGGGCCGGGTTGTAGGAGTCCAGACTCTCCTCGGTATCCACCGCCTCCCCCGCGATCAGCAGCGGATAGCGCTCCCCCAGCCGGCCCTCCACCTGCCGCAGCGCGGCCTGGAAGTCGGTGCGGTTGCGGGGATCGCTGAAGTCCAGCGACGGCTCGCTGCGGAACGGTGGAATGATCACGATTGCATCTCCTCTGTTGGGCGCCGTCGGTCTCCGGCGGAGACGCCGGCGAACCGGCTCAGCGCCGGACCATGTTGCGGGCGAGAAAGAGCAGGTTGGCGGGCCGCTCCGCCAGCCGGCGCATGAAGAACGGGTACCAGTGGGTGCCGTACGAGGTCGCCACCAGCACCGTGTAGCCGCGGGCGACCAGGGACCGCTGCAACTGGGGCCGCACCCCGTACAGCATCTGGAATTCGAAGCGGTCGAGACCGACGCGGTGGCGCTGCACGAAGCCGATCGCGTGCTCGATCATGCGCTCGTCGTGGGTCGCGATCGCGGTGTAGCCCCCGCCCAGCAGCGCGGTCTCCATGATCCGCACGTAGTTGCGGTCGACATCGACCTTGTCGGGGTAGGCGACCTCACGGCTCTCCAGGTAGGCGCCCTTGACCAGCCTGAGGTTCGGCTTCAGCTCCAGCAGGGAGTCCAGGTCCGCCACCGTCCGGTAGAGATAAGACTGCAGGACGCAGCCGACGTTGTCGAAGCCCCGACCTCGGAGCTCCCGGTACAGCCGCAGGGTCGGCTCCACCCGGGCCGACTCCTCCATGTCCATGCGCATGAACATGCCCAGCTCGCGGGCGACCTCCAGGAGATGGCTCAGGTTGCGCGCCGCCAGCCCCTCATCGATCGCCAGCCCCATCAGCGTCGGCTTGATCGCGACGTTGGCGTTGAGCTTCTCCTCTGCCAGCCGGTGCAGCAGCGCCTCATAGTCCTGGACCGCGCGGGCGGCATCGGCCTCGCTCTCCACCGCCTCTCCCAGCTCGGTGGCGTTGCACTTGAAACCCTGGCGGTTGAGCTCGCGGATCACCGCGATGCACTCGTCCAGGGTCTCGCCGGCCACGAAGCGGGCCGCGCCCAGGCGCATCCCGTAGCGGCTCATGAAGCTCTCCGTCGCCCGATTTTGGGCGGCCGCCAGAATCGCGGTCCGGGCTGCCTGGTTCAGTGATGGCAAGGGTCAGTGCCTCCTCCGGTGAAAGGTCGGGGCACCATCATCTCGCACCGAAGATCACGGCCGCAGCCAGGCCCTGGCCCTGAGCGGGGGCGGGCTTGCCAGAGGCCGGCGACCCCCGAGCGGTGTCCCGGCCGCCGGCGGCTCCGGCACCGGTGGCCGAGCTGCGCTGTCCCTCTGCCTTAAGAACCGGGGCGCCGGCTGGGGGTCGAGGACGGCCGTTTGCTGTGCCCGGGCTGGTGGCCTCTATAGGTCCATGCGCTCGGTCAACCGCTTGGAGCGGGCGGTGGCGGCTCGGCCCAGGAGCAGGAGCAGCAGGATGATGAGGACCGTGACCAGGGCGGCGGCGGCGGCCAGCTCGTGAGCCTGAACGTACGGGAGGATCAGGGTGTTGAACGTGACCCCGGTGAGGTACGGCTCGGGGTTGTTGGTCAGCCTGACGATGGGGTTGGCGTCGGTCCAGTTGGCGGTGAAGAGCAGTGGCGCGGTCTCGCCCATGGCGATCGCCTGAGCCAGGACGAGGCCGCCGACAATCCCGGGCAGCGCGGTCGGGAGCAGGACCCTGCGAATGGTGGTGACGCGGGAGAGTCCCAGCGCCGCCGCGCTCTCACGCAGGCTGCGCGGCGCCTGATCGAAGGCGACCTCCGTGTTCTTGACGATGTAGGGGATGGTGATCACCGAGAGCGCGATCACCGCAGCGATCAGTGAGTAGTGCCACTGGAAGGGACCGTTGACCAGCACGGTGTAGGCGACCAAACCGATCACGATCGACGGAATGCCCGACAACACCTCGGACGCGAACTGCATCACCGCCCGCGGCCGCGGGGGGGCGAATTCTGCGATGTAGAGTCCGGCGACAACCCCGATGGTCCCGGCCACGATCAGCACACCGAGACCCAGTAGCAGTGAACCCAGGATGCCGTCCTGCACCCCGACCGGGGCGTTGAGGTGGGCCGGATCGATCGCGCTGCCGTGGGTCAGGAGATTGAGGCTCAGCACAGGCGCCGCCTGCCGGATCAAGGTCCAGATCATGTCCAGCAGGGGCAGGAGGATCGCCAGCAACGCCAGCCCGCACACCCCCCAGAAGACCCCACCACGCGCGAGGCGAAGCAGTCGCGACCTCTGGGCGCCGTCGAGCCCACCGCGGAGGCGGAGCATCCCGCCGTTTGGGAGCGGGAGTCTCTGACTAGACACCGCGGCCCACCGGGAGCGCCTGACCGCCCGCGACGCGGCGGATGATGAGGCGGCCCCCGAAGTTGCTTAGCAGGCTGATGACCAGCAGGAACAGGCCGGCGGCGAACAGCGCACTCACATCGGTCTTGGCCTGCAGAACCGCATCGAGCGTGCCCGCGATCAACGAGGAGAGCGTCGCCCCGCTGTGGTAGATGTTCAAGGGGATCCCGGTGAAGATGTTGCCGATGATGAAAAACATGGCGATGGTCTCCCCGATGGCACGCCCCCAACCCAGGAAGGCGGTGGCTATTACGCCGGTCGAGATGTAGGGAAGGGTCACCACTCTGGCCGTCTCGTGGGTGGTCATGCCCAGCGCAAGCGAGCCCTCCTTGGCGAGCACGGGGACCCGGCGCACCAGCTCCCGAGTGGTGGCCGCGATGATGGGCACCACCATCAAGGCGAGGACCAGGGAGGCCGTGAGCACGCCCCCCGCGGTGTTGACGGAGCCGGTGAACCAGGGCGCCACCGCCCCCCACAGGGAGATGAACACCAGGAGGATTGCCAGTCGTCGCAGCGACCGCCGCCGCGGGCCACGCGTGGAGACCTGGATGACGATCAAAGCGGCCGCCGTTGTACCCAGGAGAGCCCAGGCCATCCCCTGAGGGAGCCAGGGGAAGAACCAGGGAAACCCGCCGACGATGCTGGTGAGGGCGGGGGAGACGGTGCTCAGCATGAACGGTCCGAAGGTGAGCACCCCCCAGAGACCGAACACCACGCTGGGCACCCCGGCGAGCAGCTCCAGGAGGAGGCCGACCCCACCCTGGGCCCACCTGGGCACCCACTCGGTGAGCATCAGCACCGCCCCCACCGCGATCGGCACGGCCAGACCGATGGCGATCGCGGAGGTGACCAGGGTGCCCAGCATCTCTGGGAGGAAGCCATAGGCGGCCCCGTGCGGGGCGGCGATCCCGTTGTGGATTGTGGGCGCCAGGTAGTAGTTGCCAGGGCTGAAGTAGGTACCGAAGAAGCCGGTTCCGCTGAATACGATGGCCGGAACCGCGGTCAGCGCCATGACCACCAGGATGAAGACCAGAAGCGCGGCGGGAACGCTGCCGAAGACTGCCGTCAGCGCCTGGGCGACAGCCTGCCCGATGGCCGTCTCGCGCTCCCGGCGCCTGGCTCTGAGGGTCGGCGGCGGACCGGGGGTCAGGCCCCCGGCCCGCCGTCTCAACAGAATCACCAGTTGGTTCCCACTCACTCGCTGGACGGGATGAACCGGCTATCCCGTGATGCTGTCCACTTCGGCGTCGACTCCGGGCAGGGCGTTGCTGGGCAGCGCGATGAAGCCGACGGTTCCCAGGTTGGCGGGGGTCGCGCCCCCGGTTGGAGAGAGCGCCCAGGAGAAGAAGTCCTTGATCGCGGTGGCCGTGGCCGCCGACGTCTGGGTCTTCTTCACGACCAGGTATTCGAAGTTGACGATGGGGTAGGAGTCCGCTCCCTTCTGGTAGATGAGCGACACGGCGAGGTCGGCGGGAATCCTGCCCGCCCCGGCGCTCACCGATGAGGCCATGTTGGTGCCGGTGGGCAGGACGAAGTTGCCGGACTGGTTCTGCAGCAGCGCCTCACCGAGGCCAGCGCTCGATGCCTGGGACTCCACGCTCACACCGATGTAGGCGACGCAGCCGGGGTTGGCCGAGCACGCCTGGACCATGGCGGGGTTGCCGTCGGCACTGACCTGGCTTGCCGTCGGCCAGCTCACGAGGGTGCCGAAGCTCGGCCCGCTGGCCCAGGCCCTGTTGGTGTCGGAGAGGAACGAGGTGAAGATGAAGGTGTCGCCCGATCCGTCCACCCGGTGGATGGGCACGATCGGCAGGTTCGGCAGCTTGGCGCCGGGGTTGAGGGCGGCGATGCTGGAGTCGTTCCAGTTGGTGATCTTGCCCATGTACATGTTGGCGAGGATGCATCCGCTGAGGTGCAGCCCGGTCTGCCCGCTGGGCAGGACCAGGCCGGGGACGTTGTAGTTGACGGCCTGGGCGGAGACCGCAATCGGGATGTTCATGAGGCCGGGGTTCGCCGAGAACTGCGAGGAGCTGAGAAACGCGTCCGAGCCTCCCATCTGGACGTTGCCGGCAATGGCGTCCGTCTGCCCCTTCCCGGAGCCCCCCGAGGCGGGGCTGAGAGTGATGTTCGAGTAGGCCTTGGGCAGCTCGGGACCCAGCGCCAGCAGATAGGGGTAGATTAAGGAGGACCCGTCCTCGTGGAGGGTGACCGGGGCGGCGGGATTGGCCGTCGGGATCGATGCGGCGGAGGTGGGGGCCGGGCTGCCGCTGGGGGCGTTGGCGGCCCCGCTGTTGGCAACCGCCGAGGTCTTGCAGGTGAGGGTGGAAGTCTTGGCCTGGGTCGTCTTGGCCTGGCTCCCGCCGGTCGAGGTGGAGGTCGAGCCGCAGGCGGCCAGGGCCAACCCGCTGGCCACAAGCGCCGCCGCAAAGAGTGTGGGTCGTCGAATGGTCATGGATATCCCCTTGGTTGGATGAACTCTGGGTGCGGATGAGGGCTGCTGGGCCAAACTCACCCGATACGGCCGCTGATATAGGCCCGGCTCCGCTCGTCCGCCGGGTTCTGAAAGAAGGTTTGCGCCGGGGCGGACTCGACGACCGTGCCCGCCATTAGGAACAGCACGTCGTCGCCGATCCGGTTCGCCTGAGCGAGGTTGTGGGTGACGATGAGGACGGTGACCCGGGCCGAGAGCCGCTTGATGAGGCCCTCGATGTGGTCGGTGGTGTCGGGGTCGAGCGCGGAGGTGGGCTCGTCGAGGAGGAGCACCTCGGGTGACAGCGCCAGGGTGCGAGCGAGACACAGCAACTGCTGCTGGCCGCCCGAGAGCTGGAACGGTGAACTGTTGAGCCGGTCCCTGACCGCGTCCCAGAGGCCGACCAGCGTGAGGTGTTCCTCGACCAGGGCGGAGACCTGGTGACGGCCCACCAGACCGTGGGCTCGCGGGGCCAGCGACACGTTCTCGGCGATGCTCTGGGGGAACGGATTGGCCCGCTGGAAGAGCATGCCCACCCTGCGGCGCAAGCCGCGCACGGCCACCCCGCGGCCGTAGACATCCTCCCCGCCGATGGTCACCGATCCGGTGACGCGCATCCCCGGCGTGCTGTCGTGCATCCGATTGATGGAACGCAGCAGGGTGGTCTTACCGCACCCGGTCGGCCCCACGATCGCGGACACCGCACTCCGGCGAAAGGTGGAGTTCACGCCGCGGAGCAGCTCCTTCTCCCGGTAAAGCACGTGCAGGTCTCGGACGTCGACGGCGCCATCAGCGCCTGCCGCGCCCCGCTGGCTCCCCGTCCCCATCGCCCCGGCCGCCCTGGTCACCACGGGGCGATCGTAGGGAGCCGAGATTATGTCCGCGCTATGAAACCACTAAGGAATAATTATCCCCAAAAACCCAGCGGTTTCAGCGCTGCGCCGCGGGCTCGCCTGGTGACTTTCCGCACGCGCGGCACCCGCTTCCCCGGGTCCGGCTGCGCGGCTGACGGCGGCTCACCGTCGCTGCGGAGCCGGTGCCCATCGCAAGGCCGGGTCGCGGGCCCGGGGAACTTCGACTCCCGGCCACCGGCCCCCCTGAGCAGCGCTGGTCAGGTCGGACGGGCTACTGGCCGATGCGCCCGTCTATCCGCTCGCGGAGGAGGTCGGCGTGGCCCATGTGGCGGGCATACTCCACGATCATTCCGACCAGCGCTTCGCGCAGGGACATCGGCCCGCCCCCACTGCCATGCCGGTTGTCAGGATCGTCGCCTCTGACGTCAAGACTTGCCGCCTCGGCCACCAGCCGGGTGGAGAACTCCACCTCCTCCTCCCATGCGCTCCAGGCCTCAGCCACCACCGTGGGGTCGGGGGTCGCCCCATCGAAATCGCCATCGCGGTCGGTCTCCGAGCAGAAGAGCGCGGGGGCCGACTGTCCCGCCATCATCCCCCGGAAGGTCCCCCGCTCTTGCTCGGCCAGATGGCGCACCAGTCCCAGCAGCGACATCGTCGACGGGGGGACGGAACGTCGCGCCAGCGCCTCGGCATCGAGATCAGAGCACTTCATCCGGAGCGTCAGACGCAGGCAGCGCAGCGCCTCAGCGAGCGTGGTGCGCTCGTCGCCCAACCTCGGTCCGTGCTCGCGCGGATCGTCGGGGGAAGGACGGCCGTCCGCAGTGAACATGTCCGCCCGTCGGGCCGTCCGCCGGGTTGGCTCCGGAGGACGCGGCTCAGCCACCAGCTGCTCGCAGGTGGCACTCCCGGGCATGGTGCCGGCGTTCTCCTCCCATGGGGCAGAGTCTACCGGCCTGAGCCGGGGTCACTCCGCAGAGCCGCCCATCCCCGGGGCCGGACCGCGCCCTCCCTGGCGGAGGATGCTCTCGATCACGTCATGACCGGGGGGTCGGCGCGAGTGGGCCCGCCGGGAGCTGCTGCGCCGCCGCTCCTGGCGGGGGCTGAGCATGTGGCTCTCCTGCTTGCGCCACACCCGCTCGATCAGGACTCTGATCTCGACCCCGTCCTCCACCGGGATGTCATGCGCGGCCAGCGACCTAACCACCCGCTCGGGCAGCTCCGCCGCCTCGCTGAGGTTGAGCTGCTCCAGAGCCTCCAGGATGTCGTCGAGGCGGCGCAGGTGGGCGCGCCGGTCGGTCATCTCCTCGGTGCCCATGATCACCGGGGAATTATCAACTATATCCCGAGCTGGCGCAAAGTCAGCCCCCAGCGCGGATTCAGACCGGATCCCGGGTGAGCTCCGAATTCGACTCCTCGTAGAAGCCAAGCCGGGAAATCCAGCTCCGCACCCCGGTCGGCGCCCACCAGTTGGCACCGCCCAGAAGTCGCATCACCGCCGGCACCACCACCCCCCGCACCAGGGTGGCGTCCACGGCGACCGCGATCGCCATCCCCACCCCCAGGATCTGGATGTCGAGCACGTGACCCAGGGCAAAGGCGGCGAAGACCGTGATCATGATGAGCGCAGCCGAGCTGATCACGCCACCGGTGGCGGCCAGCCCCTCCGCCACCGAGCGCCGGTTGTCCCCGGTGGCCAGGTAGCGCTCCCTGATCCGGGTGAGCAGGAAGACCTCGTAGTCCATAGAGAGGCCGAAGATGATGGCGAACATCAGCACCGGATCGGTCGCCGTGATGGAGCCCGGTGGGGTGAAGCCGAGCACGTTGGAGAGGTGCCCCTGCTGGAATATCCAGACCATCGCCCCGAAGGCGGCGCTGATCGAGATCATGCTCATCAGGACGGCCTTGATCGGCAGCACCACCGACCCGAAGGTGAGGAAGAGCACCACCATGGTGACCGCCACCACCAGCAACACCGCCCACGGAATGGTGGCGGCAAAGGCATCGATGAAGTCGACCGATTGGGCCGCTCCCCCGGTGAGCAGGGTCCTGGCCCCGGGTGGAGCGCCGACGGCACGGAGGTGATGCACCAGCTCGGCCCCGGCCCTGGAGTCGGGGCCATAGCTGTTGGCGACCTCGACCTGCGCGATCGGCCCGGCCAGGTTGGAGTCGATGTAGGAGTTGAGCGCAGCGGGGCGCTGGGCCGGGGACAGCTGGAGCAGCTGCAGGTACCGGCCGCTCGCCATCCCCGGCGGTGGGGTCAGAACCCCCTGGAGCGCCTCCACCCCGCGGACCGTTCGCAGCCGGCTCAGGTAGGCGCCGAGCTGCCGCTCCTGGAGCGCCGACAGCCTGCCGTCGAGGGAATGGCGGTAGTCCACCACCAGGGTCATGTCGTCGACGCCACCAGCCTGCGGGAAATCGTAGTTCAGCAGTGCGTATCCGGTGCGCGCGGGCCCCTGTGGGATCTCGCTCACGCTGCTGCCGGTGGAGAGTCGCAGGCTGAGGAACGGGGTTCCCGCCGCGAGCAGCACCAGGACCGTGGGGCCCGCGATCAGGATCGGGTGCCGCATCACCCGCTCGGCCACCCACCCCCAGAAGCTGGAGTGATGGTCGGCGGGACGGGCGGCCCGGTGCAAGCTCCGGCGGACGCTGAACCGGTTGATCCGGGGGCCCAGCAACGAGAGGATGGCGGGGAGGGCGGTGAGGGCGAACAGGAGGGTGCAGGCGACCACCACGACGCCCCCGATTCCCATGCTGCGCAGGGCCGAGGCGGGAAACAGGGTCAAGGAGCTCAGCCCCACCGCAACCGCGGTGCCGGAGATCGCCACCGCCTTGCCCGCACTCCCGGTGGCGGCCGCGACCGCCTGCTCCACCCCGGAGTGGCTCAGCTCCTCCCGGAAGCGCTTGACGAAGAACAGTGAGTAGTCGATCGCCAGCCCCAGCCCGATGATGGTGGCGACGTTGGTGACGAAGATGGACATGCCCAGATGGGCGGCCAACAGGCTGATGATCGCCAGCGCGGTCGGCACCGCCAGCCCGGCGATCACCAGCGGCAGCAGAGCCGCTATCACCGACCCGAACACCACCAGCAGCAGCAGCAGCGAGACCGGCAGGGCGATCACCTCGGCCCGCTTCAGCTGCTGCTCCAGGCCGCTGTTGTAGAGGGCGTCGATGGCGGGGGCCCCGGTGACCCACATGTGCAGGCCCGGTGGGGGCTCGATGTAGGAGGTCAGCGACTTCAGCTGGTTGGTGGCGGCGGTCTCCCCCAGCTTGAGGTTGATGACGGCAAAGGTGTCATGGCCGTGGGCGCCAATGAACACCGGGTCCTTGGTGTTGCTGTAGTCGAGCACACTGGCCACCTGGGGGCGCCTGGCCAGGCGCTCGAAGCTGCGGTCGACCGCCTGCTGCACCGTTGGACTGGCAGCGTTCGCGGTCGGGCTGCGATAGACCAGCAGCAGCTGCGTCTTGGCGGCTCCGAAGTGCTGGGCGAGCAGCTCGGTGGCCCGCTGGCTCTGGGAGCCGGGCACCGAGAAGCCGCCCGCCTCGAGCTGGCCCCCGAGGGGGACGGAGAGCAGGAGCAGGACCACCATCAGTGCGACAGCCGCCCCGGGGATCACCCTGCGGTGCCGGTAGGTGAAGCGTCCCAGCCGATGAAACAAGCGCCCCGCTCCTAAGCTGCCGTGGCTCCTGGGAACAACATGAATGAATATTCATTCATGTAGACTCAAAGCATATCAGGTGCCCGACGGGGGGCGCTCCAGGAGGTTTCGCCATCATCTCGGAGGGGCTGTCGGAAAAGAGCACGGCTCATGCTGACCAGGTTCGCCGCCGGATCCTGGAAGGGGCCAAGCGGGCCTTCGCGCGGTCCGGCATGCAGGGCACCAGCGTGCCTGAGATCGCCGCCGAGTGCGGGGTTTCGGTTGGCCTGCTCTACCGCTATTTCACCAGCAAGGCGGAGCTCTACACCGCCATCTGCAGCCTGGAGACGAAGGCGGAGGCGGAGGGACTGCGCGCGGAACTGGAGCTCATCTCCGACCCCCGGCTGTGGCTGGAGCATGCGATCGACTTCTACCTGGACCGGTTGGACGCCGAGGGCGGCGCGGGGCTGCTCCTGGGCGCGATGGCGGAGGCTCCGACCAATGAGGTGATCCGGGCCTCCCTGCGCCTGCGCCGAGAGGTGATCACCTCCTTCGTCGAGTCCTTCCTGGCGGCTCGGATCGCGGCCAAGGACCTGCCCGAGGCGATGCCAACCGCCGCCCTGGCCCGTGCCATCGCCATGCTCCTGGACGGGGTCGTCATGGAGTGGGCGGTGGCGGGTCCGGAGTTGGACCTCGCTCAGGTGCGGGCGGCGCTCTTGGCCCTGGTCACCCGCGTCACCTCCACCGGCGCTCAGCCGGGCAAGCCGGCCGCGGACAGCGCCTGAAGCAGGTCGGCGAGAAGGTCGGAGCGGTCCTCGATGCCGACCGACATCCGGACCAGGCCGGGGGGCAGGTGCTCCTCCCCCTGCCAGCGGCCTCGGCGCTCCAGCAAGGACCCGACCGAACCCAGGCTGGTGGCGTTGGCCCAGACCGTGGTCGCGGCGCAGAAGCGCTCGGTGGTTGGGGCGTCGGCTCGAAGCTCCATCGAGAGCATGGCGCCGAAGCCCGCCTGCAATCGGGACTTCGCCAGCTCGTGCTGGGGGTGGCCGGGCAGCCCGGGGTAGAGCACCCGCTGGATCGCCGGATGCTCCTTGAGCCTCATCGCCAGCCAGCTCGCGTTCCCCATCTGCCGTTGCAGCCTCACGTCGAGGGTCCGCAGCCCCCTGAGCGCGAGCCATGCCTCCAGCTGCCCGGGACAACCCCCACGGCTGGTCCGGTGGTGGCGCAGCCGTTCGGCGAGCGCAAGGTCGCGGGCCAGAACCATCCCCAGGATGAGGTCATCATGCCCGCCGATGTACTTGGACGCGGAGTGGATCACCAGGTCCGCGCCGAGCCCCAGGGGGCGGCACACCAAGGGGGTCGCCATGGTGTTGTCGACCGCCAGTAGAGCTCCGCTTCGGTGCGCCACCTCGGCGCAGCCCGCCAGATCCGGCACGGTGAGCAGAGGGTTGCCCAGGGTCTCCACCAACACCAGGGCCGCACCCCGCACCGCGGCCTCGACCTCTGCCAGATCGGTCGCGTCGACGAGGCGGACCTGGCAGCGGCCCCGCCGGCCAAGCTCCTCCAACAGCAGCCGGCTGCCGGTGTAGGAATCCTTGGCCACCACCACCGCACCCCCATCGGGCGCCAGCTCCAGCACCGCCGCCACCGCGGCCATCCCCGAGCTGAACGCGATCCCCTGGGTCCCCTCCTCCAGCTCCGCCACCGCCTGCTCCAGGAGTGCCCAGGTCGGATTGTGGTCCCGCCCGTAGCTGAGGCCGGACGGGTTGGCGTGATCGAAGGTGGCGGAGACCACCAGTGGCGGGGTCAGCGCTCCCGTCTGGGGGTCGCGGAACCGCGAGCCATGGACGACCCTGGTGGCGACTCTGAGCTCCTGGGGCAGATCCTTCAAGCCCGCTCCTCTCGCGCCCGCGCCAGCACCGCCCTCGCCATCCGCAGATTGGCCTCGTCCACCATCTCCTCTCCCAGCCGTGAGGCCCCTCCCTTGGCCGACACCACCGCCAGCATCTCCCGGGCGCGGGCGACCTGTTCCGGCGAGGGCGCGAACTCGGAGTTGATGGTCGCCAGCTGCTCGGGATGGATGGCCCACTTCCCGTCCACGCCCAGAGCGACCGCCCGCCGGCAGGCCTGCTCGAGGCCGACAGGATCCGCCAGCCTTGAGTAGGGCCCGTCGATGACCTGCAGGCCGCGGGCCCTGGCCGCGACCGCGATGCGCGTGAGGGGGTAGTGCCAGACGTCACCGGGATAGCCCAGGGCCTGGCCCCCGATCACGGTCTGGGGCATCCCCATGTCGGCCGCGAAGTCTCCCGGGCCGAAGATCAGCGCCTCCAGCCTGGCGGAGCTGGTCGCGAGCTCACTGACCGCCTCCAAGCCGGCCGCGGTTTCGATCTGGATCTCGATCCCCAACCGCGGCATTCCCGGCGCCTCCAGCGCGTCGAGGCAGTGGGCGACGAAACCCACCTCGGACGGATGGGAGACCTTGGGGACGACCACGGTGGCCAGCCGGCTGCCGACCCTGGGAACTATTTCGAGCAGGTCCTGGAGCGCCCACGGTCCCCCGACCGCGTTGATCCGCACCGCCACCGACCGGCCCCCGAAGTCGAGCGACTCCAGCGCGGCCGCCAGCTCGAGGCGGGCCCGAGCCCGGCTCTCATCATCGGCCGCGACCGCGTCCTCCAGATCCAGCACCACCCCGTCGGTGGGTAGGGTGGCCGCCTTGGCGACCATCCCCCGCTTATCGCCGGGACAGACCAGGATCGAACGGCGCACACCGATCACTGGAGCGGATCAGGCCCCTCTTCCGCTGGCCCTCCCAGCCGCCTCATGAGATCCTCGATCAGGCGGCGGGCCTCGGGATCCTCCAGCAGCCGCTCCTGGAAGGCCTGGGCCGCGTGCCGGATCTGGGGGTCGTCCATCAACCGCTCCTGCATCTTGGAGAACTGATCCATCATGTCCTTGGCCGCGGTCTCCTGGGCCACCTGGAGCAGGACCGGCTGCGAAGCGGCCGCCGCCACCGCCTCCAGCTGCTGGCGGATCATCTCGATCCCCTTGCAGCCGAGGCACTCGCCCTGCAGCTGGCAGTGGCAGAGCTGGCGCTTGAGCTGGTCGAGCTCGCGGTGGATCCCGCTCAGATCGATCGGTCCGTTCACCATCTCAGGTTACGCCCGCGCGGATCAGAAGATCGGTTGGAGTGGGCGGCGGGCCCGGATCAGGGCGTGCCAGTAGCGGTGATAGAAGCGGCCCTCCCGCCACTGCGGACTCAGCTGGCCCGCGATCGCCGCGGGGGCCGTCTCGTAATAGTCCAGCAACCGCTGGCGATCCTGGGAACTCACCCCGGCCACCTGGAACCAGTCCAGGATGTCCTTCTCCTGCTCGATCCGCTCGGCGTGCTCGACCGCGAACCCCATCGCCTGGAGCAGGGCGCGCCATTCCTCCAAAGCCCGGCTGCGGACGTGCGACGGGTCCCGGCCCACCTCCACCACCTCCAGCCAGTCGCGCACGACCGGGGGCGGGGAGCAGTCGCTGACCGCGAAGGCGCCGCCGGGCACCAGCACCCGGTAGGCCTCCGCCAAAGCCGGGATCAGCCCCCGAAAGTGATGGGGCGCCGATCTCACCAGCACCCGGTCGAAGGCCTCCGCCGGGAACGGCAGCTGCTCGGCGTTGGCGCGCACGAAGGTCACGTTGCGAACCTCGCGGGAGGCCGCCAGCTGGCGCGCCTGCTCCAGCATCTCCTCGGTCAGGTCGAGGGCTACCACCTCGCGCACCAGCGGCGCGGCGGCCAGGGCGACATGCCCCGCCCCCGTGGCCACGTCCAGCACCCGGTGGTTGGGCTTGAGATCGCAGATGGAGATGAAGCGCGCCAGCGACACCGGATCGGAGTGGGTCTGACTGGTGCGGTACGCCTCAGCGACACGGGCGAACTGCTCCCGGCTGTCGCCGATCTCCCGATCCGGTCCCGATGCCGAGCCCGGGGTCACAAGGGATAGCCGGCCAAGAGCGTCTCCAGCGGGATCGGCTCCAGGGAATGGGGTCCCCCGAACCGGACGTCGATCTCGGCATCCAGATCCTTGATCAGCTCCCGAAGTGGCGCCAGGTCCTCCTCGGGGATGGAGGCACCCGAGTAGGCACCCACCAGCCGTCCCTCGTCGAACAGCGCCACCCCCGTGCCCGTTGCCGCCTCGACCACGAGCCCTCCCGAGGCCGAACGCTTGCTGAGGAAGCTGCGCAGCCCATCGAGGTCGACGAACATCGCTCCCAAACCGGAGAAGTGGACCGGCGCGTGCAGGAGCAGCCCCAGCCCGCGCGCGATCTCCGCGGGATAGGTGATCACGGTGATGATGTCCTGGCTGTTGGGGAAGGCGGGGAAGGAGACCCTGGTCGAGGTGCTGAGCCGCCCCTGGGCGTCAGAGGCGACGGCCACCACATAGCCCTCCACCAGCACGATGTAGGTGTTGCGCCCATCCTGGGAGGCGACATGCATGACCCCGGTGTGGCCCTCTCCGGCGAGATGCCGCAGCAGCCTGGCCGGGTCGGTGAAGCCGACGCTCAGGTTGTGGAAGAGGAGCTCGCCCTCTGGGAGCGGGAACGTCCGCGCGCCCTCCACCACCGGCTCAGGGCCACCGGAAGGCTCCGGGACCGACTCGCGGCCGGCCCCCGTGGGAGAGACCTCCCAGGCGGTCTCCGAGACCGCCACCACCTCGGGCAGCTGATCAGGTTCGAACGGCTGCAGGTCACCCGGTTCGTCGGGTGCCGCCTCGACGGGCGCCTCCATCTCCATCCCCTCCTCACTGGTCGGCTCGACCTCGGGCAGCGAATAGTTCCCCTGCCCTGACTCCTCGGCCCCCATGGGCGCGGTCGTCTCCGCTGCGGGGAACGACTCGTCCCCCTCCTGCTCAGCGCGCGGCGCCCACAGCTGCTCCCCCTGGTCACCGGCGGCGGGCCACGCGTCGCCCGCCGCACCTGGTGACTGGTAGGTCGGGGCTGGCGCCTCCTCCTCCGGTTGGCCGAACCCGCCGGCCCCCCAGGGAGAGGCTCCGGCCTCCTCCGATGTCGGCGCCGGCTCGAAGGTGGGGAATCCACCGCCGAGCATGGGGCTCGGGGTCCACGCCGGAAGCTCTGGCGCCGCCCCGCTGTCGGGTTGGAATGAGAAGGGGTCGGTGAAACCCCCGCCTGACCACGGATCGGCTACCTGGCCCTCCGGCTCTGCGGGCGCACCCTCCGCCGTCTGGGCACCGCCATCCCCGGCCTGGTCCGATGCGGCCGCTTCGGGGCCGGGCTGCGGCACGAGCGGGTCCCGGCCCGAGGACTCCTCATCGGCGGGAGGCTCGACCGGGGGCTCTTCCGCCGGGGCGGGATCGGATCCCGCTTCTGTGCGGTCCCGCTCCTCATCCCGGCGGCGCCCGAAGACTCGGTGCACGTTCAGCTCGCCGGGCGGGATCGGCTGCGGACGGTAGGCCCCCTCAAGCCCGGTGGCGATCGGGACCGGGACCAGACGGCGCTGCCCGAGCGCCGCCTCCAGCAGATCTTGCAGACGCCGCAGGAAGCCCGGGCCCCCGGTCGGGCCGTGATGGTTGCCGGCTCTGCGCTGGCTCTTGTTCATGGTTTCAACTCCTGAAGCGGGAGTGCTCTCCCCGCTGGTGAGCAACAGACTCCCGCTCGGTGAGGCGCCTCACCTGCGAAGTGTACGCAAGATCCGGCACCTTCGGACCATCAAAGGTGGCCGGAATCGGCAGCGGTCAGGCGGGGGTCGGAGCCGCAGCCGGAGCCGGACCGGCAGACTCGGCCCGGTCGAAGCCCAGCCTCCGCAGCCAGAGCTCGGGCTGGCGCACCTCGCGCCAGCTCGGTAGCGTCTCGGCCGACGCCCATACCGCATCGAGGGCAGGCTGGCCGCCCCGGGCCTGGATCTCCCGCAGGAAGCGCTCCCCCTGCTGGTACTGCTGCAACTTCAGCCCGACTCCGGAGATCAGAAGGATCAGCCGCTCCAGCGCACCGGTGGGTTCGTGGCGGCGATGAAAGGCCCGGTCGAGCGTGTCGAAGTCGGGGATGTGCTGCCGGCCCACCTCGCGCATCACGAAGTTGCCGTGGCCCTCGAGCACCGCCATCACCGCCTGGACCTTGCCGACCAGGGCGATCTGGGGGCGGAGGTTGCGCGCAGTGTGCAACAGATCTTCTATTCCGTTGAGCCGCCGGCCGCCCGGCAGCCGGGTCAGCTCCTGCACCATCCCGGTCAGGTGCGGCGCCAGCCAGGGGTGGAGCTCGAACTGCCACGCGTGGGTGAGCTCGTGCAGCATCAGCCAGCGGCGCAGGGAGTCGAGCGGGAGCTCCGACTTGCGCTGGAACTCGCGAACATTCGGCTCCACGATCAGCAGCGCGGGCTGTGGCAACCCCTCGCGGTCGGTGCCGGGGAAGCTGAGCACGGGGTCGTACTGGCCCAGCACCCGGCTGCCCATGTACCCCAGCAGGGTGCCGAGGTAGAGGCTGGTCGGGACGCGCATCAACGCGCTGGAGCGCAGAGGGCCGAGTTTGGCCTGGGCGGCCTCGATGGGCTGAACCATCCGGCGCATCATGGCCAGGTTCTGGTCCAGGAAGCCCCGTCGCCCCACCACTCTCACCCTCCCGAAGCTGTTCGCCTGTGCCGGGGTGCCACACGCGCTGGCGATCAGAGGGATCAGCTCGGCCACCAGCGGCTCGTACTCCGTGGCCGCCTGGTCAGCCTCGTCCAAGCCATCGGGACCGACCCTCTGGTAGGCAGTGCGACGTGCCAGCTCCCAGTCGAGCATGGAGTCGTCGGAGCCGGGTCGCATCTTGGCGACGCTCCGTTCGGCGGCGATGGCCACCCCGGCCGCCACGGCGGACCAGGCCAGCACCGACTTCAGGTCGGGCATGCGAGGATCATAGGCCGATCCGTCAGCCGGAGCGGCGCCGGAACGCGAGCTCGGTTCCCACCAGCTCGAATCCCAGCCCGTAATAGAGAGGTGCGAGCTCGGGATCGCCGAAGCACAAAACCGGCGTCATCCCGTCTGTCAGCGCCGCCGCGGTAGCCGCCAGCACCACCGCGGTCCCAGCCCCGAGGCGCCGCCGGCTCGGGTCGGTGGCCACGCCGCCCACCTCCACCACGGTTCCGAATGACTTGGTCCAGCGCGCCGCCGCCACCACCTCGCCATCAATCTCCGCCACCCAGGTCCGCTCCTCGGCGACCCTGACCGCCCAATCCGCGGGCGACTCAAGCCGCATCCAGGGAACCGGGTCGTAGACCCGCCACAGCTGGTCCGCGTCGGCCGGACCAGCGGGCCGGACTGCGGGCAGGGCGCGCCCGGGGACCCTCAGGCTGGCGGCCACGGTCATCTCCCGCCGATGGACCTCGAAGCCGTGGCCCAGTGGGTGGGTTAGGTGTGCCTCCAAACAGGAGATCCGGTCGAGCAAGGCAAGGCGCGCCTGCACCAGGCTGGCGGCGGCCGGCATCTCGGAGGAGTTGGGGACGAACAGGTTCAGCCGGCTGCCCGTGACCAAAGCGATCGCCCGGACCTCGGACGCCGACCCCAGCGACGCCAGCAGCTCGAAATCCGCCCGCCCCGCCTCCAGCCGGCGCAGGGTGTCCCCGCAGTGCAAACCCGCCCAGCCCTGCGCCAGCAGGAACGTCCCCACGGCGTCTCTGAGCTCTCGGGAGCGTACCGGCCGGAATCCTCCCGGGGGATTGGACACTGAGCTCATCTACCCATGATCGCCGACCACCCGTCGGGTCTGCTCTGGCACTTGCTGGCGCCGCCTGCTAGCACTCGCCGCGTGTGAGTGCTAAAATGGCGGCACCGAGTGATCAGCCGGATCATGTGGGGAAATTAGGAGAGGAAGCATATGCCCAAGCAGTTGTTGTTCGACACCGAGGCCCGAGCCGCGCTCAAGCGAGGCGCCGACAAGGTTGCAGACGCGGTCCGCATCACCATCGGCCCCAAGGGTCGCAACGTGGTGCTGGACAAGAAGTTCGGCAGCCCGACCATCACCAACGACGGGGTGACGATCGCCAAGGAGATCGAGCTGGAGGACCCCTTTGAGAACATGGGAGCCCAGCTGGTCAAGGAAGTGGCGAGCAAGACCAACGACATCGCGGGTGACGGCACCACCACGGCCACCGTGCTGGCGGCCGCGATGATCAACGAGGGCCTCCGCCACGTGGCCCACGGTGCCAACCCGGTGCAGGTCAAGGCCGGGATCCAGAAGGCGGTCGACCTGGTCGTGGCGGACATCAAGAAGCACTCCGTGTCCATCAGCGAGCGGGAGAAGATCGCCCAGGTGGCGTCCATCTCCGCCGCCGACCCCGGCATCGGGGAGACCGTCGCCGACGCGATGGAGAAGGTGGGCAAGGACGGCGTGATCACGGTGGAGGAGTCGAAGGGCATCGAGACCGAGCTCGAGCTGGTCGAGGGGATGCAGTTTGACAAGGGCTACATCAGCCCCTACATGGTCACCAACACCCAGGCCATGGAGGCGGTTCTGGAGGACCCCTACATCCTCATCACCGACCGCAAGATCTCCGCGATCGCCGACCTGCTGCCGGTGGTGGAGAAGATCCATCAGTCGGGCAAGCCCCTGGTGGTGGTGGCCGAGGACGTTGATGGTGAGGCGCTGGCGACCCTGATCGTTAACAAGATCCGGGGCATCTTCACCGCGGTCGCGGTCAAGGCTCCCGGGTTCGGGGATCGCCGCAAGGCCATGCTCCAGGACATCGCCATCCTGACCGGTGGCACCGTGATCAGCGAGGAGCTGGGGCTCAAGCTGGAGAGCGTCCAGCTGGGACAGCTCGGCCGCGCGCGCCGGGTGCAGGTCACCAAGGACGACACCACCATCGTCGAGGGCGCTGGGAAGTCGGACGCCATCAAGGGCCGGATCGAGCAGATCAAGGCCGAGATCGACAAGTCCACCAGTGACTGGGACAAGGAGAAGCTCCAGGAGCGGCTGGCCAAGCTGGCCGGCGGGGTGGCGGTGATCAAGGTCGGAGCCGCGACCGAGACCGAGCTCAAGGAGCGCAAGCACCGCATGGAGGACGCGGTCTCAGCGACCCGGGCGGCGGTCGAGGAGGGGATCGTCCCCGGCGGTGGCACCGTGCTGCTGCTGGCCCAGGAGGCGCTCAAGAACACCAAGCTCGAGGGCGACCAGCAGATCGGGGTGACCATCGTGCGCCGCGCGCTCGAGGAGCCGGCCCGTCAGATCGCCAACAACGCCGGCGCCGAGGGCTCGGTGGTGGTCGAGAAGGTGCGCAGCCTGCCGGCGGGGCAGGGGTACAACGCCGCCAACGGCGAGTACGTGGACATGGTCAAGGCGGGGATCATCGACCCCACCAAGGTGACCCGGTCGGCGGTTCAGAACGCGGCCTCGATCGCGGGGCTGCTGCTGACCACCGAGTCCCTGATCACCGACCTGCCCGAGAAGAAGCCGGCCGCCGCGCCGGCGATGCCCGAATACTGATCTCCCCCGCGAGGGGCTGACAGGCGGGGTGGCCCCAGGGCCACCCCGCCTTCTTGGTTCTGGACGCTGGGGGCAGCTCCTGCCCGCGTCGCATGACCGACAATGGCCAGAGCTCATGGGCACCGTGCTGACGCTGCTGACCGACTTCGGGACCGCCGATGGCTACGTCGGCGCTCTGCTGGGCGCCGTGCTGCGGATCGCGCCCGAGCTTCGCGTCGAGACCATCACCCATGGCATCCCACCCCATGACATCGCGGCGGGCAGCTACTGGCTGGCGGCCGCGGCGCCGTACTTTCCTGACGGGACGGTCCACTGCGCGGTGGTCGACCCCGGTGTCGGCGGCGACCGGCCGCTGGTGGCAGCGGTCGTCGACCGTCAGGTGGTGGTGGGGCCCGACAACGGGCTGTTGCACTTTCTCTGGCTCAAGGGCAGGGAGCGCGCGGCCTTTCGCGTCGACGAGGCAGCCCTACGCCCCGCCGAGATGAGCTTCACCTTTCACGGCCGCGACCTGATCGGACCACTGGCGGCGCGGCTCGCCGTGGGCAGCCTGGCCCTCGAGGATCTCGGGCCCCGACTGCGCAGCCCGGCGATGCTGGGAGAACTGCTGCCGGATGGCGACGAGAGCGGAACTCAGGCGCGGGTGGTCGTGGTCGACCGGTTCGGCAACGTCATCACCGCAGTCACCAGGACCCCCTGGTACTCGCCGGTCCCAAGCGCCGCCGCGGTGGGGGAGGGCCGGATCGTGTCCGAGGTGGTCAGCACCTACTCGGAGATCGCGGGAGACGTGGCGCTGCTGTGGAACAGCTCAGGGCACCTGGAGATAGCCGGCAACCGGACCAGCGCCGCCCAGGCCCTGGGACTGGGCCCGGGGGACCAGGTGCGAATCCTCTGGTCCACGCCGAGCGTGGTCCCGCTGCAGAAGGCGGGGACCTGACCATGGGACCCGGCGTGACCCGAGCCCAGGCGCAGGAGTTGGACCGCGCCGCCGAGCGGGTGGGGGTGCCGGGGCCGATGCTGATGGGGGTCGCCGGCTTCCAGACCGCCCGGTTGGGGCGGCGCCTGCTGGAGGAGGAACCCTTGCCGGATCCGGTGGTCGCGGTGCTGGTCGGCAAGGGCAACAATGGTGGCGATGGACTGGTGGCGGCGCGCCATCTGGCGGCGTGGGGCCACCGCGTCCGCTGCCTCATGACGCCTCGGCCACCGGTCTCCCAGCCGGGGCTGGCCGAGGCGGCAGCCGCAGCCGGCGCCGATGTGCGGCAGCCCGCCGCCACTCCGTCGGGGCTCAAGGAACTCGCTGACTGGTGCCTCGCCGAGGCTTCCCTGGTGGTGGATGGAGTCTTGGGGACGGGAGCCGTGGGCGCGCCCAGAGGCGACCTCGCGGAGCTGATCGGGCGGGTCAATCGCTGTTCAGCCAAGGTCCTGTCGATCGATCTGCCCAGTGGTCTCGACTGCGACTCTGGGCTGGCCCCCGGGGACTGTGTGCGCGCTGACCACACGTTGATGCTGGGGGTGGCCAAGCGCGGCTGCCAGGAGGCGCAGGCGCGCCACTGGGTGGGGCGGCTCTGGCTCGCGGACATTGGGATCCCCCCGGGCTGCTACCGCGACCTCGGCCTCCAACCGCCATCTGGTCTGGGGCCAGACCCCAACTGACCGTCCAGTCGCCGCCGGGGCCGGGCTGCGGCTCGCGCTAGCCCCGCGCTTGGCCCGCGCCGACCGCCTGCTGAACCAGGGCGGTGACCCTGGCCTCCTCGGCCGGGCCCAGCTCCAGGATCGCGTAGCTGATCGGCCACATGGCGCCGTCGTCCAGCTGCGCCCGGTCGTTGAAGCCGAGCACCTGATAACGGGCCTTGAACTTGCCGGCGTTTTGGAAGAAGCAGACGACGTTGCCGCCGCGCGCATAGGCGGGCATCCCGTACCAGGTTCTCGCCTCCAGCTCGGGCGCCGCGGCCTTGACCAGAGCGTGGACCCTGGTGGCGATCGACCGGTCCGGCTCGTCCATCTTGGCGATCGCGGCCAGCAGCAGTTGCTCGCCATCCTCCTTCGCGGCTGCGGCCTTGAGCTCCCGGGCCCGCTCGCGCATGGCGGCCCGCTCATCCGCGGAAAAGCCTGTGGCGCCGTCAGCGCCTCTGCGGCTGGAGGTCCGTGGTCTCGTCCGATCCGGTGTCCGCTCCGCCATCTGGGCTCCTCCCTCGTCCAACGACTCGGCTTCTGCGCGATGTTACCGCCCGCAGGTGACGCTGGCACTCCGGCTCCGCTTGGGCCCGTCACCACCGACATGCGGCTGGGTCACGACGTCAGGGCAGCCCGCAGCCACCTCCTGGTCGTTGACCGCCGCGGAAGGGGCCGCTCCAGTCGACCTCACGGCACCTGGATCCAGTCGCACGCCCAAGAGGCCTGGTCGCGCACGGAACTATGGGGATCCCAGAGCGCGGACGAGGACGTCCGCCCCACCCCGGCGATGCTCGGCCAGGTGCCGGACCCACTGCTCGCTCATCTGGGTCAACTCCACCTCATTGCCGTCCGGGTCGCGCACGGCGGTCACCCAGGACCCCTCGCCCAGTCGCTCGATGGGATACAGACACGGGATTCCCTTCTCCTGCAGCCGGGCCACGTATGACTCCAGATCGAAAACCCACAGGGCGAAGCGGATAGAGCCGCGGCCGGAACCGGATTCCCCGGGGTGAACCGCGAAGTGGACGTCTCCCAGCTCGCAGCCCCAATGAGACTGGCCACCGTGCTCCTCGCCGACAAGGGGGATTCCCAGCCCGTCGCGGTAGAACGCGGCCAGCCGGCCGGGTTCGGCGGATGTGATCAAGACTGCCGACAGGAACTCTACGCGCCCTGACCCTTCCATCTGCCTCACTCCTCGCTCGATCTCGGCGGAACAGGAAGCCCAGCCGCCTGATCCTGAGGAAGACTACCGCGCCGGCAACCCGGCGATACGCACGGCCCGCCCGGGGATCGAGCCGACGAAGACGGAGTGCGGGAGGTTGCACCTGGCCGCACCTCCCGCACCGGTACGCCCTCAGCGTTGGCCGCAGGCCGCGGGCGCGGCCGGCCACAACGCCTTTACCGGTTCCCCAACGCCGTCGTTCGGTCGCTTGCACTTTTGGAGCGGGGCGGCTATGCTGGCCACCAGCTCGCGTGGCCACCACGCAACGTCATGAACAGCGTCTTA
>JAKABA010000061.1 GCA_021802115.1 bacterium | reverse complement strand
CCCGGCAGGTGGCTGTGAAGCAGGAACCGGGATCGCCCCGGAGCCCACCGCCTTCAGCGGTGGTCCTCAGACCCGTGTCGCATTTGTCACAGTTTGAGGAACGGTCTCCCCACCGACTTCGGCACGGAGATCAACTTCCCATCAACGTCACAGCCGCTGCGCTGCCGACTCTAAGTTCCGGATGGTCCACTGACAAAAGACGGCGCTGCGCCGCCCACCAAGCCCGGTGTCGAGCCGGGCGCTCAAGCTGGAGGTGATCCGGTGATGAAGACCAAGGCTAAACCGGCGCTGGTGGGAGCGGTCATCGCCCCGGGGGTGTTGGGCGCCGCATTGGCGGGATAGGGGATCGGGACGGCAGCCGCCGCCTCGACGACTCCGGCAATGGCGAACTCTCTGAGCGTCGCCACCGCCGCCCTCGCCCACACCTGCCCGATGGTGTCGTCCAGTTCTTCCGCCGAAACCGCGATCGGTTAGACGACCGCGCGGGCACAGTCTGACAGCAGCGCCCGCCGCTGGGGAGGGCGCGAGCGAGTTCGCCCTCCCCCCTAGGCGGAACTTTGGGGCGCGTAGCGGGGGTTTGGGGCGGGTTTACGCTGTGCTGATGGGGGTTATGGCAACTTCGGATTGTCGCAAAGGCAGACAAGAAGGCTCTTGGCAATAGACGCGGGTTGTGGCACAGTGCTCTCGTGACGCGCCGAGCTGAGGCTGTCCATGTCGCGTGGATCCGTCGTCAATACAAGGGCCGGGTCTACCGGTACCCTCTGCTCCGCCGCTCCTACCGTGAGAATGGCAAGGTCAAGAACCAGACCTTGGCCAACCTCTCCCACCTCCCGGAAGAGACCGTCGAGCTGGTGCGCCGCAGCCTGGCCGGAGAGAAGTTCCTGGCCGGCCAGGAGCTGCACATCCGCCGTAGCCGCCCCCATGGGCATGTGCTTGCCGTCGCCCAGACCATGCGCAATCTGGGGATCGCCGAGCTGCTCGACCGGGCCAAGTCCCGGCAACGAGATCTGGTGCTGGCATTGATCTGTGCTCGAGTGGTCGAGCCCCACTCCAAGCTGGCCACCACCCGCAGCTGGGGACAGTCCACCTTGAGCTCGACCTTCGCGGTGGAAGATGCCACTGTCGAAGAGGTGTATGCGTCCCTCGATTGGCTGCTGGAGCGGCAGCCAGCCATCGAGCGCAGGCTGGCCAAGCGCCACCTGGGAGATGGCGAGCTGGTGCTGTACGACCTCAGCTCGTCGTATGTGGAGGGCAGGCACTGCCCGCTGGCCAAGAGCGGCTACAGCCGGGATCGCAAGAAGGGCACCCTGCAGGTCGAGTACGGCCTGGTCACCGATGGCGAGGGACGCCCAATCGCGGTCGAGGTGGTGCCGGGCAACACTGGCGACCCCAAGACCGTGGCTACCCAGGTGGAGAAGATCAAGAAGCGCTTCCACCTCCAGGGAGTGATCCTGGTCGGGGACAGAGGGATGCTGACCCAGGCAAGGATCGAGGAGCTGCGCAAAGAAGGTGGGATCGATTGGATCTCGGCATTGCGCAGCCCCCAGATCCGGGCTCTGCTGGACTCAGGTGCCATCCAGATGGGACTTTTTGACCAGCGCGGCCTGGCCGAGATCAGCCATCCCGATTACCCCGGAGAGCGGCTGGTGGTGTGCCGCAACCCCGACTTGGCCCAGGAACGCAAGCGCACGCGCGGGGACCTGCTGCAGGCAACCGAGGCCAAGTTGCAACCCATCCTGGAGGCAGTCGCCAATGGCAGGCTCAAGGGAGCCGCCAAGATCGGCCTGCGGGTGGGCCGAGTGCTCAACCAGTACAAGGTGGGCAAGCACTTCCTGGTGGAGATCACCGACCACACCCTCCGCCTGGAGCGCGATCAGGTCAAGATCAGTGCTGAAGCCGAGCTCGACGGCATCTATGTCATCCGCACCTCGGTTGCGCCGGAGCGATTGGACACCCCCTCGGTGGTGCGGACCTACAAGGGGCTCAAGCACGTCGAGCACGCCTTCCGCACCTGGAAAGGGTTGGACATTCAAGTGCGCCCCATCTACCACTGGAGCTCAGCGCGGGTCAAGGCGCACATCCTGCTGTGCATGCTCGCCTACTACGTGCGCTGGCACCTGGAGCGGGCCTGGGCGCCCTTGCTGTTCCGCGACGAGCAGCCCCCGCTCCAGGACGACCCTGTGGCTCCCGCACGTCCCTCCGCCGCGGCGAGGCGCAAAGCGTCAACCCAGCAATTGGACGATGGCAGCCCGGTGCACAGTTTCCCGACGCTGCTGAGATCCCTGGCAACGATCTGCCGCAGTCAGGTGGTCCCCACCGGCCTCCCGGATGAGTCGGCCTTCGAGATCACCACCGAGGCTACAGAGCTGCAGGCTCGCGCTCTGACCCTGGCTGGTGTCCATCTCCCCGCCGCGTAGACACAACTCCGCAGTCTCAACTGAACTCACCCGAACTCGCCCATCACTCCAAAGTTCCGCCTAGATCTCGCTTGTCGGTTGGGCGTGGCGCAAGCCGGAGGAGGGCTCGTGGAGACGCAGATCGCGCGCGACCGACGGCCGCTACTCGTAAAAAATCGGCGAATGGCGCAGCGTGCGCCACTGCTCAGGGTCGTGTCCGTAGATGACCCTGGCCCTCAGGTCGCGTGCCCGATCAACCAGCTCTCGGGCACTCCGGCTGGCCAGCTCGGGATCGGCGTGGGCGGTCCAGCGGTCGTAACGCAGATTGTCCTCTTCGTAAATCGCGTCACCACACAGGATCACCGCCTGGCCACCGTCCAGGTGGACCACCACCGACTGGTGCCCCGGCGCATGCCCCGGGGTGGGGAACACCGAGACCCCATCTCCGAGGTCGGCCTCACCGTCCAGCAGGCTGTAATCCAGTCCGTCAAGACGCCAGTACTGATTGGGGAACGAAGGATTGTCCAGGGCGCTGTGGTAGTGCTCGCGTTGAACGTGAAAGGTGGCGTTGGTGAAGGCGTCGTTGTTGCCGGCATGGTCAAAATGAAAGTGCGTGTTGATCACATCGGTGATGTCGGTGCTGCGCAGCCCCAACTGGGCCAGGCGATAGTCGACGGTGTCCTCCAGACGCATCACCGGGCGCAGTTCCCGGGCAAAGGCGGTGCCCCGCCACGTCCGGTCCGGGTCCTCGATGTGGCTGCGATGGATCCCCGTGTCGACCAGCATCCGCCTCCCAGAGTCGGTGGTCAGCAGGTAGCCGATGATCGGGATGTGGATGCGCAGCCCGTCGTCGGTGCCCGGGGTGAGCACGCTCTTGTCACAGCACGCCTCGCCCAAGCCGAGCGCGTAGAGTCGCTTCAAGCTCTCACCTCGAAGCGATCTTAGTGGCCGGCGGCCGGGATGCGCCAGAGCGCCGTCCCAGCCACAGACCCGTGCGCCACAATGGGGCGATGGACCAGCGGGTCGGATATCAGGGGGAACCCGGGGCCAACTCCGACGAGGCGGCGCGCCAGCTCTTCCCCGGCGCCGACACCGTGGGTCTGCCGACCTTCGCCGCGGTCTTCACAGCTGTGGCCAGGGGGGATTTGCAGTTTGCGGTCCTGCCCGTGGAGAACAGCCGCGCGGGGGTCGTGCAGGAGGTTAGCGATCAGCTCTGGGCCCACCCGGAGCTGACTGTGGTCAGCGAACGAGTGGCTCCCATCCGTCACCATCTGCTCGCCGCCGACCACCAGCCGGTGGAGCGGGCCCTTTCCCACCCCCAGGCCCTGGCCCAGTGTGCGAACTGGTTAAGCGCCCACGGGATAGCGGGCATCCCGCATCCGGACACGGCTGGCGCGGCCCGCCAGGTGGCCCAGAGCAGGGTGGACGGGGAGGGAGCGATCGCATCACTCACCGCCGCCCGACTGTACGGGCTGGTGGTGGTGGCGGAGGACATCGCCGACGAGCCGTCCAACCAGACCCGTTTCGTGGTGGTCACCGCCCGCGCCGCTACCGGAGGGCCGATTCCTGGGAGGGCCAAGGTGTCAATGGGCCTGATCGCCCCCCATCGCCCCGGGGGGCTGGTCCGGGTGCTGGAGGTCTTCGCTGACCTGGAGCTGAACCTGACCCGGTTGGATGCCCGCCCCATACCGGACCTGCCCTTTCACTACCGCTTCTACCTGGATGCCGAGCTCGAGCAGGCGGGCCAGGTGGACCTGCTGCTGCCCCGGTTGGCCTCCGTCAGCCAGGAGCTTCGGCTCTTCGGGATCTATCCCCTAACCTGAGCGGGCGAGAGCTCCTCGGCGAGGACCGCGCCGCGGGCGGAACTCCCGACCAGCTGGGCGTATCTGGCGAAGACCCCGCGCCGCTTCGGCACTTCCGGGGCGCGCCAGAGCCGACGTCGGCGCTCCCACTCCGCCTCCGGAACAGCGGCGGATACGGTCCGAGCGTTGACATCGATGGTGATCTGATCGCCATCGCGCACCAGCGCGATCGGCCCCCCCACGGCGGCCTCGGGAGCGATGTGACCGATCATCAGCCCATGGGTTGCGCCCGAGAAGCGGCCGTCGGTCAGCAGGGCCACGCTGTCCCCGAGGCCCTGGCCAACCAGCGCCCCGGTCACGCCCAGCATCTCGCGCATGCCCGGGCCGCCGCGCGGACCCTCGTAGCGGATCACCACCACGTCGCCGGGGACGATTGACCTGGCGGACACCGCCGCCATCGCCGCCTCCTCGGAGTCGAAGACCCGCGCGGGCCCGGTGTGCTGGCGCCAGGTGTGCCCCGCCACCTTGACCACCGAGCCCTCCGGGGCGAGCTGCCCGTGGAGAATGGCCATGCCTCCGCTTGCGCTGAGCGCCTCCCCGACCCGCCGAACCACGTCCTGGCCATCGGTCTCGGGCCAGGTGTCGGCAGCGGCGGCCGCCTGGTCTTCCAGGCTGGAGCCGGTGCAGGTCTGGGCCGAGCCCGCCACCGAGCCGTGCTCCAGCAACCGGCGCACCAGCAGCGCCACACCGCCGGCACGTGTCAGGTCGACGGCGTTGTAGCGGCCGCCGGGACGGAGGTCGGCCAGCCAGGGGGTGCGTTGACTCACGGCGTCGAAATCGTCGATCTGCAGCGGGATTCCCGCCTCGGTCGCGATTGCCAGGAGATGCAGCACCGCATTGGTCGAGCCCCCACTTGCCATCACCCCCGCGATCGCGTTCAGGAACGACTCCCGCGAGAGGTAGGTGCTGGGCCGCCGACCCCTGGCGACCATCTCCACCACCAAGCGGCCCACCTCGGCGGCGGCTTCGGGCTTGCCGGGATCGGTCGCTGGGATGCCCCCCAGCTGAAGTGGCGAAATGCCCAGCAGTTCGATGGCCATGGCCATGGTGTTGGCGGTGAACTGGCCCCCGCAGGCGCCGGCCCCGGGGCAGGCGACGTCCTCCAACTGCCGGAGCTCGTCATCGCTGATGCGCCCGGCCTCGGCGGCCCCGATCGCCTCAAACACGTCGATCACCGTCACGTCCCGGCCCCGGAAGCGGCCGGGCTGAATGGAGCCGCCGTAGAGCAGGCAGCCGGGGAGGTCCAGCCGACACAGGGCCATGGCCGCGCCGGGGATGGTCTTGTCGCAGCCGACCAGCGCCACCACGCCATCCAGAAGATGGCCCCGGCAGACGAGCTCGATCGAGTCGGCGATGACCTCCCGGCTGATCAAGGACGCCTTCATGCCCTGGGTGCCCATGGCCACCCCGTCGGAGACCGCGATGGTGTTGAACTCCATCGGCGTGCCGCCGGCTTCCCGGATCCCGCGCTTGACGTGCTCCGCCAGCCGCCGCAGACCGAGGTTGCACGGCATGGTCTCGATCCAGGTGTTGGCGACCCCGATCAGGGGGCGGGACAGGTCGGAGTCCGTATAGCCGGCTCCCTTGAGCATCGCCCGAGCGGCAGCCCGCTCGCGGCCGACCACCAGGGCGCGACTCGGAAGCGCGTTCGCCTGCGTGGCTGGCTTCATCTTGATTCGTCCTCAAACTGAACTTGAGCTGCCCGGGTGGCGGCCCTGCCGATGGCGTGAAACCATAGCAAGCCGCCCCGCGCCGCTGCGAGGCCCCGCGGCGGGCACGCCTTGGACCCGAAGCTTGACAGCGCTGCCAGGGGCTGGTATACCTGTCGGCAACTTGAACGCGCACCCCGCCGCCATGCTGACTCGTGAGAGCTCCTTCGCTCTAGTAGGCCTAATTTCAGGAGGGCTGGTCAGCTAAAGGCTGCGCATCCGCACTTAGCTGCAAGCCCCCCGGTCACCACCGGGGGGCTTTTTTTGTTTTCCGAACCCATCTCCATCGCTGTTCGACCGAGCAACCACCAGGAGGCCAATCATGTCCGCACCTCGCGATATCCCCGGCACCGAAGGCCCGTCTCCGTTCGCGTTCCCGCCTGACATCGAGCTCGACGAGGCGGCGCGCAACTGGGTGCGCCACCACCACGAACACGCCCGCCCGATGCGGCAGATGGCCGCCGACGCGGCGGTGACGTCCGCCATCGGCAGGGCCTACGGTCAGGGCTGAGAGTCCGGCGATGAGCGCAACCGCCCTGCTTGGCTTCGAAGACCGACCCGTCGAGCCCGCCCGCGCTAGCCGCTGCGGCGCGGAGATCCTTCTGCAGGCACTGGAAGCCGAGGGGGTCGAGGTCATCTTCGGGCTGCCGGGAGGCGCCAACCTGCCGATCTACCAGCACCTGCCCAGCTCACCGATCCGGCACATCCTGGTTCGCCACGAGCAGGGGGCGGCGCACATGGCCGACGGCTACGCTCGTACCAGCGGCCGGGTGGGAGTCTGTCTGGCGACCTCGGGACCCGGGGCCCTCAACCTGGTGACCGGGTTGGCGACCGCGCACTTCGACTCCGTGCCCGTGGTGGCGATCACGGGGCAGGTCGCCACCGCCACGATCGGCACCGACGCCTTCCAGGAGTCGGACGTCATCGGCTCGACCATGTCGGTCACCAAGCACAGCTACCAGGTGCAGGACGCGCGCGACCTCTACGCGGTGGTCCGCGAGGCCTTCCACTTGGCGCGCACCGGCAGACCCGGGGCGGTCTTGATCGACGTGCCCAAGGACGTGCAGCAACAGGTGGTCGAGGGCGACTCGGCGGAGATCACCCGGCTTCGACCCCACCGGGAGCCTCCTCCTCCCGCCCCGGAGCTGCTCGACCGGGCGGCCCAGTGGCTGGCGGGGGCCCACCGGCCCGTGATTCTGGCGGGCAGGGGGGTGGCGATCTCCCGGGCCGAGGCGGCGCTGCTCGAGCTCGCCGAGCAGATCGACGCACCCGTGGGGACCACGCTGCTCGGCACCGGGGTCTTCCCGGCCGACCATCCCCTCGCCCTGGGGCTGGTCGGGTTCATGGGGACCGGGTACTGCAATCTGGCGGTGAGCAACTGCGATTCCCTCCTGATGGTGGGCATGCGCGCGGACGACCGGGTCACCTGCCGGCTGGATCAGTTCGCGCCGCGCGCGCGCCACATCATCCACGTGAACATCGACCCGGCCGAGCTGGGCAAGACCGTCGCCGCAGACTGCCAGATCGCCGCCGACGCAACCTGGACCATTCGCGCCCTGGCTGGGAGAGTGCCGCCGCGCCGGCACCCCCGATGGCGCGCCCAGATCCGGGCCTGGCGTGATCGCCACCCCTTGCGATACCCGAACAACGGCAAGCTCCAGCCCCAGGAGGTCCTGGCCGCCTGCTACGCCCGCCGCCACCCGTCCGACGTCGTGGTGGCGGACGTCGGGCTGAACCAAATCTGGGCCGCCACGGCCTGGACCGGTGACCGGGCGGGCACCTTCCTCAACTCCGGTGGCGCGGGCACCATGGGCTTCGCCCTCCCGGCCGCGCTCGGGGCGCAGGCGGCCGCCCCCGACCGCAGGGTCTGGGCAATCTGCGGCGAGGGGGGCTTCGTCATGACCCTGCAGGAGCTGGCGACGGCCGTGGAGGCGCGGTTGCCGGTCAAGGTGGTGATCCTCAACAACGGCCAGCTCGGCATGGTGCGCCAGTTCCAGGACGACTTCTACGGCGGCATCCGCTCCGCGGTCGCCCATTCGGTCGTTCCCGACTTCCGGCTGTTGGCCTCCGCCTTCGGCTGCTTCAGCGCCACCGTGACCTGCAGCGGCGAGCTGGACGACGCCCTCGGCTCAGCGCTCGAACACCCGGGACCGGCGCTGGTCGAGTGCCGGATCGACCCCGAGGCCGGCGTGTACCCCATAGTCCCCTTCGGCAAAGGTCTTGCCGGTTTCGTGGAGTGCCCGGTCGGGTGACTTCATGCCATTCGGACCAGTGCCGTCCCACCTCCTTGGCGGCGAACCCCAGCCAGCCGTGGCGGCTGGTCATGGTCCAGGCCGAGGACCGCAGCGGGATCCTGCAGCGGGTCACCAACTGCCTTGCCCGCCGCGGCTTCCAGCTGTTCAGCTGCACGGTTGGCCAGGGTCCGACGGACGGCCTGCTCACTCTCTGGCTGCGGGTCGGGACCGGCCCGCAGCCAGTGGACCAGGTCACCAAGCAGCTCGCCAAGCTCATCGACGTGGTCAGCGTCGAGGACATGACCGCGCGGGCGCCGGTGCAATGGACGACCGCGCTGGTGGAGATTCGGCGAAGTGGTGACGAGCACGACCTTGAGGCGGCGCTGAACCACCCCGGGGTCCAGGTCGTGCGCCATCTCGAGGGCTCGGTGCTGGCGGCGATCGGCGGCCCGCCGGAGCAGGTCGAGGAGATCCTGGCCCGCATTCGCCGGCTGCCGGTCATCGACTGGGTGGTGGGACGCCCGCTGGCGCTTGGGGAACACCGGGCGGTGGCGAGCGCCGCGCCGAGCAATCAAGTGATGAGTGGGAGTTGACCAAGGTGCAGATGTATTACGACGATGACGCCGACCCCCGGGCCCTGGACGGCAGCCGGATCACCATCCTGGGGTACGGCAGCCAGGGGCACGCCCACGCCCAGAACCTCCGGGACTCCGGCTACGAGGTCCGCGTGGGCCTGCGGCCGGACAGTGCCAGTCGAGCCCGGGCGCAGGCCGACGGGTTCCAGGTCGACGACCCCCTGACCGCCTCCCGGGACGCCGATGTCGTCATGGTCCTGATCCCGGACCACGACCAGGGAAGGCTGTTCGCCGATGGGCTGACCGAGACGCTCCGACCCGGGAGCCTCCTGCTGTTCGCGCACGGCTTCGCGATCCACTACGGCACGGTCATCCCACCCCGCGACTGTGACGTGGCCATGGTGGCGCCCAAGGCTCCCGGCCACATGGTGCGGGCCTGCTACCGGGACGAGATCGGTTGCCCCGCGCTCTTGGCGGTGCACCAGGACGTGACCGGGCGGGCCAAGCAGCGCGCCCTCGCCTACGCCAGGGCACTGGGGAGCACCAGGGCCGGCGTCCTTGAGACCACGTTCAAGGAGGAGACAGAGACCGACCTGTTCGGGGAGCAGGCGGTCCTCTGCGGGGGGGTCACGGCCCTGATCACGGCCGCGTTCGAGACCCTCACGGAAGCCGGTTACCAGCCCGAGCTGGCCTACTTCGAGTGCCTGCATGAGCTGAAGCTCATCGTCGACCTCATCTACCAGGGTGGCCTCTCGCTGATGCGCTACAGCGTCAGCGACACCGCGGAGTTCGGCGACTACGTGAGCGGCCCGGTGATCGTCGACGACCACGTGCGCGAGCAGATGCGGGGGGTGTTGCGCCGGATCCAGGACGGCTCCTTCGCCGAGCGCTGGATCGATGAGAACCGCTCCGGGCGCCCCGCCTTCCTGGCCCAGCGCCAAGGTCATGCAGAGCACCCCATCGAGGCCGTGGGCAAGAAGCTCCGCGCCCAGATGGCCTGGATCCAGCCGGTCGCGTCGGTGCCTGCCGAGCAGGGGCCCTCCCTTCCGGCGACCGTACCCATCTCCGCGGAGGCGGCGTCATGAGCACCGACCGCGGCACCTCCGCCGGGCTCGACAACGCGTCGAGCCCGGCCATCCTGGATGTGGTCCAGTTCTTCGACACCACCCTGCGCGACGGCGAGCAGGCTCCGGGGGCGACCCTGCACCTGGAGGACAAGGTGGCGGTCGCGCATCAGCTGGCGCGGCTGCGCGTTGACGTGATAGAAGCCGGTTTCCCGGCCTCCTCGCCCGGGGACTTTGAGGCGGTCCAGCGGATCGCCAGAGAGGTGGAGGGGCCCGCGGTCACGGGTTTGGCCCGGGCCCATCGCGGGGACATACTCGCGGTCCACCAAGCGGTGCGGGACGCGCAAAGGCCGCTGATCCACGTCTTCATCGCGGTCTCGGACATCCACATCGAGAAGAAATTGGGGCTGGACCGCGCCGAGGTGCTGAGGCGGACCCACGACGCCGTGGCCTACGCCCGAGATCTCTGTGCCGAGGTTCAGTTCTCGCCTGAGGATGCCGGCAGGGCCGACCGGGAGTTCCTGTGTCAGGTGGTCGAGACCGCGGTGGCGGCCGGCGCGTCGGTGGTCAACATCCCCGACACCACCGGTTATTGCCTGCCTGCGGAATTCGCCGAGCTGGTCACGACGGTGCGCCAGCAGGTGCGGGGCATGGAACAGGTGCTGGTCAGTGTGCACTGCCACGACGACCTGGGCCTGGCCACGGCCAACTCCCTGGCGGGGGTGGCCGCCGGCGCCCGCCGGGTGGAGGGGTGCGTCAACGGGCTGGGGGAGCGAGCGGGCAACGCGGCCTTGGAGGAGATCCTCATGGCACTCCGGGTGCGCCGGCCCGAGCTCCACCTGGCGGACAACCTGGTGGCTCAGGAGGTGGGTCCCACCAGCCGCCTGGTGTCCAAGCTGACCGGGATCCCGGTGCCTCCGAACAAGCCGGTGGTGGGCAGCAACGCCTTCGCGCACGCGTCCGGAGTCCATCAGCACGGGGTGCTCAAGGACCGCAGCACCTACGAGATCATGACCGCGGAGGAGGTGGGTGCAGGGGCGACCCAGATCGTGCTCACGGCCAGGTCCGGCCGCCATGCCCTCGTTCATCGCCTCGAACTGATCGGGCTCAGGGTGCCGGACAGCCAGATGCCCCGGGTATGGGCCCGCTTCCTGGAGGTGGCGGACACCAGCAAGGAGGTGGGGGACGATGCTCTCTTGCGAATCGTGGGTGAGGTTGGCCACCTGAATCCGGAGTTGGGAGCGATCGCCGGGTGAGATCGCCCAGGCAACAGCTGCGGCTGGTGGTGCTACCCGGGGATGGTGTTGGCCCCGAGGTCACCGCCGCCGCCCTGACGGTGCTGGAGGCGGTATCGGAGCACGCGGGAATCGAGCTGATCGTCAAGACCGAGGCGGTTGGCGGCCGCGCCATCGAGGTCTGCGGCGATCCCCTGCCCCAGACCACCCTGGCCGCGTGCCGGGCCGCCGATGCCGTCCTACTGGGCGCGGTTGGCGGACCCCGGTGGGACGGGGGAGCGGTCCGTCCCGAGGCCGGCCTGCTCGCCCTGCGGAGCGGACTCGGCGTCTTCGCGAACCTGCGCCCGGTGCGGTGCTGGCCCGGTGCCGAGGACAACAGTCCACTCCGCGAGGACATCGTCCGGGGGGCGGACATCGTGTTCATCCGCGAGCTCACCGGCGGAGCCTACTTCGGACGTCCCCATGGGATCGGCGGCCGACCTCCCCACCGGAGGGCGGTGGACACGACCGAGTACAGCGAAGGGGAGATCCGCCGGGTCGCGCACGTGGCCTTCGGGATCGCGCGCTCCCGCCGCCGCCGTCTCACCTCGGTGGACAAGGCCAACGTGCTGGCGACCTCGGGACTCTGGCGCGAGGTCGTCAGCGAGGTCTCAGCAGAGTACCCCGACGTCCAGCTCGAACACTGTCTGGTGGACAGCTTCGCGCTGCGGATGCTGCAGGAGCCCCGGAGCTTCGACACGGTGGTGACCGAGAACCTGATGGGCGACATCCTGACCGATGAGGCGGCGGCGCTGGTCGGCACACTGGGAATCCTGCCCTCCGCCAGCGGCGGCGGGGAGGGCCCGTGGGTCTACGAGCCGGTCCACGGGTCCGCCCCCGAACTGGCGGGCCGGAATCTCGCCAACCCGCTGGGGGCCATCGCGAGCATCGCCCTGCTCCTGCGACTGAGCATGCGCCGGGCGGATCTGGCCGCGGCTCTGGAGGATGCCATCGCGGGGGTGGTTGAACGCGGCCTGGTCACCGCCGACATGAGGGGAACCCTCGCCACCGAGGGGGTCGCACAGGCGGTGGTGACCCGGTTGGAGGCGCCGGCAACGGCGTGAACCACGGCATGGAACAAGGGGCAGCGATGGGCTCGCGGAGTCCTTCGGGGCCGGGGACAACCGTCGACCGCGAGCCCTCTCGGCCTAGCCGAGAGCTGGGAGCGGCGGCGATCTTCGCTGCTGAGAACCGGCCGTACTGGGCACCAGCCGCACCGAGAGGTGGCGCCGTCAGCCCAGGCGGCACAGCCCACCTGTGCTCGAACCCCATCGCGGCCCGGGCACTTCTCCCTGCTCCAGGTGGGGCATTGACCCTGACTTCGCCACCCCGCGCAGCCGCCCCGTCCGCAGCCGGGGAGCGGGACCAGCCGCCCGGGCCTCCCAGCTTCGAACGGAACCCTGCTGATCACCACCGACGGATGAACGCCCTGGACCGAGGAGTTGCCCATGAGCGCTGACCACTCGTCCCGCACCGGCCTCACCGCGTATCAGAAGATCTGGGAGACCCATCGGGTCGGTGGAGATCCGCGCGAGCGGGTCCTTCTCTATGTGGACCTGCACCTGGTCCACGAGGTCACCTCGCCGCAGGCCTTTCACGGGCTGCGGGAAGCCGGGCGCACGGTGCGCCGGCCGGACCTGACGCTGGCGGTCATGGACCACGTGGTGCCCACCTGGGCTCGGAGCAGGCCGACCCCGGACCCCGTGGGCCGCGAGCAGCTCCGCCAACTGGAGGCCAACTGCCGAGCCAGCGGCGTCCCGCTCTTCGACCTCCACCACCACCAGCAGGGCATCGTGCACGTGGTGGGGCCGGAGCTGGGACTCACCCAGCCGGGGATGACCGTGGTCTGCGGGGATTCTCACACCGCCACCCATGGCGCCTTCGGCGCCCTGGCCTTCGGGATCGGCACCTCCGAGGTTGAGCAGGTGCTGGCGACCCAGTGCCTCTGGCAGGCCCCCTCCTCCACCATGGAGGTCAGGGTCGAGGGGGAGATTCCCACCGGGGTGGTCGCCAAGGACGTCGCCCTGGGAGTCATACGCCACCTCGGAGTGCGTGGTGGGCGCGGGTCCGTCATCGAGTACACCGGCAGCGTGGTCCGCCAGCTGTCCATGGAGGGGCGGATGACCCTCTGCAACATGTCGATCGAAGCCGGCGCCCGCGCCGGTCTGGTCTCACCTGACCAGACGACGATCGCCTACCTCAGAGGCCGCCCAGCCAGCCCCGGCGGGGCTGCCTTCGATCGGGCGGCCGAGCGCTGGCTCGGGTTCGCCTCCGATCCCGATGCCCGGTTCGACCGCACCGAACTGATTCCGGCGTCGAAACTGGAGCCATTCGTGACCTGGGGGACCACTCCCGCGATGGTGGCCCCGGTCACCGGTCGGGTGCCCCGCCTGGCAGAGCTGGCCGACGACGCCGCCCGAGAGGCTGCCGCCCGTGCCCTGGAGTACATGGGCCTGCAGGAGGACACCGCGATCCAGGACATCCAGGTGGACAGGGTCTTCATCGGATCCTGCACCAACAGCCGGATTGAGGACCTGCGGCAGGCGGCGCGGGTGGCCGCGGGCAGGCGGGTGCACCCGACGGTGCGCGCCATGGTGGTCCCGGGGTCGGGATCGGTGAAGCGCGAGGCCGAGCGGGAGGGCCTCGACCGCATCTTCAAGGAATCCGGGTTCGAGTGGCGGGAAGCGGGCTGCTCGATGTGCCTGGGGATGAATCCGGACATCCTGAAGCCGAAGGAGCGCTGCGCCTCGACATCGAACCGCAATTTCGAAGGGCGCCAGGGGGCCGGCGGGCGTACTCACCTGGTCAGCCCCGCCATGGCCGCGGCCGCGGCGCTCCACGGGCACTTTGTGGATGTGCGCCAGCTGGCGACCTCGGCCTGAGCCAGGAGGAAGACCTAAGTTGCAACCGTTCACCACTCACCGCGGGCTCTGCGCCACCCTGAGCCGCGATGACGTCGACACCGACCAGATCATCCCCAAGCAGTTCTTGAAGCGCACCGACAAGGACAGCTACGGACAGGCATGCTTCTTCGACTGGCGCTACGACCAAGCCGGCACCTTGAATCCCGACTTTGAGCTGAACCACGCCCGGTTTCGGGGGGCAAGCATTCTCATCACCGGCCAGAACTTCGGCTGCGGCTCGTCACGGGAGCACGCGGCGTGGGCGCTCCTCAACTACGGGTTCCGTGCCGTGATTGCCCCCTCCTTCGCCGACATATTCAAGACCAACGCCCTCCAGAACGGCCTTCTCCCCGTCAGCCTGCCCGCGATCCAGGTCAAGAGATTGAGGGATCGGGCGCAGAGCGCGGACGGCTGCGAGCTGTCGATCGACCTCGTGCGCCAGGTGATATCCGACGCCACCGCAGAGGTGGTCCCCTTCGAGATCGACGAGTTCTGGAGGCAGTGCCTGCTCCAAGGGATGGATCCGATCTCGATGGCCGAAGGGCGAGACCCGGAGATCACGGCGTATGAGCGGCAGCGCTCGCAGCTGCTGCCGACGACCGCCTTCCTGAAACCGGGGACGTGATCACCAAGATCCTCTGACCAGGCATGCCCGAGGGCCGGGCGCTGGGCCCAGCCGAAGTCGCACGCGTGCGAGGATCTGGGCGGCTCTGAGACTGGTTCCGCGCCTCGGGCGTCCTATCCCCCGTGGACCAGCTGCTGGAGGTTCTGACCGTCGACGACGTTGAGCTCGCCCGACGCGGGGATGCCGCCGCCAAGACGAGGATCCTGGAACCTCTCCTGGATCCCGGCTACCGACTCGCGTTCAGCGTCCTGCGCCGTCGGGAGGCGGCCGAGGACGCACTTCAGGACGCCTGCTACAACGCGACGCGCGGCCTGAGCACCTTTCGGGGTGACGAGTCCAAGGTCCGCCCCTGGTTCCTCAAGATAGTCGCGAACCAGTGCCGCTCCCAGCTGCGGCGCCCCTTCTTCTCCTGGTTTCCGCTGCCGGAGTCGATGCCCCGCCCCGACTTCGCGGGAGAAGTCGCCGCCAGTCATGACCTGGGGCAGGCGCTGCGATCGCTGAGCCACCAAGACCAGCTGGTCCTGGCCCTCTTCTATTACCTCGACCTGCCGCTGGCCGAGGTGGCCGTGATCGTGGGATTGAAGGAGGCGGGAGCGAGGTCCCGCCTCTATCGCGCAGTCGGTCAGCTGCGCCGACTGCTGCAGGAACCGGAGGTGAGTGGATGAGAGAACCGCTGGAGGGAAGAATCAAGGAGGCCTTCGCCCGCGCCTATGAGCCACCGGCTGAGGACCTGCATCGGATGCTCGAGGAGCCACAGCCGTCGCGCCGGCAGGGCCGTCGGCGCCTGGCCAGACTGGGCGCGCTCGCGTTGGTGGCGGCCCTGGCGGCGGTGGCGATCAGCGTGCCTCGGGCGCTGGTCCCGGCTCCCAGACCTACCGGCTCCACCTCCTTTCCCCAGGTGTATCCCGACTACGGCTACCTGGTGCTGGCGACCAAGCAGGACCTGAGCGGCCGGGGTGGCAAGGTCTACCTGGGCGTGGTGCCGTCGGATCGCGGCTATGGGATCATCCTGCAGACGCGCTGCGCCGCCCCCGTTCTCGGCCCGTTCACCAAGGTGGTCGGTGGAGGCCAGTTGGTGCGCGACTTCCTGATCGGCATATCCGGTTCGAACGGTCGGCCGTTCTTCTTCACCGTGGCTCCCAAGCCCGGGGACCACGCCTGTTCGGCCAACGAACTCGGAACCGGGGCCACCCAGATTCCCGCTGCGCCGTCCTCGCGGCCCCAGCCCAAGCGGTTGTACGTGGTCGCGGCCAAGGGCATCGCCTGGCGGGTGACCCTTGAGGTGTACGGCAGACTTGGCAACCCCCCGCAGCTGCCGGCCACCCTGGGGACGTGCCCATCGTCCGGGGTCGGCTGGGGCGGCATCGGCCCGATGCGGCGAAAGGGAGCAGTGGAACTCAACCTGCAGCCCTCATCGGTCTACCCCAACCTCCGCGCTCCATGTCGGCTGCTGGTGCCGGTCAAGCTGGGGTTGTTTTGGGCGGGCACCACAAAGCCGCTCCCCATAGCCGGTAACCTGGCCCCGGTGAGGCTGTCGGGAGCCTACTCTGGCGGTCCCATGCCCAGCCTGAACTGGACCTGGAGCAACTGGTGCGGCCCCAGGCGAGCCGTGCAGGAGGTCGTCTTCGGACCTCGAGGTGCCGTGCTGACGGAGACCACGTCGGCTGACCCCCTCCCCGTCTGCCAGGACCGGTCCAGCCCCTCGCGATTGACCGTGGCGTCAGGTGGGTGAGTCGTAAGGGCTAGCTCCGCCCAACATCGGTAGCTCGCGAGACGAGGTGGGGACAAGCGAGGCGGCGCGCCTCCCGGGCGGGGCCGGCGGCGGATTCCTATCGGACCGGCCTCGAGGCAGCGACGCGATCACAGGGAGAGGCCGTCCGGGCGCTGCCCCGGCCGGTTGCCCGGACTGCGATCGGAGGCGCTCGGTCTCCGTCCCCGGCCAGCGGCCGGCGTGCCGTGATCCGGTCGCGGCATTTGTCCGTACAACCCGACACCGCGCTGGACTCAATGAATGGACCGGCACCGCGCGGGGTTCCGGCACGTGACAGGGAGGGCATCAAGCCCATGCGCATCTACCAGGCGATCAAGGACAGACCACGGACCCTGGGGGCGGTATTGGTTGCCGCCACCTTCGGCCTCTCAGCGCTGTTTGTGGGCGGCACCGCGTTGGCGGCGAGTGGCGGGCCCTCGGGGATCCTGCCGGACTCGCAGGCGACGACCGCGGCATATGTGAACGGCCAGACCGTGCAGATCCAGTACCCCCAGCAGTACTTCTGCGGTCAGAGCGGCACCTACAGCGCGCTCTCCAGCTCCGGCTGCGAGGTGGGGGTCCCAGCGACCCAGGGACCGGACGGGCAGAGTGTCACCAACATGCAGGTGCTCTACGTGATCGTGCCCCTCTTCGCCAACCCCAGCCCGACTCCCCAGTGCGACACCGTGGGCTTCTGCGTCAACCATCCCACCACCCTGGACCTGACGCCAGTGTTCGGAGCCGGCTACGGCGACATCCCCCTGCCGGCGCACAGCCACATCCTCGACGGAACCGGCGGGGGCTGGTGGAAGATCGACGTGGTCGCGGTCACGAACGAGTCCGCCTGGCAGCAGCTGACCACCGGCGCCAGTCTGACGACACTGCAGGCGATGCAGGCCGCCGGGCAGGTGTCGGGCTCGATCCCGTCCAACCTCTTCCTCTTCTTCAACGTGGTCGGTCACTGATCTCAACCTGAGACCGCCGGGGCGGCCGGCCGGCCGCCCCGGTTTCCAGGGCCGACAGATCCACTAGCAATCGACATGAGGTTTCAGGAAATGCTCAACCAAAAGACGATCTCACCGCCCCTGACCGGGGCCCGCCCCCAGAGCCGGGACTTTCTGGGTCCGGTCCTGATCGCCCTCGGCGCGACGGTGGTCGTGGCCGGGGTGATCCTCCCCTGGGTCACCCTCTTCAACGGGCTCACCACCGTCAGCGGAATGGGAGCGGACGGGTTCTACCTCCTCGGAGTGGTCGCCGCGTTTGGCCTCCTGACCGCCTTCCACATGCAGCAGGGGCGGCCACCAGCCGTCCGGCGCCTGCTGGCCGCGCTGGGCCTGGTGGTGGTCGCGGTTGCCGTGTTCGACGGCTGGCGGATCCTCTCCTTCGTGAACTCCCCCGGCGCGCTGAGGCCCCTGGCCCTGCCGCAGATGGGCCCGGGCACCTTCGTCACCGGGGCCGGCGGGATCCTCCTGGTAGCCGGGGCGCTGTCTCTGCCCGCGATCCAGGGCGCTCGCCTTCCCGAGGGGATCTGGCCCCGGCTGCTGTTGGCCGGCCTGCTGGGGACCCCCGCGTGGATCCACTTCGCGATCATCGGCGAGCACCTCGGTCAGACCCTGCTGCTGGGACTGGGCACGGCGGGCTTCGGGGTGGTCCAGGCGCTGCTTGCGGTCCTGATCGTCGCCCGGCCGCGCCGCGAGTACTACGCGGTCGCCATGGTGGTGGACGCCGCCCTGATCTTCTTCTACGCCTACAACGTCATGATTGGGCTCCCGTTCGCCAAGCCCGAGCTCTTCAGCCCGGGTCTGCTCCTGGGCCACGGCGAGGCAGTGGGCCTGCGCGGGGCGGTCGCCCTCACCATGGAGCTGCTCGGTCTCGGTCTCGCCTTCTGGTTGAGCGGGCGCGGTCAGGGCGCAGCCGCGGCTTCCGCGCCCGTCTGATCTGCGGGGGCCGGGGCCGACGCCCCGCCCCTGCAGCCGCGGCCAGGACCGGACCGGGCCCGGTCTGGTATCCTGCTTCTGTAGTTGCAATAAGCCAACTACAGCCTCTTGGTGATACCTCGCCCCGCTGACATGCGGCGTCCTCGAGAAGCATGACC
>JAKABA010000355.1 GCA_021802115.1 bacterium | reverse complement strand
TCGCCTGGATCAGCCTGTTGGCCTGCGAGCTGTCGTAGTAGCCGGGGTTGCTCGAGGCGCCGGCCGCGAACAGCTCACCGCCGGTGGGGAGGTAGTCCGGGGAGTAGACCCAGCCACCACCCCAGTCCGCCAGGTCCCAGTTGCTGCACGGCTTGCTCGGGCTGCACGCACTGCCGAAGGCGACGCTGATCACCTGGTTGAAGGGGGCCGAGGACAGCTGGAGGTTGATCCCTGCCTTCTGCTTCATGGTCGACTGCATCGCCTCCATCTCGTTGGTCAGCTGGACCGTTCCGCTGGCGTAGAGGAGCTTGAAGTTGGCCTTGGCACCGGCCGGGATGCCGGCTCCGCAGTCACCGGCGGCCGTGCCCGGCTTGGAGCAGACGCTGATGCCACCCGGGTTGACGGTCCAGCCGTTGTCCCTGAGCAGGCTCACGGCCCGGCTGGGGTTGTACGGGTAGATCTGGCCGCCCCGCTCGAGCGGGCTCTCGTCGGGGTTGTCCTTGGGAGTGGTCGGCACCGGGCCGATGCCGGGGGTGCCGATGTTGGCTCCGAAGTCCTTGATGTACTGCTCCTGGTTCACCAGCGACTGGAAGGCCTGACGGAAGTACAGCTGCTTGAAGATCGGGCCGGTGGTCGGGTTGGTGAAGTTGTAGGGGAAGTACACGAACCCGAAGTCGTTCCAGGGGTCGTAGGTGTACCCCGCCTTCTCCAGGGCCGCCTTCTGGGCGATGTCCTGGGTCGGGATGTACCCGATCGTCAGGTTGCCGCTGTGCAGCTGGTTGAACTCGGAGGTGTCACTGGTGAAGGGCAGCTCCTCGAAGGCCGAGATCGTCGGCTTGGGCGAGCCCGAGTAGTTCTTGTTCGGGATCATCTTGACGAACCCGCTGGTCGTGAAGCCGACGTTGGGGGCCAGGTGGAACGGACCGTCCACCACCTGCCACAGCGGGTTGGTGTCGTAGGTCGAGAGGTCCTGCGACTGCAGGTTCAGGAACTGGGCAACCCCCAGGGCGCCGCTGGTCCCCGTGCCCGGGGTCTTGGGCTGGTACTGGGTCGGGGTGGTCCCGGAGACCGGCACCCTGGCCTGCGCCTGGGCGTCGTAGTTGCCGACGCTGCCCGTGGCCGAGAGCTTGTCCCAGGAGGCCTGGGGCAGCGGGTAGATCTGGCTCAGCTCGTTGTAGAGGAACCAGGTCGGGTTATAGGAGCCGTTCAGGGTCATCTCCAGCGAGTAGGTGCCGGTCTGCTGGTAGCTCACCACGTTGGAGGGGAACCCGCCGGCGACCTCCGCGCCCCAGCCCGGACCGGGAGCGCTGCTGGTGCCCACCGGGGGGGCGCTGGGCGCGGTCACCGCGGAGAGCAGGTTCATCCAGAAGATCACGTCACGGGCCGTGATCGGCTTCCCGTTCGACCACTGCCAGTGCTTCAGGGTGATGGTGACCTTGGTGTTGTTGTTGGAGAACTTGGGAGCGTTGGCCACGCTCAGCCCCGGGTTGAAGACCGGCTCGCTGCTGGTGTTGCCGAACCAGTACAGCGGCAGGTACATGTTCTGGGAGAAGTCGGAGAGGTTGGTGACGCTGAAATAGCTGCCGCTCGCCAGCGGCAGGATGTAGTTGGGGGGAGCGTTGGGACCTTCGGCGAAGGTCACGGTGCCTCCCGAGACCGTCTTGGGAGTCGTGGTTGTCCCCCCGCAGGCGGCCACGAAGAGCGCTGCCACGGTGGCAACCCCCGCCATGCGCCAGAACGAGAGCTTCGGCATGCTTATCACCGGTCTTTCTTCCCTCCTGTGCCCTGATGATTCCGCGGCCGCCGCCTGAGGCGGCGCGCTGAGTGGTCTGATCCACGCAGCATGGAGATCTTAGGCCGCGACCCCAGCCGCCGTCATCCCCCATCAGTGTGATTTAGGGATGGTGCGCCCTCGACCGTCTGGGAGATCAGCCCCTTCCTCCAGGCCCTCAGCACCGCCCCCGCCCGGTCCAGGGCCCCGAGCTTGGAGAGGATGTGGCTGACATGGGTCTTGACGGTGTTCTCGCTGAGGAACAGGGTGTTGGCGATCTCCCGGTTGGTCATCTCCCGGGCCATGCACGAGAGCACCTCCAGCTCGCGCTGGCTGAGCAGCGATGCCCCCTCCATGGTGGGGCGGTCCAGCAGCGACTCGCCGGCCGCGACCCGGCGGATCGCTTCCACCAGTTCGGCCCGGCCCACATCCTTGAGGAGGTAGCCGACCGCGCCCGCCTTGAAGCTGGGCACTACGTAGTTCTCGTGGCCGAAGGTGGTCAGCATCACGACCCTGGTGGTGGGCCGCTGACGCAGGATCTCCCGCAGGGCCTCGATCCCGTCGAGGCCCGGCATCTGCACGTCCATCAGGACCACATCCGGCGACCGTGCCAGGGTGAGGTCGACAGCTTGGGTGCCGTCGCCGACATCGGCGACCACCTCCAGGTCCGGCTCGACCTCGAGCATGGCGCAGATGCCCTGCCGGACCACCGGGTGATCGTCCGCCACCAGGACCCGGATCAAGCCGGGCTCGCCTGGGCCCGAGGATCGGGGCACGGCACCCGGAGCACCACCCTGGTCCCGCCTCCGGGCCGGCTGGCGAGCTCCAGGGTGCCCCCGCAGGCGGCGGCCCGCTCCCGCATCGAGGTGATGCCAAAGCTCCCTGACCGCTGCGCCAGTTCGGGTTGGAAGCCCCGGCCGTCGTCGCTGACCGCCACCCGGAGCTGACCGTCGGTGCGCACGATCTCGACGTACACCCGGGTGGGGGCGGCATGGTGGAGGGAGTTGGCGACCGCCTCCTGGATCACGCGGAAGACGGCCACCTCCACCCCCGCGGGGACGCTGATTCCTCTCAGGCCGCGAATCCTGGTTGAGGTCTTCACCCCGGTGCGCTCGCTGACCCGGCTCAGCTCGTCCCTCACCGCGCCGGCCAGACCGGCTCGCTCCAGCCCCTCGGGCCGGAGGTCCCAGACCGACCTGCGCGCCTCCTGCAGGCTGTACCGGGCCAGTTCGGTGGCATGGTCGACGGCCTCGCGAGCGCGAGCCGGCTCCCTGGCCAGCCACGCCTCCGCCGCCTGCAGCTGGACGATGATCCCGGCCAGCCCCTGGGCGAGGGTGTCATGGATCTCGCGGGCGATCCGGTTGCGCTCGTTGATCGTGGCCAGCTCCTGGGTGTCGGCGAACAGCTGGGCGTTGCGCAGCGCCAGGGCGAGCTGACCGCCCATGACCGCGAGCAGCTCCAGCTGGCGGGGTGCGAACGGTTGCTGTCGCCGCAGCGCCAGGAACCCCACCAGCGATGCGGCGGTGATGAGGGGGACGATGAGCAACCCCGGCCGCTGCCGTGGGGTAGACAGCTGTTCCTGCCCCACCTCCGCCAGCTCCCTCGCCAGCGCGGCCTCCGCCTCCGGGTCGGGCGGCCCGCCCGAGCGTCCCACCAGGCGCACCCCGGCAAGGCCGTCGGCAAGGTACACCGCCACCTCGTCCAGCTGCCACACCCCGCTCAGTTCGGCGACCGCGGTGGCGGCCACGTCGGCGACCACCAGCGACCGGCCCAT
>JAKABA010000354.1 GCA_021802115.1 bacterium | reverse complement strand
CCGACACATCGCGGCGGAAGGCGTCGGGGTACCTCCCTCGTCTGCGGCCCGTCGGTGGGTTGGGCTTGGTCACTACTGCCATGACTACCTCCTAACAGAGGTGTCCGGCTCAGTGGGGGATGCTCACCCAGTGCTTGAGGTGCAGCGGCTGAGGCAAAACAACCTCACCGCACCGGAGGTCGAGACCCGGTTTGAGCTGCTTGACACCCAGATTCCCATGGTGCAGCAGGGGGCGTCTCTGGTGAGACGCAAGGGCCAGCGGGTTGGAGCCTCGGTCCTCCACTACGTGCTGTGCACCACCGCGTAGACGGCCCATCCGAGGAATGCCAGACCGGCCATTTCGCATCCCATCGCCGACACCAACATCCAGGCCTTCCACTTGTTGCGATCGCGTGCGCTGGCTATCTCTTTCACATGCGTCGCCGCGACCCTTTGCATGGCGTCGTTTGGGTTATCTCCCCAAAGCTCGGTAACGGCTAGGCGTAGGTCCTCAGTCTTCACCGACTCGTAAAACAGCGGCATGTTGGTGGCGATGGCCAGCAGCGACGAGGCCAGCAAGAGGGACATGGCCAGGGTGAGCGGCAGATGCGCTGAGGCCGGGATCCCGACTCCGCTCTTGGGATTCACAAAGGTGGCGATGCCGAAGAGGGCGGTCGTGAGCACACCAGCAGTAGTAATTACCGCCAAACCACGCTGCTCAAGGCTTGACTGGCGAGCATCCTCGTCGGCGAGTTTTTGAGCCACGTAGGCGTTGTAGACGGCGCCTGCCGATCCCTGGGCAGCGGGATTGTCTGTCAGCGCTGCTCTTCATTCTTTGGGTCGGCGCTCTTGAATGCTGGCTGGGTGTCGAACCCCTGCCTGGGGTCACGAACCGGTTGAGAGGTGTCAACCTGCTGAGCAGGGCGGCCGCCCTCGGGCGCAGTTGTTGTGTCATGCGGCTTATCAGCCACTAATCACTCCTCGTCGTCCTCGTCGTCCTCGATGTCCGGGTACCTGTGTTCCAGGAGCGGGGCGGTGCGAAAACCGTCCGATGGCTTTGGGACCGGTGTCTCACGGTCACGTCCTGCAGCCGCATGCGTATCGCCAGCTGGAACGGGTGGCGAGTCGTTGGTGTCGGGCACTTGGCGATCATCTCCCGCGTGTAATCGGTCCTGAGCCCCATACGGAGCACGGTGTTGCCACCTCCGAACCTAGGCGTTCTCGAAGTACCTTTATGTCCTCCAGTCTATGAGGAACGTATGTGCGGTACGGGGATTCCGGATACATTGAGCCGGTCCATGCTTCCCCGCGCGAGCACCCGGCGACTCGCCGCCACGCCGGGCACGGTGGGATCTTCTGGGGCGGGAAACGGGAGGAACCCACTGCGCCGGGCATGGGCATAGAGCTCGACGCCCCAGTGGAGGCGCTCCGCTCCTGGTCCCCTCGAGTCGGGACGGCCGCAGTGCTTGGGACGGGTGACGGTGCCGGTCGTCTGGACAGCCGTGACCTCCGTATCGGCGACCGTGATCCTCCAGCCCTTTCCGGACCACTCACTTGCGCTCACAGTGCTTCCGCCGCTCCTATGCCATCTGGCGGGCGCTCATTGCCATCCGGGTTTGGCATACGGCTGACCGGCGGAATAGCTTCGACTGGCCCTAGGCACTGTGGCCCCTGGGAAACACGACCGAGGCCGAGCATTGGGTCAACCTGTCAAAGGCGGCGCATCCGGGCCGGGCGGCAGGAGGAGAGGCCCGCCGCTCGCCAGGCCCACGGCTTCAAACACCAGGTGCGGGAGGGTGCCCAGAGCCAGGGCGAGTGTCCGCTCCAACGACGCCGCCCGCGGCGACTTGTCGATCGACAGCGCTGCCGTCCATGCCGTTGGGTGGTAGCGAGCGAGCATCGAAAGCGCGTGAAGCACCGCCCACCATGTCATCAGGGGGCTCGGAGGCGGTTGGCTGCCTTCGAGCGACGGACGCAACCAACGGCGGCCCAACCAGCGGTACTGGGGGGCAATGTCGTTGAGGAGCGCTTCGTGGTCTTCCTCGAGAATTGCCGAGCTTCTTGGGACGTGGATGCGCACCTCAAGTGCGCGTCCCGCTGGGGTTTGCCAGTAGAGGAGGGAGGGCTGGCCGGGTTGCAGCATTCCCAAAGTGACTTGCCTGTTGCACAGGGCCGGGTATTCGGCAGCAAATGAAGCCAGGGTCTCAACAGAGGCGATCCTGTCGGTAACGAGGCCGATCTGCATCGTGCTTTGGCTGAACAGGAGACGGCTCGTCATGCTGTCCCCGTCCCACTTGCCAAAGAGATTTGGCTGAGGAGATAAGCGCATCAACGGGTGCACGCGTACGGCGGTGGGCCAGGTGTCGTCGTCGAAGCCCTCGTCGCCTGCCTCCGGCAGCGCGGCGATCAGGGCCCCAAGCTCTACACCGTCCTTGAGCGTGAGGAACGGCGAGCCCGTCACGGTGGCCACCTTCTGGTAGTGGCCAGCGTCGGCACGGACCGGTTGGACCGCGGCGCCGAGAAGGTCGTCCCCGACGCTCTCCCGGGCCAAAGTAAGCCCATGGTGTTCATTGCGAGCGAACACCTTCGTGTCATCAGTCTCGCGGACTGCGAGTATTGCACGTCCAGCCTGGTTCAGCGCGTAGTAGAGAGGTAGTGGGCTCGCGGCGGGCCCGATGCTTGCAGCCGCGTTCAACAGCTCCTCGAACTGCTGCAGGGATGCTCGGTACAGATCGCCACGACGGTCGTCGTTTTCCCCCAACCCAGGTGGCCTCGACCTCGACATACGTAGCAGGTGCCACAGCATGCTGGTCCTGTACTGGTGCACAGCCACAAGCATCTCACTGTAGTGAGGTCCATTGGCGGTCCGTCAGCACTGAGGCGGGTCTACCGGGTGCCTGTCAGGAGCTTCTTGTATTTGGGGCCGCAGGCTTGCCCCCGAGGTACCCATGGTCCTCGCCCGAGCCAAGGTGCTGCTCCCACGACTGGTCGTAACAAACCTCCTTCAGCCAGAGAGTCTTGCCGCACACTGCCTCTACGGAGCTTACTGAAGCGCTGGCTGGGGACGGCCGAGGGTCGTACCCCTTACTCGAACGCGATCGCCACGCTCGACTACGCGGTACAGCCCGTTCAACACGGGCGCGTTCCCAGTCGCCATGACGGTAGGCCCCCCTTTCAGGAGCGGCGTACACCGCAACAGTAACCGACGACGCGCGGCTCCCCGAGAGCTGCAAGGGGCACCGCGATCTCGTCGAACTCAGCACGCCTTGGAGTCGGGCATGGCTGGGTCAAGGTCAATAGCCGGTCTCGCGAACGATCCTCCGCGCGACACTCGCCCTGGCGGCACGTTTGTGCAGGTCCGCCGCGTAGCAGAACCCATGTCCTCGCCTGCGTAGCACTGTCGGGGGCTGGTGTCACACGGGGCTGGCTGCCAGGGCGCGGCACCATCGCCAGCCCCGGACCATCCTCAGTCGCCCGGCCGACCTGCGGGCCAGTCCTCAGAGCGAGGTCCCCGAGCCCGAGGAGCTGTGCCCAGGCACAGGGCTCTAGCCGGCAGGCTGTTCCGTGGTGAGCTTCGC
>JAKABA010000353.1 GCA_021802115.1 bacterium | reverse complement strand
CTCAAGTCGGCGGTCCGGCAGGCCATCCTGAACGAGGGGCTGCGTCCGGACGGACGCCGCCTGGACGAGATCCGGCCCATCTGGTGTGAGGCGGGGGTTCTGCCCCGCACCCATGGCAGCGCCGTCTTCACCCGGGGCCAGACCCAGGCCCTCTCGGTGGTCACTCTGGGCACCATGTCCGACCAGCAGCGGCTGGACGGCCTGGGGCTGGAGGAGTTCAAGCGCTACATGCACCACTACAACTTCCCGCCCTTCTCGGTCGGCGAGGCGAGGCCGCTGCGCTCACCGGGCCGTCGCGAGATCGGCCACGGCGCCCTCGCGGAGAGGGCGGTGAAGGTCATGGTGCCCCCCGTGGAGGAGTTCCCGTACGCGATCCGGATTGTGACCGAGATCCTCTCCAGCAACGGCAGCACCTCGATGGCCAGCGTCTGCGGCAGCACTCTGGCCCTGATGGACGCCGGGGTGCCGATCAAGGCACCGGTCAGCGGCATCGCGATGGGGCTGGTCACCGACGAGAACGACAGCTCGCGCTACGCCATCCTCTCGGACATCCAGGGGATGGAGGACGCCCTCGGCGACATGGACTTCAAGGTGGCCGGGACCCGCGACGGCGTGACCGCCCTGCAGATGGACATCAAGGTGCGCGGGCTCACCCCGGCCATCTTCCGCCAGGCGCTGGAGCAGGCGCGCCAGGGCCGCCTGTTCATCCTCGAGAAGATGGAGCAGGCGATTCAGGCGCCCCGGCCGGCGATGTCGACCTACGCGCCGAGGATCATCACCCTGCACATCCATCCCGACAAGATCCGGGACCTGATCGGTCCCGGCGGCAAGACCATCCGCAAGATCCAGGAGGAGACCGGCTGTCAGATCGACATCGAGGACGACGGCAAGGTCTTTCTGGCGACCGTGGACGAGGAGGCGATGGAGCGGGCGGTGGCGATGATCCGGGACCTCACCGAGTCGGTCGAGGTGGGCCGGATCTACAAGGGCAAGGTGGTGCGGATCATGCCGTTCGGTGCCTTCGTGGAGATCCTGCCCCGCCAGGATGGGCTGGTGCACATCTCTCAGCTGGCGGATCAGCGGGTGAACCGGGTGGAGGACGTGGTCAACATCGGTGACGAGATCATGGTCAAGGTGACCGAGATCGACGACCGAGGCCGGGTCAACCTCTCGCGCAAGCAGGCGATCACCGAGCTCGCCGGCAAGGACGGCAACGGCAGGGGTCCGAACTCCGGCGAGGCGGGTGCCTGACCCGGCTCCGCTGGACCTGGCCTCCAAGCAGGCCCACCTGGACCGGATCGCGGCTCAGGTGGAAGCCTGCCAGAGGTGCGACCTGCACCGGAGCCGGTCCCGGGGGGTCCCCGGGACCGGTCCGGCCAGCGCCCGGATCATGGCCGTCGGGGAGGCCCCGGGAGAGCGCGAGGACAAAGAGGGCAAGCCCTTCGTCGGCCAGGCGGGCCAGCTGCTGACCCAGCTGCTGGAGGAGGTGGGCCTCAGTCGCGACGACATCTTCATCACCAACGTGATCAAGTCTCGGCCCCCAGGCAACCGCGACCCTCTGCCCGCGGAGGTGCAGGCCTGCGCCGCCTATCTCGACGAGCAGATCGCGGTGATCCAGCCGCAGGTGATCCTGCTTTTGGGCCGCCATGCCCTGCAGCGGTTGGTCCCGGACGCCCCGGGCATCTCCCGCTGCCACGGCCGGACGCTGCGGGTCGGCGACCGCACCTACATGCCCTGCTACCACCCGGCGGCAGCGCTCTACCAGAGCTCGCTGCTGCCCACGTTGCGCGAGGATTTCCAGCATCTGCGCGAGCATCTCGACGGCCTGGCCGGCGCCGCCGCCAGCCGGGTCGCCCCGCCCCCGGATCCCACTCCAGAGCCGCCGGAGCAGCTTGGCCTCTTCTGAATCCAGCCCGTTGCAGGTGCTGGCCCCCCCACCGGCGGGGGTGGTCCGCTTCGTGCCCCTGGGCGGGCTGCGCGAGATCGGCAAGAACCTGGCCCTATTGGAGTGCGGCGAGGACGTGCTCATGATCGACGGCGGCCTCCGGTTCCCCGAGATCGGCATGGAGGGGGTGGACATCATCCTGCCCGACATCACCTTCCTCATGACCAGGCTCAGCCGGCTGCGAGCCGTGGTGCTCACCCACGGGCACGAGGATCACATCGGGGCGCTCCCCTTCTACCTGCATCAGTTGCGGGTGCCGATCTACGGCACCGCCGTCACCATGGGGCTGCTGCGCAACAAGCTGGAGCGGCGGGGTCAGGCCGGGGCCGCCGACCTGGTGGTGGTCGCTGACGGTCAGGTTGTCCGGGCGGGAGCGATGACGGTCGAGTTCATCCACATGACCCACAGCGTCCCCGGCAGCTGCGGCCTGGCGATCACCACACCGGCCGGACTGGTGCTGCACACGGGTGACTTCAAGCTGGACCAGACCCCGGTCGGCTCGGAGCCACCTGACCTCGAGCGGCTTGCCGAGTTGGGCCGGCAGGGGGTCCTGCTCCTGTTGAGCGACAGCACCAACGCCCCCAACGCGGGGGTCACCCCGTCGGAGGTGAGCGTGCGACCGGGGCTGGAGCGGGCCATGGTGGAGGCGAGAGGGCGGGTGATCGTGGTCACCTTCGCCAGCAACCTCGCCCGGCTCCGGCAGATCCTGGAGATAGCGGAAGCCAATGGGCGGCGCAGCTGCCTGGTCGGCCGCAGCATGCTCCGCAACTTCACCACCGCCACCCGGCTGGGATTCCTGCAGCCCCCCAGACAGGGAATGCTCTCGCCTCGGGAGCTGCCGCACATCGCCGACAGGCGCGTCTGTCTCATCGCCACCGGGTCCCAGGGCGAGCCGCTGGCCGCACTCAGCCGGATCGCGGAGGGTGACCATCGCTTCGTGACCGCCAATCCGAATGACACCGTGGTCCTGGCCGCCAACCCGATTCCCGGCAACGAGTCAACCGTCAACCGGGTGGTGAACCAGCTGGTGAGCCAGGGCGTCAGGGTGCTGGCGGGCAGCGCCGACGGGGTGCACGCCAGCGGCCATGCGGCCAGCGAGGAACTCGCCTTCATCTTGCGCCTGATCGGGCCGAGGTACTTCGCCCCGGTGCACGGCGAGCCACGACACCTGGCGGCCCACAAGGCGCTGGCCCTGGCGAGCGGGATCGGCGAGGATCGCATCGCGGTGATGGACAACGGCAGCGCCCTCGAGGTGGGCGGCTCCGGCGTGGGCATCGCCGCCACGGTGGGGACCGGGCGGGTTCCGCTCGACTCGGACGGCCGGGCGGTGGGGGGCCGGGGGGCCCTGGTGGCCCGGCCCGAGGAGATCCTCGCGGTCGGCTGCCGGGTGACTGGCGGGGAGGTGCTGGTGGAGGCCGACATCTCCGCTGCCGGCGCGGTCGGACCTCCTCAGGAGGCCATGCAAGCCATCCGCAGGGCGGCCCAGCGGGCGGTGCGCCGAGCTCGGGCTGACGGTTACAGGCCGGCGGAGATCGGGCTGCTGGTCGAGACCGAGGTCGAGCGGGCGCTGGCCCAGCAGCGCATCGACCACCTGAGGGTTCTTCCCATCGTGTCCGTGGTC
>JAKABA010000352.1 GCA_021802115.1 bacterium | reverse complement strand
AACAGGTCCAGCTCTACAGGTCTCAAGTCGACCGCGGTCGGCATCTCAAGGAGCTCCTCGCTGAACTCGATGCCGCCGAGATCCTTCGCGCTGAACACGACCAGGGGTGGGGGGACTGAAAGCCCTCTCAGATGTGCGGAAAGCGGGCGCTAACGCTCGTTTGAGTATCGTCGACGACACTGGCTTTGCCAGGAGAGTGCGCCCGGGCGCCGGAGTTGACTTGGAGTATTCCACAGCCCTGTGTCGTAGGGACAACTACCAGGTTGTGGGGTGTTATTGGTCCGGGCCCCCAGCCGGGGTGGACTGCACACGCCAGTCCTAAGGCGGAATGGAGTACCATATGTCGGCTCCACCGACTGTGGTCGGTGCCCGCCCAAACACCAAACTCAGCCAGCGTCGCATGGCGGATCGACCCAGCATGGGTCCCAACGCCGTCGCAGCCACTCCATGCTGCCTAAGGTAGTCGCTGGCCTCCGAGCGGAGACGGGGCGTTACCGGTGGCGCAGCCCCTCCCGTTTGAATCATCCATATATCCTCGGTGAAGGGTGTGGGTGCCGGCCCATGAGGGTGGGGTACGTTTGATCCAACCCGAGTGAAGTACCCATCCGGAGTTGGGTACCTGAAGTCATTCTGCACCTGCCAGAGCATCGCTGTGTCGCTGTTGACATTGCGTGCGAAGGGAATGATCAGGAGTGACCGGTGGGAGGGAAGGTGAGTCGTGGCGAAGAAGGCAGGTGTGGATACGGCGACTGCGGGGTACGTGACCGTCGGGAACCACGACGCCACAGCCAGAACAAGCAAGAGCACTTCCAAGCGGGTAGGGGGCCGTCGCAACGCTCTATCCACCAGTAGTGCTGCAACAATGGCCACGCCTAGGTCGAGGTAAAGCTCCAGCCGGACTGGCAGGAAATACCCTAGGAAAGGAATGTGCTCGAGCAGGAGGTCGGGCAGTGGAAGGCTGGAAGGCCCGGCTACGAAACGTAGCCCGGGGCCTAACAAGAGGACAGCGATGATGAGAGTCCAGCCCATGAAAAAGCCGACTACCGGGGCTCCTCGATCCCGCAGCCACAGGACCGCCACCAGGGCGAGGATCGGCAGTCCGACATAGAATCCAAAAAGGGAAAGGTGCAATAGTGGTGGGACATTCAGGGCAGTCACCCAGGTCGGTACCACAAACCCGAGGAGGTACCCCGAAAAGAACGAAGCCGGCAAGGGCGGCCCATGGACCGCCCCGGGCCCGAAAAACTGGAACAGGATCGGGCCGGCAACCAGTGGCGTCATCACAAGCAAGGCCCAGCCAAGACCCTCCACCAGATGGGGCAAGCGGCCAAGAACGCTACGCCTCCGGTAGCACCCCAGCCACAGCAGGCCCGCAGCAGAAACCACCGCCATGGTGGCCCAGATTTCCTCTGCCATGTAAAACTGGGTGGCAGCGAGGAGCCCCAGCAGAATGCCCCAGCGCCAGGGCGCGCTCGATTGCCTCACTGCCAGATGGTCCAGACAGAGCAGGGCCAAGGGCAGTATGAACACGGCCGCCAGGAATGGGTGATCGAGCGCTTGGTTGACAACCGCGGGGCCGAATCCGAAAAGGAAGCCGCCTAGGACGGCGGCACCCCGGTGCTCCGCCCAGTGGGCGCAGGCCAGGTAGCCGCACCAGGCATTCAGTGCCAACACCAAGGTCATCATGAAGTCATAAGCCGGGATCGGACCCGCGATGGCGTCCGCGACCGCGAAGGCGGGAACCAGCGGGAAGGGAATGCCATCCCACATCAGGTTGACGCCATTCGGGTAATTCAGCAAATGGGTGTAGAATGGCAACGCGCCGTGGGAGACAGCGTGGGCGGCCCATGAAATTACCCAAAGTTGCTGTATCGCGTCGCCGCCGACACCCACCATCCGGTCGCCCGGGCTGACCCAGGCCTGCCAGAAAAGCGCCGCCGCGGCGATTCCATAGCCAGCCAGGACCAGGCTCGAGAGCCTCGGGTCTCGGCGAAGCCGGTGCGGGTCGGGCGGTTCGCCAGCGGGGTAGATGCCGCTCCCCCGGGGGGCGGCCACGGGTCTGCGGTCCGAGCGGCCCACGAAGGTCATGGTCTCGTGGCCTCATCCAAGCGGAGTCGTGGAGTGCACCGGGGGGGGCCAAGATCTCGCGACACCGGCGCGGCGGACCTCTGCTGTGCCCAAGCCCGCGGCAGTTTGTCCCGACCGGGCTGATCTCGCCTGGGATCTCCCGAGCTCTGACACCAATATGTCCCGTCTTGCGCGTCGCTATCCATCGCGCTGCCGCGTGGCCTGACTGTCATGCGGGCAGTGGGCCGAGAGACGTGAGACGGCCCGACTCCGCGTTGGCTCTTACAAGCCCTGCCTCCGGTGCAGGCCTCGAAGTGGTCGTGCTGGCAGTTCGCGACCGGTAATGCCCGGGGACTGGTGCCCCGCTGCTTAGTGGTCCACGGCAGTGATTCGTGACGGGTCATGCGGCCAGTTCCTGAAGGTGACGCTCAAAGTCGGCGCGGGTGAAGCGCCAACGTAGGCGTATGAATTTGGGCCGCTCTCCTGACCCGTCACGAATCACTGCCGCTGGCCACTTAGGTTCAGACTACTGGACATGGAGGGTCAGGCAGCCCGCTCGGAATGGTGCATCGCGACGTCGTAGCTGACGGGTAGGTCGGTGCCAGGGAAGGTGGCGCCGAGCTGGCTCAGGTCAGCGCAGAGGCCGCGCAGAGCCCGCCGGTAGATGGGGGTGTCGGGAGGATCCAGGGTGACCACGACCCCCTGGGCGGTCCGGCGGATCTCACCTGAGAGTTCGGCGAAGGAGAGCAGCAGCAGGCGGATGTCGTCAGAGTTGGAGTAGTGGGGAGCGAGCCGCTCCAGGAGCCACTCCTCAGCGTTGTACGCGGTCATCTTGACGCGATCGATGATGGCTTTCTGCTGCAGGCGCATCACCTCCCGGTGACCGGTTTCCCGCAAAGGCACGTGGGAGGGCAGAGCGGCACGCTGCTCCAGCAGTGCTGCGACCTCCGCCCCCAGTTGGCGGATCTGCTTCACCTGTCCCTTCTGGGCGGTCTTCAGGCCGTGGGTGGAGCGGGAGGAGTCACGCGGCTCGTCCAGCACCGCTTGGCCCAGCTGGGAGCGCAGTTTGGCCAGTACCTGGCGTTTCCCCTTGAGCGTGCGCTCCACCTCTTGGCGTTTAGGGTTGGGGACCAAGCGGCTGCCGTCGGCATCCCCGTACGAGTAGCCCAGCAACTGGTCCAGCCCCATGTGCTCCTCCGTGTACTTGAAGAAGTTCTCCTGCCGCCAGCGGGCGAACATGAGCACCGCCACCCGGGCTGCCGGCAGCTCCGTCAAGCTCGTCAAGATTGGCGTCTGGTGGCCGGTCTTGGTGCGCACAACGATCTGTCGCCAGGGTCCACTCCCGGCCACCGTCACCTGGTCCTCGGCGATCCAAAACCGCACCGTCTTCCCTTCGAACCGGGTCTGGTGGCGGGTGAACCGCTCTTTGGGCAGCTGGGGATCGCCCTGCTGGTAGGTGATGAAGTCGATCTTCTCCTTGTGCAGCCAGGTGAAGAGCTTGCCG
>JAKABA010000351.1 GCA_021802115.1 bacterium | reverse complement strand
GTGGGTGGCGTGCGGGCGGGAGGCTGGGCTCGCACCTTGGGCTGGCCAGGCCGGTGGTAGCGGTGCCGGCCGGGCGGTCCGACCGATAACGCCGGGTTTCCAGAGGCAGGTGGGCGGTGTCCCCCGGCGGTGATGACGAATTGGGGGTCAGACAGACCGTCGCGACCGCGCGAGCAGGGGGCTCCGTCTGCTGCAGAAGCGCGGTTGATGCGGGGGACGACCGGCCCGCCTCATCTGCGGCTCCGGCCGCGCCGTGGCTACGCGGCGGTAGTGGCGACGGGGGGGATGAGCGGGAAGTGGCAGGCCGCGACGTGCCGGGGCCCGAAGGCCCGAAGTGGCGGCTCCTCCTCGGCGCAGATGTCCTGGGCGCGGGGGCAGCGGGTGCGGAAGCGGCACCCCGACGGGGGGTTGAGCGCCGATGGCAGCTCTCCGACCACCGGCCGAATGTCCTTGGACCGCTCGCGTTTGGGATCGGGCTCCGGGATGGCGTTGATAAGGCCCAGGGTGTAGGGGTGTGCGGGCTGCTCGTAGATCGCGGCGCTGGGCGCCATCTCCACCAGCTTGCCCAGGTACATGACCCCGATCCGGTCGGAGAGGTACTTGACCACCGAGAGGTCGTGGGAGATCACCAGGTAGGTGAGCCCGTGGGTCTCCTGGAGGTTGTTCATCAGGTTGAGGATCTGGGAGCGGATCGAGACGTCCAGCGCCGACACGGGCTCATCGGCCACGATCAGCTTGGGGTTGAGTGCCAGAGCCCGGGCCAGGCCGATGCGCTGGCGCTGGCCTCCGGAGAACTCGTGCGGATAGAGGTCGGCGGCCTTGGGGCTCAGCCCCACCTCCTGGAGCAGCTGGCTCACCCGGGAGTCGCGCTCCTTGTTGCTGCCGATCTTCTGGACGGTGAGGGGCTCTCGGATGATGGCGCCGACTCGCATCCGCGGATCCAGGGATGCGTAGGGGTCCTGGAACATCAGCTGCAGGTCGCGGCGCTTGCGGCGGAACTCGCGCCCCTTGAGCTTGGCGATGTCCTGCCCCTCGAACCAGATCTCCCCTGAGGTCGGCTTCTCCAGGCCGACTATCATCCGCCCGATGGTGGTCTTGCCACAGCCGGACTCGCCCACCAGGCCGAAGGTCTCCCCCTTGGAGATGGTGAGGCTGACGTCGGAGACCGCCTTGACGGAGCCGATCTTGCGCTGCATCACGGCCCCTGCCGTGACCGGGAACTCCTTCACCAGGTGCCGGACCTCCAGGAACTCCGAGGGGGGGGCGGCGCTGGGCTCGGTGGCGATGGGGCTCGCGGTGGTGGTCATCTGATGTGGTCCTGAAGGGTTGCTGATGAGAGGTTGGGCCGGGGATCAGCCGACGGGTGCCGCCTGGTGCAGCTGGCTGGCCCGACCCACCGGGTTGAAACAGGCGAACTGGTGCTCCGGTGTGTCCCCCTCCAGCTGAGGCTCCTCCTCGCGGCAGCGCGCGGTCGCGTACTGGCAGCGGGGCTGAAAGCGGCACCAGGTAGGGGGGTGGCTGAGGTCGGGGGGCAGTCCCGGGATGCTGTAGAGGGCGACGTCGGTGCGCTGGTCCAGCCTCGGGATCGAGGCCAGAAGTGCCTCGGTGTAGGGATGGCGCATCGACTCGAAGAGCTCCGCGGTGGGAGCGGTCTCCACGATCTTGCCGGCGTACATCACGTTGACCCGGTCGGCGCGGCCGGCGATCACTCCCATATCGTGGGTGATCAGCAGAACCGCCATCCGCAGTCGCTGCTTGAGGCTGTACAGCAGCTCCAGGATCTGCAGCTGGATGGTGACGTCCAGGGCGGTGGTGGGCTCGTCCGCGATCAGCAGCTTGGGGTCGCAGGAGAGCGCCATGGCGATCATCACGCGCTGGCGGAGCCCTCCGGAGAGCTGGTGGGGGAAGTCCTTCAGCCGCTCCTTGGGGTTGGGCATCCCGACCAGGCTCAGCACCTCGGCGGCCCGGTCCAGTGCCTCCTTCTTGGAGACCTGGCGATGGATCCTGACCATCTCCGCGATCTGGTTGCCCAGGGTCATGGTGGGATTCAAAGAGGTCATGGGGTCCTGGAAGATGACGGCCACGTCGTTGCCCCGGACCGTGCGCAGCTCCTTCTCCGGCATCCCCACCAGCTCCCGGCCGGCGAGCTGGATGCTCCCGCCAGCGATGTAGCCGCCCGGGGGCAGAAGGTGCATGATCGACATCCCGGTCATGGTCTTGCCACAGCCCGACTCGCCCACCAGCCCGAGGGTCTCGCCTTCCTCTATATAGAGGCTCACCCCGTCGACAGCGCGCACCTCGCCCTTGCGCTGGCGGATGTAGGTCTTCAGATCCTTGATCTCTAGAAGTGCCAAATCTCAGTTCCTAAGCAAAGCGCGATCGCGCTGCCGCAATTTGTGCGGAGTATAGCGGTACCGAGGCGCTTCTGCCAGGAGGCGCGCCGACCGCCTCAACGAAGTCCCCAGGCGCTGGGGGGGAGCGGCACCAGGGGCCGGGCGCCCTCGGCGCCCTCTGGTGCCCCCTGGTCGATCAGGCGGCCCGCGCGCATCTCCAGGGTGCGATCGGCCCAGGCGTCCACCAGCGTTCGATCGTGGCTCAGCAGCAGCACTGACAACCCCAGCCGCTCCTTCAACGCCTGCAGGGTCGACATGATCTGACGTGCCACCATCAGATCCACTGAGGTCGTGGGCTCGTCGGCCAGGAGAAGCTGCGGTCGGGCGATGATCGCCATCGCGATCAGGGTGCGCTGACGCAACCCGCCCGAGAGCTGATGCGGGTACAGGTGGCAGACCGTCCGGGCGTCCTCCGCGCCGGCGTCCTGGAGGGCGTCCAGCGCCAGCTCCATGGCCTCCCGACGCGAGAGGTGCTGGTGAGCGGTCGCGCCCTCGGCCACCTGGTCCCCGACCTCCATGGTCGGATTGAGGGCCAGCGCGGGGTCCTGGAAGACCATCGCTATCTCCCGGCCGCGCAGCCGGCGCAGCTGCCGCTCGGGAAGCCTTGCCAGGTCACGCCCCTGATACCAGATCCGGCCGTGGGCGACCCGCCCTCCGGGAGGCAGCAGGCCCATGATGGAGAGCGCGGTCGTGGTCTTGCCGCATCCGGACTCGCCCACCAGCCCCACGGTCTCCCCCTCCCCGATGGCAAGGCTCAGGTGGTCGACCGCCACCACCTCCCCGCGGTGAACCCGGATGTGGGTGGTGAGTTCCTCTAATTCCAGTCGAGCTGGCATCTCAAGCCCGGTCCTGTGCGCTCCGTTGGGCAATCGGCGAAGTGGAGTATAGGCCTCAGGGAGCGCCCCCCGGCCGGCTCGGGCGGCCCCGGCCCTGGTGCTGCGGTGCAGCCTCTGGCCGGCATCCTCCCAACCATGGGCGCAGCAGTCGCGCACGCCATGGGCCGACGGCTGAAGCGAAGTATGGGATGCCCGGGCCGGCTCTGTTCCCAGCCGCGCGACGATCCCCGGCCAGGGGGCTCTGCGGTCGGCTCCCGACAGTGGCCCGACCCCTCGCCAGCTCGGTGCCCTCGCCGCCGGCTGCTCACGCTCGGCCCGCTCCCCCGCCCGATGGGGCCCCATTGGCGGTT
>JAKABA010000350.1 GCA_021802115.1 bacterium | reverse complement strand
GACCTGGTCACGCGCCAGCAGAATCAGGTGGGAGGGGTCGCGATCCGCTCGCCCCTCCTTCTGCAGCCGGGACCGCGCGGCCATGTAGACCTCGCAACCGATGATCGGCTTGATCCCGGCCGCAGTCGCCTCCTCGTAGAACTCGATCGCCCCCGCCAGGACCCCGTGGTCGGTGACCGCGACTGCGGACTGGCCCAGGGCTCTGGCCCGCTCCACCAGCGCCCTGAGTCGGGCCGCGCCATCCAGCAGCGAGTACTCGGAGTGGTTGTGGAGATGGGCGAATTCAACTGAGGACATGACTTGGGGCAAACCTGCAACTGGGAAAAGTCGGAGCCCCCAGTATCGGGGATCGGTGGACGCCGGCGCCCACCGTGTTGCTCAGTCGCGGACCAGAAGAGCTGCCGTCTCGAAGTGATAGGTCTGCGGGAACATGTCCACCAGCCGCAACCGCTCCAGGCGGTACGGGCCCAGCCGGCAGAGCGCGTCCAAATCCCGGGCCAGCGCGGAGACCTCACAACTCAGGTAGGCGAGCACCGGCGGACCGGCCATCGCGAGCCACCCGCTGACCTGAGGCGCCAGACCGCTGCGGGGAGGATCCACGACCACCACGTCCGGCATCCCCACATCCGGCAGCAGCTCCTCCACCGCCCCGCAGCGCACCTCGAGCCGCGGCTGCTCGTACATCTGGGCATGGAGCTGGCAGAGCCGGGCCGAGATCGGGCTCTGCTCGATCACCAGGACCCTGGCCCCCTGGTCGCACAGCCGCAGCCCCAGCCAGCCCGAGCCTCCGTACGCGTCCACCACCAACTGGCCGTCGAGGTCGCCGAGCCACTCCAGCACCGTCTCGTAGAGCCGCTCGAGGCTGGCCTGGTTGACTTGGATGAAGGAGTCCGCATGCACCCTGAAGCGCCTCCCGCGGTACTCGAGGTCGGTGGACTCCGCGGTGAGCCGGGGCGCCCCCGGGTACTCCAGGTCTGCGGTCGCCACCAGCTCCTCCCCGGGGCGACGGTCCGGCCGGGTCTGCAGCAGCAGCTCTTGGCCGGCGCCCCCCACGGTTAGATGCACGGTTTCGACCCCCTGCAGCGGTTGCACCAAGTGGCCGAGCGGGCCGATGGCCCGATCGATCACCGGATGGTGGATGGGGCACCCGCTGACCGGCACGACCCGGTACGACCCCCGGCCGGTGAACCCCAACTGGTTCCCGTCCGGTCCCCGGTGCAGCTCACCCCGCCAGCGGTATCCGTACGGTGAGACGGCCCCCACCGCCTCCCAGTCGTCCGGCAGCAGGATCCCGCGGCGGACCAGGGCCTCCTGGAGGATCTCCCGCTTGATCTCCAGCTGAAAGCGGTAGGAGGCATGCTGCAGCTGGCAGCCCCCGCACACCCCGAAATGCGGGCACCGGGGCTCGACCCGCTCGGCGGAGCGCCGGTGCACCGCCTCGGTGTCGGCGAAGGCGTGACGGCGGCGCACCCGAGTCACCCGAGCGGTGACCTCCTCACCGGGGAGGGCGCCGAACAGGAAGACCACCCTGCCCCGGAAGTGCCCCACCCCGAGGCCTCGATGCGCCATCCGCTCGCAGCTGAGGCGCAGCCGCTGGCCGGGGCTGAGGTCGAGACCGGGTTCTGCGGGTGCGGCGCTCACTCGGGAGCGGGCCACCTCATCCGCGCGGCAGCCGCGCGCGCAGGAGCTCGCCCACCATCTTGGAATTGGCCTTGCCCCTCGAAGCCTGCATCACCGACCCCACCAGGGAGTTGAGGGCCTTGTCGTTGCCGGCCTGGTAGTCGCTGGCGGCCTTGGGGTTGGCGGCGACGGCCTGCTCAACCAGCTGCTTGAGCTGCTCCTCGTCGCTCACCTGGCTCAGCCCCCGGCTGGCGATCAGATGGGCGGGGGCCTCGCCACTGGCGAAGCACTCGGCCAGCACCTCCTTGGCGACCGCACCGCTCACCCGATCCTGGTCGACCAGCCTCACCAGTTCGGCCAGGGCCGCGGGCGGGATCCGGCAATCGGCGACCCGCATCTTGGCGGCGTTGCAGAGGGCCTGCAGGTTCTGCACCTGCCAGTTGGCCGCCGAGCGCGGCTCGGCGCCGGCCGCGACCACCGCCTCGAAGTAGGCAGCATCCGCCGGGCTCTCCGAGATGACCCGCGCCTGATCTTCGCTCAAGGAGTACGCCTCGACCAGACGCCGGCGCTTGGCCCGAGGTAGCTCGGGCAGCTCGGACCGCAGGCGCTCGACATAGTCGCGCGCGACCCGCAGCGGGGGCAGGTCGGGCTCGGGAAAGTAGCGGTACTCCTGGGCCTCCTCCTTGCTGCGCTGGGAGACCGTGACCTGCTCCAGCTCGCTCCAACCCCTGGTCTCCTGGGCGATGGTCCGCCCCTGGTCGAGAAGGTCCGACTGGCGCTCCAGCTCGAACTCGAGGGCCCGCTGGATGCTGCGGAAGGAGTTCATGTTCTTGACCTCGACCTTGGCGCCCAGCTCCGATGAGCCCCGCTCCCGAAGGGAGATGTTGGCGTCGCAGCGCAGGCTGCCCTCCTCCATGTTGCCGTCGTTGACCCCCAGGTACATCAGGGTCTGCCGCAGCGCCGCCAGATACGCCGGGGCCTCCTCGGGGCGGCGCAGGTCAGGCTCGCCCACGATCTCCATGAGCGGGACGCCCGCCCGGTTCAGGTCCACCAGAGAGAACGCCGAGGTATGGATCTCGCCGGCGTGATGCAGGGTCCCGGCGTCCTCTTCGAGATGCACCCTGGTGATCCCGGCCCTGACCACCCGGCCTCCGACCTCGAACTCCAGGCAGCCGTTGCGCGACAGGGGAAGGTCGTACTGCGAGATCTGGTAACCCTTGGGGAGATCGGGATAGAAGTAGTTCTTGCGATCGAACTTGGTGAACTCCGGGATCTCGCAGCCCAGCGCCAGCGCGGTCCTGATGGTCATCTCCACCGCCGCCCGGTTCATCACCGGCAAGGTCCCCGGCAGACCCAGGCAGACCGGGCAGGTGTTGCTGTTGGGGGGCCGACCCAGGTACTGGGCGCGGCAGCCACAGAACATCTTGCTCTGGGTCAGCAGCTGGGCATGCACCTCCAGGCCGATCACGGCCTCCCAGCGATCGCTCACCTCAGCTCCCCAGCCGCGGCCACGGCGCCGGGACGATCCCGCCAGATGTCGGCTGCCGCCTCCACCGTAGCCGCCACCTGGAAGCAGGTCTCCTCCCCCAGGTAGGGACCCAGAACCTGCAGGCCCACGGGCAGCGAGTCGCTGTACCCGGCGGGGACCGAGATCCCGGAAATTCCGGCCAGGTTGGCCGGCAGGGTCAGCAGGTCGGTGGCGTACATCGCCAGCGGGTCGGCGACTCGCTCACCGATCCTGAAGGCGGCGGTCGGCGCGGTCGGGGAGATGAGGCAGTCCACCTCACCGAACACCCGCTCGAAATCCTGGGCGACCAGGGTGCGCACCTTCTGGGCGCGCAGGTAGTAGGCGTCGTAGTAACCGCTGCTGAGCACGTAGGTGCCCAGAGCGATCCGGCGCCGCGCCTCGGGCCCGAAGCCCTGGTGCCGCGCGTGCTCGTAGGCCTCACCCAGGTTGGCGGCGTCGCCGAA
>JAKABA010000349.1:1415-3593 GCA_021802115.1 bacterium | reverse complement strand
CATGCCCCAGCTCGCCAGCCGGATCCAGCGCTATGCCAGCCGCACCCGGCCGGCCGATCCGGGGACCGACCGCCTCTTTGTGAGCCTGCGCCGCAGCCCTCGGACCGGAACCTATGAGCCGCTCACGCCCTCCGGGATCCAGCAGATCGTTCGCAACGCGGCCGGGCGGGCCGGGATCACCCAGCGGGTGCATCCCCACCTGTTCAGGCACTCATTCGTGACCTGGGCAATCACCCGCGGGATGAATCCCATCCAGCTCGCCGAGATCGTCGGCCACTCGTCAACCACGATGATCCAGCAGGTCTACTCCCATCTCTCGCCCAGCGACGCCTACGAAGCCCTCGCGGCCGCTCTGCTCGGGAAGGATCCTTGAGGTGAGATCCATGGCCGCCATGCGCCCCCGCCTGACGCCTCGCGACGCTCACCTGAGCCGTGAGCCGCCGTCAGAGAGCTGACCACCCCGACGGCCCAAGTCGGATCTCTGCGCTCCCTCTGGTGACCCACACTCACTGGGGAGGCCCGGAAGAATCTCGTCGATGCCGGACACTGGCGCGGACGCCGACAGGGCGAGAGCGATCTTCCGCAGGGTGCTGGGGCTGATCGGTCGTCCGGCCGTTGCCGTCGTGATGGTGGCAGGGCTGACCTGGGCCGCCCGAGCTAGATCGGCATTGCCCCATCCCCTCCGGGCAATCTCAAACCTCAACCGCTCCGCCGCCAGAACCACGCTCACGACTCATCCCCGGGTCGGCCTGGCGCAGCGGACTTGAGCCCCTGATCTCTAGGCTCTACGTCCTCCCAGGGCCGACCAGCGTCTAGCAGCTCCCGCGCCGCCGCCCGCCCCGAGACCACTTCGACCCTCTGGCGGCGCTTGCGAGCCACAATGGCGGCAAAGTCCTCGCCCTTCCGCTCGAGGTAGCTGGGAATACCAGGCACCGTCCTGGCCAGAGCCGCTCCGAGTCCCGGTGCCGCCCCCAGAGCGGCCAGACTGGAGGCGTAGCCAACCAGCCCCCGGATTATCCGCAGCTCGTCAGCAGACCGGACGAGGTCCCGCACCAGCGGTGATGTCGGCGACCCTACCTGCGCCCGGCGGATCACGGTCCACTCCGGAGCCTCCGGCCAGCGGGACCGGTTCGAGTCGGTGGTGGGAGTGCGCAGCGACAGCCACTGGGTCGCGTACCGCCACAGCTCCTGACGGCTGGCGAGGGCCTCGGCTGGAGTCGAGCAGCCCAATGAGACCAGGGAGCGGCGGCGGAACTGGAACTCTACCCGCCAGACGGGCTGGTCTTGGTCCCAGTCCACCCACAGCGCCTTGGGCCACTCCGACCCGCGGACGCTGAGCTCAAGGGTCTTGTCGTAGCAGCGACCCATCAGGTCGCCGCCTCCGAAGACGAAGCCACTCGGCCTGCGGCCCCTCCGGTGGGCCTGGTCCTGGGCCGGCATCGAGTACGCCCGGCGACGGACCCCCCGGCAGTGGAAGCGGTCGAAGTCCTCGATGACTGGAGACCAGCCTTGGAGGTCGCAGTACAGGTCGAGACGGGAGATGCCCAGCATCGGCTCGTCTCGCGTCACGTTGGCGTCCAGCCACTGGGAGATCTCGGCCACCGCTTGGTCCGCTCCTCTGGAGTGCAGATAGGCGGAGTGAGCCTGGATGAACACCGGGGGGAAAGGAGGAGAAGCCCCGATCGCCACCTCTATGTTGGGGGAGCTGGCCCAGAACGGATAGCTCCGCCAGCCGTGGGGACGCAGGGCCACCGAGAGGGACTGCTCGCCCCAGGTGACCACCTGGAGCTCCTTGGTCCGCTGAGATTCCTCCTTGAGTGCCTCGAGGAAGACCAGCAGCCCGTCCTGAAGGTCGCCACGGACGGAGCAGTGGAGCGTGTCGACCCCAGCGCTCAGAATCCTCAGGTCTGCCATCACGATGGATCCGAGAGTTCGTCGGCAGGGGGGCACGTATTTTCCCACCACTGTGAGACAGGGCCAGTGGTGGGTGAGACCCTCCCGGAACCCCACCTGGCGAGCAGCAGATCCCGGCTCTCCTCCACCGAGCAGTCGACCGCCTGGAACTCCTCTACGGTCTCATGAGCCCAAATGGCCCGGCCCGGATGCGGCGGCAGCAGAGAGGCCCTGTCGCTGTCGAGCAGGATGAAGCTGTTCAGGGCGGCTCTGACCCGGAAGGCG
>JAKABA010000349.1:0-1405 GCA_021802115.1 bacterium | reverse complement strand
GTGCCGGCTAGGTTGGCCTTCAGCTGCCCCGGCACCGCCTCGGCATCCGGTCTCTGGGTGCAGCAGACGAGGTGGATGTCCACCGATCTCCCGAGCCTGGCGATCTCACAGAGCCGCCCGGTGGCCGCCTGCTGGGCGGCCCGGGCGGCCCGGTCGTCGCCAAGATCGCGGACCGTCAGTTCGGCCACCTCGTCCACCACCACCAGGATCCGGGGCCAGCCGGCGGGGGCAGCTGAGTCACCAGCCTCCACCGAGCACCTGACCACGGAGAGCCGCCGGTCCAGCTCCTCCCGGACGCGCCTCAGAGTCTCCGCAGCTGCCGCCACGGTGTCCGCAACCGGGTAGAGGGCGTGTGGCAGCAGGCCGAAGTGGGCGAGCTCCACCCCTCCCTTGAGGTCGACGAGCGCGAGGCGCAGCCGCTCCGGAGGATGGTCGCAGCAGAGGAAGGTCAGCGCCTGGCGCAGGAAGACGCTCTTGCCACCTCCGGTCATGCCTCCCACCAGCAGATGAGGGCAGGAGTCCAGGTCCACCCAGAGGGCTCCCCGTCTCCCCCTGCCCAGGCCCACCAGGCAGCGCCCGTGAGGACGGGGCCCGGAGTAGAAGGCGCGGTAGGGGACCTCCTCCGGGATCCGGTGCCGGAGCACCTCGGTAACTAGGGAGCCGGGCTCCTCCCAGCAGCGCAGGGCGCAGTCGCACCTCGCCTCGAGCGAGCCCTGCCGGGCAAGCACGTCGGCCAGGGTCACCCCCGCAGGCATCCGCCAGCGCAGGGTGACGTTGGGACCGACCCACTGGCTGCGGAGCCGGGCCCGGGGCAGGACGACCCTGCCCCTCGCGTCCCTCCCCACCAGCCCCGACTCCGCCATGGCCCGCCGCAGCCCGGCCGCGACCGACCAGTGCCGGCGGTGCATGGTCAGGACCAGGACGAAGGCCGTGACCACCCCGGTCGCGACCTCCGTCATCCCCTCCGGCCAGCCCAGGGCGCCGGTGACGTATGGGGTGGCCAGGAAAGCCCAGACCGCCGGCTGGCGCACGACCGAGAGCAGGATCCCACCTGGATCCCACCACTCCCTGCGCTCGGTCGTGTAGCGGCTCCCCATCACTCGGCCACATGCGCCGGAGCGGGAGCCACGGCCCCGGACGATTGGCCGGCGCTGGAGGCGAGCCCCGTGACCAACCAGAGGATGAACAGGACGATGAGGAGAAGGCAGCCCAGGCGGGCCCCGCCCCTCCTCCAGTTGAGCAGGCTGCGCACGAGCATGAGCACGGCGAAGCCGGTGAAAAGGAGCAGGGCCGCCCCCACCACCATGGTGAGGACGGCTCCGACCAGCCCGGTCATTTGCTCTTGGCTCTGGGCTCCTCAGCCTCCTGGGCCTTGGGAGCCGAGAGGTAGGTGATGGACTCCGCG